>DATANR010000472.1:0-1531 GCA_036266155.1 Gemmataceae bacterium | reverse complement strand
CCCGATAATGTCATCATCGGGCGGCTTACGCCGCTCCGCTCGCCTGTCATGTCTACGCCAAGATCTCTTTCACCACATTGCCATGCACGTCGGTCAGCCGATAGTCGCGGCCCTGGAAGCGGAACGTCAGCTTCGTGTGGTCGAAGCCGAGGCAGTGCATCATCGTCGCTTGCAAATCGTGAATATGGACCTTCTTCTCGGCGACCGAGAAGCCGAGGTCGTCCGACGCGCCATGCGTGTAGCCGCCCTTGATGCCGCCGCCGGCCATGACCAGCGAATAGACGTCCGGATAGTGATCGCGACCCAGCGTCGTGCCGCCCGCCGTGCGGCCTTCGCGGAACGGCGTGCGGCCGAACTCGCCGCCGAGGACGATGAGCGTCGAATCGAACAGGCCCGTGCGCTTCAAATCCTTGATGAGCGCCGCGACCGGCTGGCTGATCGTCGCGGCCTTTTTCGTCAGGCCGTCACGAATGTCCTCGCCGGCGCCCGTGCCGTGGAAATCCCAACCCCAGTCGAAGAGCTGCACGTAGCGGACGCCCTTCTCGACCAAGCGGCGGGCGAGCAAGCAATTGTTCGCGAACGACGCCCCTCCCGGCGTCGCCCCATACATCTCGACGGTCTTCTTGTCTTCTTTGGAAAAGTCCATCACTTCGGGAACGGACATCTGCATGCGGAATGCGAGTTCATACTGTTGGATGCGCGTGAGCGTCTCCGGGTGGCCGAGCTCCTTCGCTTGCAGCTCGTTCAAGTCCTTGAGCGCATCGAGCCCCTTGCGTCGCATCGCCCGATCCATGCCCGGCGGGTCGGACACATAAAGAACCGGGTCGCCCTTCGATCGGCACTGCACGCCCTGATAAACGCTCGGCAAGAAGCCGCTGCCCCAGCACCCCTGTCCGCCGGACGGCTGCACGCCGCTCGAGATCAGCACGACGAAGCCAGGCAGGTTCTCGTTCTCGGTCCCGAGGCCATAGGTCACCCACGTGCCCATCGAGGGCCGGCCCGGACGCGGCGAACCGGTGTAGAGCAACAGTTCCGCGGGCGCATGATTGAACTGGTCCGTGTTCATCGACCGGATGACGCACAGATCGTCGGCCATCTCATGCAGATGCGGAACCGCATCCGACATCTCGACGCCGGACTTGCCGTGCTTCTTGAACGTCCGCGGCGTGCCCAGTAGCTTCGGCACGCCGGATGTGAATGCAAAGCGTTTTCCCTTCAAGTATTCATCCGGACACGCTTGACCTGTGCGCTTGACGAGTTCAGGCTTATAGTCCCACAAGTCCAGGTGCGGCGGCGCGCCCGAGAGATGCAGATAAATGACGCGCTTGGCCTTGCCCGGAAAATGCGGCTTCCGCGGCGTCAACGGCCCAGGCGAGCCGGGAGCGTCAGCGACCGGTGTCTCGGCGTGCAACAGCGACGCGAGCGCCAACGAGCCGAGCCCCACGGAGGAATCGCGCAGGAAGGTGCGACGCGTTTGGGCCTGAAGCAAATCGTGCATGATCAATTCCTATCTTCGGCGAGCGGAGCGGGG
>DATANR010000471.1:0-7703 GCA_036266155.1 Gemmataceae bacterium | reverse complement strand
CCCCGCTCCGCTCGCCTTTGTCATTATCGGGCGGCTGAAGCCGCTCCGCTCGCCTTTAACACATCCACGAACCGGTCGATCTCCTCGACCGTGTTATACGCATGCGGGCTCACGCGCACGCGCCCGGCACGCACATTGATGATGATGCCGGCCGTGCGGCATTGCCGCATGATCTCCTTCGGATCGCGGCCCGGCGTCAGCAGCGACACGATCCCCGATTCCTCACCCGACTTGCGGCTGCTAAAGACCTCGGCCCCGACGGAACGCGCTCGATCGCACAGATGCTCCGTCAACTCGATCACCCGGTCGAGCACATTCTTCACGCCGAAGTCGTGCAACAGCTGAAGGCTTTCGCCCATGCCGACGACGCCGCCGACGTTGATGGTGCCGCCTTCCCACCGGCCCGCGTTTGGCTTCAGATTCAATTCAATGTGGGAAAAATCCGCGGCCTGAACCACACTGTTCCAGCCGACGCCGGTCGCGTGCAGCCGGTCGACCCATTCGCGGCGGATATACGCAATGCCTGCCCCCTCCGGCCCGAGCATCCACTTGTGGCTGTCGGCCGCAAGCGCGTCGATCGGCGTCTGCTGTACGTCGAGGGGATAAAGCCCGAGCGTTTGAATCGCGTCAACGAAGAAGAAGATGCCGCGCGATCGGCAGAGTTCGCCAAGCGCCATCAGGTCGTTGCGAAAGCCGCTGCCGAACTCGACCGAACTGAGCGCCAGCACTCGCGTGCGGGAATCCAGTGCATTGCGGACGTCATCGAAACCGACGCGGTTCCCACGGCTGATCACGGAACGCGCCTCAACACCGCGATCGCGCAGGTTCATCCACGGGTACTGATTCGACGGATACTCCTCAGCCGCGATCACAACGTTGTCGCCCGGGTTCCACGGAAAACCCTCGGCGACGATGCCGATGCCGTGCGTCGTGCTGCCGACGAAGCAAATATCGAGCGGGTCGGCGTTCAGCAGCTGGCCAGCTCGACGGCGCGATTCCTCGACGCGATTGGCCCACGGATGGTATGACGCGATGCCATTCACCGCCTTGTCGTGGGCCCACTCGGCGACGGCGTTCGCGCACACATCCGGCGGCGGCGCGACCGCAGCATGGTCGAGAAACGCCCACCGGGTGGTCACGGGAAAATGGTTGCGGAAGGTCTGGCAGTCCATCGGGTGAATTGTCCGACCTTGCGCGGCGGCTTACAATCGAAAAAGCCGACCGCCAACAAGACTTCGGAGTTCCACGTGATTGAGTTCCAGCAACCGGAGAAAACGGGATTTGAACTGCGATGGCAGATCTTTGGAATCACTTTTCGCGTTTTGCCGTCTTTTTTTCTGATCTCCGCTTTGCTTTCCGGCGTGTTCGTTTGGCAAGTCGTCGGCAACAACCTCGTCGTGCTCGCGATCGGCATTGCGATTGACGTGGCCTGCATTTTCTTCGCGTTGCTGTTTACTGAGTTCGTCCAGGGGCTCGTCTATCGTTCCTATGGGCTTCGCAGCACGGTCCTCTTGCAGGAACTTGGCGGCGGCATTTACCCGGAATCTCCCCCGCCAACGGCGCTCCAGCGAATTGTGGTTGCCTTGGCCGCGCCTGCATCCAGCTTTCTGCTGTTCGCGATCATCGAGTTCTCCGAAAAGGAGTACCACTGGTCCAAGACTAATGATTACGTCTTCTTCGCTTACATCATCCTTTGGGTCGTCTCTTTGTTTTGGGGCATCATCGGATTGCTGCCAATCTTTCCATATCCCGGCGGCCGCGTTCTGCTCGAAATACTTAGTGTCGTTTCACCGCGCAACGGCCTGATTTGGACGCTCACAATCTCCATCGCTATGGGCATTTCGTACATCGCCTACACTTTTGCCGTGCTGTACCTGCACCAGATGAAACCGATCCCATTGCCCGGCGGCGTCAGTTTGCCGGCAAACTACTTGCTGGCGATCTTCATCGGCCTTGCCACGATGCGGAACTGGCAACTCCTGCAACTCGCGCGCTCGATCCAAGGCCGACAACGTCAACAAGACGACCACGATTACGACGACCGCGACCGGTGGGAGCGCTAGGGGACGCCGCCATGCCCCCCGACGACGAGCGGGCCTTTTTCGATGCGATCCGCGGCGTCCCGGATGACGATGGGCCGCGGCTCATTTTTGCCGACTGGCTCGACGAGCATGGCGAATCGGACCGGGCCGACTTCATCCGGATTCAGTGTGCGCTCGAAGGCTTGTCCGAGGACGACCCGCGACGGCAAGAGTTGCGCGAACGCGAACGCCAGCTCGCCGATGCGAACGAGGCCCGGTGGACGGCCGACTTGCGGCCCCTCGTCACGGAGTGTGCCTTCCATCGGGGCGTGATCGACAGCGTTTCCGTCGATGCGCACCAATTCCTGACGAACGGCCCGGCGATCTTCGAGCGTGCGCCCGTTCGCAAGGTCCGCTTTCTCGAAGTCGGCGCGCAGTTCCGGGCCGTCACGCACTCGCCGCTCTTGCGTTTCGTGCGCGAACTCGATCTTTCGGCCAACGCGATCGGCGATGAGGGGCCGATGCTCCTTGCGCGGTCGCCGCACCTGACACGACTCGACGCTCTCGACCTCGGCTTCACTGATCTCGGTGACAATGGTTTGAAGGCCCTCGCCGATTCGCCCGCGTTCAGCGGGCTGCGGACCCTTCGACTAAACGACAATCCGGGCGTCGGCGTCATCGGCATTCGGGCGCTTGGCGAGTCGGAGCACTTGACCGCCCTGACCGATCTCGATCTCAGCGGCAACGGCTTGTCCGACACCGACCTTCAGCCATTGTTCGAAGCAGCACTGGTCGAGCGACTCCAACATCTGTCGCTACAAGGCAACCGGCTCCGCGATGTGGGCACTGCTCGCTTCGTCAATTCGGTGGTCTTCACGCGCATGGCCGAGCGTGATCACGTGATCAATCTGCGCAATGTCGCGATGGGCATCAACGGCGCCGCCGCGCTGGCCAATTGCCCGGCCTTACGTGCGGTTCAGACGCTCGACCTCGAGAAGAACTTCATCAGCGACCCGGGCCTTCTGGCGCTGGCCTCGTCGATTTACCTCACGCAGCTTAGCGCACTGCTGTTGCGCGACAATCAAATCAGCGACCGCGGGGCCTCGGTGCTCACGACGTCAATGATGATGGCTTCGCTGCGTGTCCTCGATTTGACCGATAACATGGTCACAGTGGACTGCCAGGATCGTTTGCAGGAAGCGTCGTTGCGGCACAACTGGCGCGGTCAGCTACAACTCCTGGTGGATTCCCAACTCCGCACCCGGCCGCCAGCAATCGGTCCCGGTGGATTGCGCCGAACGATTTGAGACTTGGAGAAGGTAATGCGTTTGCGTCGAATGTTGCCGCTCGTGCTCGTGCTCGGTTGCCAGGACAAGAAGCCGGAGTCGGCGGTCCCCGTCGCTGAATCGACCGTTGTACCGGCAACAGCTTCGACACTGGCGTCGACGACATCGACAACTCCCGCCGCGATCGTTCCCGCGGCCACGCCATTGAGCGGCACGCTGGCCGGCAAGCCATTTCGTCCGGAGAAAATAGGCTTCGACGGCATCGCGGCCGGCACCATCGTGACGATCGCGGCGGGCGACGACATGCTGCAATTCTTCATTCCAGGTCCTGAAGGCGAGAAGCTCGAAGGCAAGGAATGGTCGCTTGGCGGCAAGCCGGAAGACGCGCCGATCACGTTGCTTCGCCTCAGCAAGAACGAGCACGAAGATATCGCGGACTACACGATGAAGCTGAAGATCAACAAGCAAGCACGAGCGTCGATCGAGGGCCAGATCGAGCTGACCATCAAGAAGCCGGCCGGTACCGAACTGCGCGGCAACTTCACGGCGACGTACCAACGCTCGCCGACCGCTCCGCTGGGGCCGGAGGATGCGCCCTGCGTGCACGGCAAAATCTCGATCAAGGACTTGAAGCCCACAGAGCAACTTGCGGCCGGGTTCGCCGGCATCGGGGCTAATGGCATCCCTTTCTCGAACGAGGCCGGATTTCCGCTCGACACGATGCACGACGGCTACAGCCGGCTCGACGGCAACTCGCCGGGGCAATCATCGATCTTGGCGAATACGAACAAGGTGATCTCCTATCGCCATCTCAATATGCCGCCCGGCGATTACCTCGTCTACATTCGTCGTGGTGGCGTGATATCCGCGTGGAAGCGAATGAAGATCAAGGAAGGCGAATTACCGGCTAGTGATTTCACCATCGATCCGGCGACGCTGGGAGATGTCGAGGTGACGCTGCCCGAAGCCGCGGCTGAATCGTCACTATCGCTCGTGCCGCTAAAGGCCGACCTGCCCGAACTGGGCGTCGGCAGCGAACACTACTTCAATATCGCCACCGTGAAAGCCGGCGAAAAGACGATCAAGGTTACCGGCATCCCCGCGGGCAAGTATCGCGCGATCCGCGGCACCGACGAAGCGGAAGTCGAGGTGACGGCGGGCAAGTCGGTGGCGGTGACGCTCGTTCCGGCCAAGAAATAAGCCAACTCTGGAGACTCATCATGCGTTCTCGATGCCTGCTCCTCGCCGCGGTGCTTGCCGTGAGCGCGTGTCAGAAAAAGCAGGAAACCGTTCTGGAACTGCCGACGGAATACGGAAAGCACGATCCCGCCAGCCGGAGCGGAACCGTCATCGATCAGCCTGCCACCGGCAAGATCGCGGGCAAGAATTTTACGCCCGACAACGTGGTGTTCGCAGGCCGTTCGCTGTCGTTCCGCAAGGGCAAGGACTTCATCCCCGAGATGGAAATCAGGTTCGACGTGCCCGCGGGCAAGCTCGAAGGCAAGGAGTGGAAGTTCGAGGGCGACAAGTTCGAGAACCCAATAATCTCGTTTGCCTCAGGAAAGTTCGAAAACGGGATCATCTGGCAGAAGGACTACACGCTCACGCTCAAGATCACCAAGGAATCATCGACGGCCGTCGAGGGATCGATTGACCTGCACGCCAAAGGGGACACACACTTGCAAGGACGCTTCACGGCGACACGTCAGAAGACCGGAAGCGATCCATTGGAAGCGGATGATGCCCCGTATGTCCATGGCCAAGTTGCGGTCACCGGGCCATGGACCAAGGAGAATTTTGCCGTCGGCTTCGTCGCGACGGGCGTCGGCAGTAAACAACTCCCAAACATGGTTGGCACGAATGTCAGTCACGACAGCGCCAGCGGCGCGACGACCACAACCTTTGCTCCGCAACTCACCAGCATCGCGAGTGACGACAAGGGATTGCTGACCTACCGCCACACGCGTCTATTGCCGGGCGAGTATCTCGTTTACGCCAAGCGCAACCAGGTGCTAGCCGCATGGCAAAAGGTAACGCTCAAAGCTGGCGACCAACTCAAGGTCGATCTGACCATTGATCCAAGCAAGACGGGAGAAGTCGTCGTCACGCTGCCGGAAGCGGAAGCGAACGACAGCAACCAATGGCCTCTATCGCTGAGTCCGGTCGGTCTTGATGTACCCGGGGGGACGGGGTTCCGTGGTATGTTCAACGCGGCCGAGGTGAAAACCGGCCAGAAGGAAGTGAAGGTCGCGGGCGTGCCGGCCGGCAAGTACACGGTGACACGCGGCAAGAGTCGCGGCGAAGTCGAGATCGTGGTCGGCAAATCGACGGCCGTAACTCTGGTCCGCGACGAACCCACCAAGAAGTGATTGCGATCACCGAGCATCCGGAAGGCTGCGTGCTCGCCGTCCGCGCTCAGCCCGGCGCCCGCAAGGCTGGCGTCATGGGCGAGCAAGCCGGCGCTTTGAAAATTGCCGTGACGGCCCCGCCGGAAGATGGCCGAGCAAATCAGGCGCTCACGGAATTGTTGCGCGATTGGCTCGGTCTGAAGAGGTCGCAAGTTGAGTTGGCGAGTGGGACGACGCAACGGAACAAGCAGTTTCTGATCCGCGGTGTCAGTCCCGCGGAACTGCATGCGTTGATCCAGCGACTCCTCTAGGCCGGAGCCCGAAGCAGAAGCGAGGGCGGCGGCCTTCCATCACGAACACGGTCATCGCATACGGAACCAACCCGAGCGCAATCGCCGACATCAGGCTAACCCATCCGCTTGGCGTCATGTCAGCACACAGCCACACAGCCAGCGGAACCGTTGCCGCAATCGCGGGGCGAAACCATGCCTCGGTGATGTACTGTCTGCGCGGAACTTCAAGCGCGCGTGCCGTGTATTGGATCACCCACACGCACATCAGCAGGTTTGGAATTGCCACGCCAATTGCCACGCCGACGAGCCCGAATCGTGGCGCCAATACCCCGCCAAGGCCCACATTGACCGCCGCTTCAACCATCGTCATCCGTGCAAAGACCCGCAGTCGGCCCATTCCATAAAGAACTCTTGATGCGATCGATTGCGCGACCACCAGCGCCAATGTCGACGACAGAGCCACGAGCGCCGGATAGCAATTCTCCGCATAGGCCGGATCGCCGAGCCAAATCGTCAGAAAGGGCCGGCCGAAGACGATGAGCCCCATTTGCACGGGCAAAATCAGATAGAGCACCCAGCGCGTGCCGCGCAGGAACATGCGACGGATCGCGTCGACGTCGCCGGCAGCTTCACGCGATGAGATCGCCGGCGTCAGCGTGTTGGTCGCGGAGCGCAGAAGAGCCTTGGCGAACTCGACTAGCCGCGACGCGATGGCGAAGTACGTCACGGGCGCGGCGCCGAAGAAGGCGCCGACGATCAACACACCCGATTGCACGCAGACACGGCCCGCGATCATCGCCAGAAAAGCACTGAGACTGTAACCCTTCACGCGATTGAGCGTCGCCCGATCCACGAAGCGCCGACGCAATTGCAGACCGGGCAACGCGCGCAACGCCAGCCCCGCGAACAACGCGTGCTCCAACAGATTGCAGGCCGTCAGCAGGATGCCGAGCATCAATAGCGATGGCCGCTGTTGCAGAAGAAGAATCGTGCCGAACGTGCGCAGACTGAGCACGCCAATGCGTACCGCACTCTTGAGGGCGAATCGTTCGAGCCCGTCCAGGATCGAAGGGAACAAGCTGAGCGGCAAGGTGATCGCCAGATTGCCCACCATGAGCAAGGCGAACGCGACCACTTCATCCGCGGGCACACCCGCCGATTGCAATGACGACAAGAGAAGTGGGAGTACGCTGCCGCCGGTTGCAAACATCAGCAAGCCGAGGCCGACAAAGAGAGCAAGACAGGTGGAAACGAGCCGGTTCAGTTCGTCGCGGTCGCCGGTCGTGTGAAAACGCGCGACGAAGCGCACCACGCACGCGGCAATGCCGAGATCGAACAGCGTGAAATAGGCGAGCACCGATTCGACGAACGCCCAGACGCCATAGGGGCCGTCGCCGAGCTTCCGCACCATGTACGGCGTCAAAAAGAAGCCGACGAGCAGCGTAGCCGCGAACGCAAGCCAGTTGGTGACGGCCCCGACGAGCAAACGGCGGGCAACGGGAGTCTGCGCTTCCGACATGGGCGGCAAGGTAACACGAGCCCGCGCGGGGGGTCTACCCCGGTGCTGGGCAACGCACGTCCGAAATTATGAGAAATACGTTCAGGGGGGTGTGCGGCGCGCGAATGAATCGAAAGGCAGCGGTGCCCACGGGACTGTCGCATTCTGACGGGGATCGATTTGACAGTTGCCACTGGCGCACTTCGGTCCAGTTAACGAGTCGTAACCAGTTATCTCCAAAGCTGTTATTCGCTGCA
>DATANR010000470.1:0-15555 GCA_036266155.1 Gemmataceae bacterium | reverse complement strand
TAACCCACGGGCCAAAGCGCGGAAATACCGAATCCGGGTTCAAGCCGCCCGTCACCGGTGTTGATCCAGAGATTGGAGGATAGTTGAACTCGCTACAGAACTTCATGGAGCCGGAGAAGTCGAGGCTGATGGCGATGTCGCGCGGGCGGTGGACGGCCGTTGCTTCGGCCGCCACGGTCATGGCGCTGACTCCCATCACCTTGCCGAAGTAGGTGTTTTGACTTGTGGAGACGCGCACTTGCATGGCGCCGTAGGCTTCGAGACCGGTCGGTGCGTTGGTGAAGTCCGCCTGGAAGCGCAACGCAGCCGTGTTGTACTTGTAAACGCCGGCCTGCACGGTGACGACCTGAGTGTCCGTGATCTGACTGGCGAGAATGCTATTGCTCTGCACCGCTTCGCGGGCTTCCGCGATCGCGGCAGTCACGTTGTTGCCCGACTGCCCGTTCAACGTGCGGGCGCCGGCGAGAGCGCCGATGTCCGCCGCGGACTGGGCTTGCGTCCGCGCGACCGCCATCATGCCGATATCGATGGCAAGCGCAACAAATGCCATCAACGCAACGAGGCAAACGGTGACTAGGGGCAACACCGCCCCGTCCCGACGATTATTTTTCAGTGGCAGACGCATGGTGCTTCTCTCCCTGACGGGACGGTCAGTTCGCTTCCGACCCCATGAGCACAGTAACGGTGAATGGCACGCTGGAATTCAACCCAAGCAAGTTCGGAACAACCGGCATATAGCTGCCGGTCACCTGAACGGCGATTTGCTGATGGAACGTGGCCGTGTTCCAGGCCGGCTTGCCGGCGGCGGTCAGGTCCGGCGGGGACGCATACAGCGACGCATCCGGCACGGCGAACACGTTGACGACGTAGCCGGAGATCTGGTTTTCCATGCCGCACATGCCGGTGCCATAGGACTGGCCATTAAACATGCCGCTGCGCCAAACCTCTTGCACGTCGGCCGTGGTCACCGCGGTCGGCTCGCCCGGCATGGTGCCGCCACCGGTCTTGACGGCCGCGAATCGTGCGGCATCGCGCGCCGCGTTCGTCGTCATGTGGTAGACGAAGAGAAACCGGCCGTACTCGAAGATGCCGAACAGCATCAGGAACAGCAGGATCGCGACGAAGGCGAACTCGACGGTCGTAGCGCCGCCGCGCCGCTGTTTTTTTCGCTGGAGCAACATGTTCCGGATCCTCGGTCGGTGGTCACGGAGACCAGCCAGGGAGCGTCGTGTTCACAGTGAACGGATCGTCGACCAGGCACTGCCAGTAAGCCTCAGCCGTGAGCGTGCTCGGGTTGATCAACGTCAGGGTGGTCCAGCGGACGTTGTCGTAAGGGATCGACACGCGCACGCGGAAACGCTGATTTTTCACCCCGGTGTACGGGTCGGCGTTTTTGGCCGTCGGCTGCGCCCCACCCGAGACGGCCGGTTCCATGAACTGCAACTCGATCACGAGTCCGCTCTGGTTCGTGATTCCCGCGGCGCTCAAGTACGCCTGGATGGCGCCCTGAATATTCGGAGTGCCCGTGGAAAAACTGATCTGCGTGTAAGCGCCGGTCGTGTTGACGATGTTCGCCTGGGCCGCGAGTCGAGCGCCGTCGCGTGCCGCGTTGTTCAGGATGATCTGAACGTTGATAATGCGGCCGAGTTCCCAGATGCCGACCAGCAGCAACATGAGCAGCGGCAGCACCACGGCAAATTCAACGGCCGCCACGCCACGACGGCGAGCGTTCGAGCGGGGGTGCAGTCGCATTGGCCGCCTCCCGGACATGACGGTTGTCGGGCCCCACATGGGAACCGCGCCGCCGCCAAACTTTGATAGTCCATTGGGACCGTAGAACACGATTGCTGGCTTAGCCAACCATTGGACATGAACTTCTTGCCAGTTCCCGCACAGCCTGAGCTTCTTGCGCATTCCGCGTGACCGGGATTCTCGTCGCGACCGAATCGCATTGGCGAACGAGCGCAATACCACACCAGCTTTCAAACGGTTCTTGAACCGAGCGCCGGTCGATTTCTATACTGCCAGTACCCCGCCGTTCATCATCGCGCCGCACCCTGAGAGGCCGCCAAGTATGGAAGACCTTCAGCATGAATGCGGCGTGGCGGCACTCTACCACCTGCCCGGCCCGAAGGTCTCATCCCTCGTTCCCGACGGCGATCCACGCAATGTCACTCGGCTCATGCCGAGAATGCTGATTGATCTGCAAAATCGTGGACAGCTGGCCGCAGGATTTACGTCGTACGATCCAGGCCGCGCGGCGATCCTTGAGACCTACAAGGAGATCGGGACCGTCATCGAGGCCTTCCGCCTCAACCGCGAAGACAAATACAAGAAGATCATGGCCGACCATGCGGGCGCCGCGTGCATCGGCCATGTGCGCTATGCCACGTGCGGCGACAACACCCGGTCCTACGCCCAACCGTTCGAGCGCCGGCACGGTTGTATGTGGAAGTGGTTCGCGTTTGGGTTTAATGGTCAGCTGGCCAACTTCCGGCAGCTGCGAGAAGACCTCCTGTCCTTGTCGGATTACCACCTGACGCGGGACAACGACACGGAGGTCATCATGCACTACATCGCCCACGAGCACCGCAACGACCACCGGCCCGACTTGGTTGAAGTCTTTCGGCACCTCAGCACGCAATTCGACGGCGCTTACAACATCGTCTATTTGAATGCGATGGGCGACATGGTCGTCCTCCGCGACCCGAAGGGCATTCGGCCGCTGTGCTTTGCCCAGGACGGCCCACTCTTCGGTGCCGCGAGCGAGAGCGTTCCCCTGGCGAACCTTGGCTTCAAGGAAATCGAGTTCCTGGAGCCGGGCGAGATGATCATCATTCGCGACGGCGAAATTCAGCGACGCCGATTCGCTCCGAAGCAGAAATCGGCGCATTGCTTCTTCGAATGGATTTACTTTGCCAATGTGGCCAGCTCGCTGGACGACCGCAGCGTTTACCTGACCCGCTCGAAGCTCGGCCAGGCGCTGGCCTTGATGGAATTGCAAAAAGGCCGTGTGCCGATCGACCATGATACGATCGTCGTGCCCGTGCCCGATACGGCCAAGGCCGCCGCCGATGCAATGGCCCACTCGCTTGGCATCCCGTCAGTCGAGGGGCTGATCCGCAATCGTGCTGTCGGCCGAACATTCATTGAGGGCGCGAATCGCAGTGATCGAGTCAAATTGAAGTACACACCCCTGCGTGAAGTATTGCAAGGGAAGCGTGTATTGCTGGTCGAGGATTCGATCGTCCGCAGTACAACCTTGCAGTCACTGCTGCGCCATGTCCGCGAGCGCGGCGGCGCCAAAGAGATACACGTCCGCATCGCGTGTCCGCCGATTATCGCGCCGTGCTTTTACGGCATCGACATGAGCACGGTCAAGGAACTATTCGCGCCGCGATTCATGAAGGGCCGACGACCCACGGATGAAGAGCAGGACCGAATGGCCAAGGAACTGGGCGCCGACAGCCTAATGTACCTGCCACAGGAAGAAGTCGCCAAGTGCATCGGCATCCAGGACGAACGGCTATGCCGGGCCTGTATCACGGGCGACTACCCGACGCCGGCGGGCGAGCAGCTCTATCAGATTGCTCTCAAAGGGGCCAATGTGACCGGCGACGAATCGAAGGGGGGCGACGGCCGCACGTATGAGATTTGTGTTCCCAATGGCAATGGTGTGGCCGGACATGCCAAGAACGGCGAGTTGATTGTCGGCGAGCGGATCACTTCTTGATGATTGCGATCAACAAGGCGGTAGCAGTGCCCATGGCGGCACCGAGAAACGCGAGCCAGACTTGCCAACGGCGGGTGCGGCCTTCGTCGAGGAGTTTTTCCATCTGTTTGCAGCGCTGTTCGGCGAGTGCGACTTTCGCCGCGGACTCCACCACTTTCTCCTCCAGAACTCGAATCTGCGCTTTCAACGCAACGATCTCTCTTCGAGATTCTCAATCTGAATTCCGTGCCGCAGCACTTCTTTCTCAACGACTTGGAGACGTTCACCTTGGGTGCGGGCGGCCATCCTCATACCTCCTGGAGAAGAACTTCCCGACTCTCTTCCTCTTCTCGCAGTTCACGCAGCGCAATGAGCATTCGCGATGTCGACCCTTGAAAAGCAACTTGAATCAAGTCTCCCCATAACTCTGTCAATTTGAAGTGCAATTCAAAACGATCCAGAAGCTCCTCTGGCAAGAACCTTCGAGTTACGGAATCGAGTTCATCGATCATTTCGAGTTCGATGACTGGCGACTGCCCTTGTCGATCCACCGCTCGCCAAACGGCACGCGGCGGGTGTTTCGCTCGTCCGATGGCACCCAGCAGCACCTCATTTGCTTTCCGGACGGCAGAGTCGAGCACGGCGTGCGATTGAATCTCCGCGGCAATCGTCGTCTCCATGTCCAGCCTCCTCCCCTGCATCCTACCATCCTATTCGACCGCTCGCTATCGGCCTTTGCCGCCCCTTCACGCCGTCCGTACAACACCTCTTTCGTCACTCAGATTCGGGAGAACGCGGGACAATGGCCAAGCACGTTTATTTCTTCGGTGGCAAGACGGCCGACGGCGATGGCAAGATGAAAGAGTTGCTCGGCGGCAAGGGGGCCAACCTCGCCGAGATGTGCAAGATCGGCATTCCCGTTCCGCCTGGGTTCACGATTACCACCGAGGTCTGTGCCGCCTATTACGAATCCGGCAAGAAGATCCCCGAGGCGGCGATCCCCGAGATCGATGACTGCGTCAAGAAGGTCGAAGCCGCATTCGGTGGGAAGAAGTTCGGCGATCCGGCTGACCCGCTGCTCGTCTCTGTCCGTTCCGGCGCCGCCCTGTCGATGCCGGGCATGATGAACACCATCTTGAACCTCGGCCTTACCGACGCCAGCGTCGAAGGTCTTGCCAAGAAGACCGGCAACCCGCGCTTCGCTTACGACAGTTATCGCCGCCTCATCGATATGTTCGGCAGCACCGCGATGGGCTGCGAGCACGAGGCCTTCGAGCACGAGATCCACAAGCTCAAGGACGAGAAGAAGGTCAAACTCGACACTGATCTGTCTGCCGACGATCTCAAGGAATTGGTGAAGCGTTACAAGGCCGTATACAAGAAACACGTGGGCGACGATTTTCCGAACGATCCACGCAAGCAACTCATGCTCGCGATCAACGCCGTGTTCAACTCGTGGAACGGCAACAAAGCCATCGAGTATCGCCGTATCGAGCGCATCACTGGCCTGAAGGGCACCGCGGTCAATGTGCAGGCGATGGTTTTTGGCAACATGGGCGATGGTTCGGGCACCGGCGTCGCCTTTACCCGCGACCCAAACACCGGCGAGAACGTCTTCTACGGCGACTACCTGATCAACGCCCAGGGCGAAGACGTGGTGGCCGGCATCCGCACGCCGGAGCCGATCTCCAAGCTCGATAGCGAGATGCCGAAGGTCTACAAGCAACTCATGGACATTCGGCAGACGCTTGAGAAACACTACAAGGAGATGCAGGATATCGAATTTACGGTGCAAGATGGCACCTTGTACATGCTGCAGACTCGCAGTGGCAAGCGCACCGGCACCGCGGCTGTACGCATCGCCGTCGAAATGGTGAAGGAGAAATTGATCGACGAAACGACGGCCGTCAAGCGCGTGCCGCCGGACAGTTTGAACCATCTGCTCCAGCCGCAGCTTGATCCTAAGTCAAAGGTGAAGCCGGTTGCTCAGGGCATTGCCGCGAGCCCCGGCGGCGCTTCTGGCAAGGTGATCCTGTCGGCTGAGGCCGCCGTCGTACATGCCGAGAAGTTTCCGAACGACCCGATCTTGCTCGTCCGCAAGGAGACCAGCCCCGAAGACGTGGCAGGCATGCACCTCGCCAAGGGAATTCTGACCAGCACCGGCGGCAAGGCGAGCCACGCGGCCGTCGTCGCCCGCGGTTGGGGCAAGCCGTGCGTCGTCGGCTGCGAGGCGATCAAGATCGATGAGGCCGCTCAGACGATCAGCATCGCCGGGAACACGGTAAAGGCCGGCGACTTCCTCACGATCAACGGCACGACCGGCGACGTGATGATCGGCAAGGTCGAGACGATCGCTCCGAGCATGACCGGCGACTTCGCCAACCTGATGACCTGGGCCGACAAGAGCCGCAAACTCAAGATTCGCACGAACGCCGACAGCCCAGCCGACTCACTCAAGGCCCGCGAGTTCGGCGCCGAAGGCATTGGCCTATGCCGAACGGAGCACATGTTCTTCGGCGACGACCGCATCGCCGCCGTGCGTGAGATGATCCTTTCCACGACGCAGGAAGGTCGCAAGAAGGCGCTCGCCAAGATCGAGCCATTTCAAAAAGCCGACTTCGTCGGCATCTTCGAGGCGATGGACGGTTTCCCGGTTACGATTCGCCTGCTCGACCCGCCGCTGCACGAGTTCTTGCCGCAGAAGGACAACAAGGCCGGCGCCGAGGCGGTCGCCAAGCAGATCGGCGTCAGCGTCGACAAGATCTTTGAACGCGTCGACGAACTGCATGAAATGAACCCGATGATGGGTTTCCGCGGCTGCCGGCTGCCGATTGTCTTCCCCGAGATCGGCGACATGCAGGTTCGAGCCATCATCGAGGCCGCGATCGAAGTGAAGAAGAAGGGCAAGAACGTGTTGCCCGAGATCATGATCCCATTGATCGGCACGTCCGAGGAACTCGTGCTCCTGAAGAAGCGGGCCATCGCGACGATCGAGGAGTGCTTCAAGAAGGCGGGCACGAAGGTCGAGTATCAGATCGGCACGATGATCGAGTTGCCGCGTGCGGCGTTGATGGCGTCCGACATCGCGGCGGATGCCGAGTTCTTCAGCTTCGGCACCAACGACCTGACGCAGATGACGTTCGGCTTCAGCCGCGACGACATCAAGGGCTTCATGCCGACCTACCTGAAAGAGAAGATCTTGCCGATTGACCCGTTCCAATCGCTCGACACGAAGGGCGTTGGCCGGCTGATCGACATCGCCGTCAAGGAAGGCCGTGAATCACGCAAGGCGAAGCACAACCAACACCTGAAGGTCGGCATCTGCGGCGAACACGGCGGCGACCCGGACAGCGTCCACTTCTGCCACACGGTCGGCATGGATTATGTGAGCTGTTCGCCATTCCGCGTGCCGATTGCTCGCCTGGCTGCCGCCCAGGCGGCCCTGGGGCAGAAGGCGGAAGGGAATAAGTAGATTGCACTTCGATCAGCGGGGGACCACGGTCCCCCGTTCTGTCAATTCTCTTGAGTCTGGAATCACGCATGAAATAGAATTAGCTTGAAGAGCGTGAGGGATAAGCCATGGATATGATCAAGCGACCGGGTGATGAATTGTTCTGGGAGGATGTCCAGCGCGCTCGTCGGATGGACCCGGTTGAAAAAATGCTAAGTGGAATGCGACTCTTCGAATCGGCCTGCCGAATCACTCTCGCCGGAATCCACTCTCAGAACCCTGGGATTAGTGACTCAGACGCGATGTCTATTCTCAAGGCGCGCGTAGCGATGCAGCGCCGTTGGAGTAATGCCCAATGATGATCGAGGAGGCTGCCGGCTTGGTCGTTCAGACAAGTCGAGAACTCGGCATCCCCATCATGATCGTTGGCTCGCTCTCCAGTAACTATTACGGCATTCCACGATCCACCAACGATGCCGATCTTGTTGTGCAGTTGCAACCCGGTCAACTGATGGAATTGGTAAAGCGCTTGGGACCCGAGTTCCGTCTTGATCCACGGCCGCAATCGAATCGATAACCGGGACAACCAAATTTGTTCTCGATGTTCTGACCCACCCCTTCATCATCGAACTCTTTGAGCTGTCTGACGATCCATTCGACCAAGAGCGATTTCGCCGACGACAGGCCGTCAAAGCCTACGGAGGTGACGTATGGCTCGCAACGGCTGAGGACGTCGTTGTGATGAAATTGCGGTGGTATGAGCGGGCGCGCAGGTCCAGAGATTGGGAAGATTCACGCTCCGTTTTGGCGGTTCAAGCCGACAATCTTGATTGGAATTACATGGAAGGCTGGTGTGACCGACATGGCTCACGAGAACATCTGGAAAAACTCAGGGAATTAGTACGGCCGGCGGCCGACCAAGGGTAACCGCCGGCAAAAACCAACTACTTCTCAATCACCCCCAACATCGTCTCCGCTACGAATTTGTTCCCCGCCTCGTTCAGATGCACGCGGTCGCTCGTCAGGATGCCGCTCTCTTTGTCGATCGCGTTATTCTTTTCCAAATACTCCTGGAACGCCTTGCGGAGGTCGCAGAGCTTCGAGCCCGTCTCCTTCGCGACGGCTCGGCTTACTTCCGAATACTCGTCGAGCTTTGCGTCGAGTTTGTTCGCGCCGGCCTTCTTCTCGCCGATGACGCTCGGCGTGCAGACGATCACGCGGGCGCCGGCGTCCTTGATCTTGCCGATGATCTCCTTCAGCCCGGCTTCGAACTTGTCCTTCGGGGTGCCGCGGGCCGGGTCGTTTTCGCCGTGCCAGACGTCGTTGATGCCGATGTAAATGACCACCAGCGTCGGCTTTTTGTCGAGCACATCCTTCTGCAGCCGCTTCTGCAAGTCCGGCACCTTGTTGCCGCTGATGCCGGCGCCGATGATCTCGACTTTGAGTGACTTGTGTTTGTTAGCCAGCGTGTTCTTGATGACGGTCACGTAGCCCTTCTTGTCCACGCCGGCCTGCGTGATCGAGTCGCCGAGGAAGACGATGCGATCGCCGTCCTTCAGCGTTGTCGCTTCGCCCTCTGCCTGACAAGCGGACATAGCAACGAGCGGAACAGCCGCCGCGAGCCACAGATGTCGAACGTGCATGTACAGAAACCTCAAAAGTGTGCTTTACAGGAAGAGCCTACCGGCTCTTGCTCGTCGGGGCCAGCGGTCGCGTCAACTGATTCGATACACTGTGCCGCAAGAACATACTGTGACGCCGAATCGCAGGGCCCGCTGATGAATCCAAAGGATCGCGGCCGAGGTGTACTTATCGGTCTGGCCGCCGGAGACCGAATCGGTGGGCCGCTTCGCATGGCAGTGCGTCTGGCCGAAAGCCTGATCGAAATGGACGGCTTCGACGCCTCCGACGTTTTGGCCCGTTACGTGCGCTGGTGGAAGGAAGGCTCATTCGACACCGGCCCTGTCGCCGATCGGGCCCTGGAGGTGATCGCCGCCGGCTCAACGGTCGCGGACGCAACGGCACAAGTCCACAGCGAAACCGGCGGTCGTACGGCCGGCTGCAACCCGGCCCATCGCACGCCGCCGCTGGCCATGTGCGCCGGCATCGCCGATCTCGATTTGGAAAAATGTGCTGCGACCGAAGCGGCGCTCACGCACGCCGATCCAATAGCCGGCCGCATGGCGTCTATCGGCGTATTACTCTGCCGTCAACTCATTCGCGGCATCACCTGGAACGACGCCTTCTCCGATGCAAAGAACAAGGCGAACATGGCGATCACCAAGCCCAACTCTCCGGGCGGCTTCGCGCCGGATGTCCTACACGCTGCACTTTACTTTGTGGACACCTCAACAACTTTTGCCGATGCCCTGCATCGATCCATGACCTTCGCCGGCGCAGCCAATTATTGTCCGATCCTTGTCGGCGCCATTGCCGGGGCACGATGGGGGCGGTCGGCAATCCCGGTCGAAGATCTCGGGCACGTCGACGTCATGCCGCGTGTCGAAGCGGCCGCGATGAAGTTGGCCAATAGTTGGGAAAAGTAGGTCAGGTTTCCAACTTGACCCGAAAGAAACATGTCAAGTTGAAAACCTGACCTACAGGCGTTCACACGTTAAACATGCTCGAAAACTCCGATGTACTGAGGTCGCTGCCGTCGGTGTCCTTGTCGGTCGCGGTGATGGCGAGTTTCGGTGAGCCGCCGGGGGCCGCGCCTTTGAACTTGACCGTGAAGGAGCCGTCGGCGGCAGTCGTAACAACAACGTCGCCGCGGAAGGCCTTACCTTGGCCGCCGCCGTCGTTGCCGTTAGTGCTGTTGGCGAACAGTTCGATGCGCAGATCCTGGCTCACGCGGTTGGCCACCTTGCCACTGATCGTGATGAACCCGCCGGCGAACTGGGCCGAGGTGATGGTCGGCGTATCGGGACGCACGCCCGAGGCGCCGAGCGACTCGACGGCCTTGTTGCCGTTGCTGAAGATTGAGTTGCTCAAGATCGAGTTGCCGCCGCCGAAGTTGACGAACACGCCGTCGTTGGTGTTGAAGGCGATGATGTTGGCCACCTTGCCGCTGGGGTCGCCAATCTCATGGTAAGTCGAATTCTTGATCTCGACGCCATTGCTGCCGTTGCCGAGCGGTCCCTTCCCGGTCTTGTCCGTGCCGATCATGTTGAGCCACAACTGGCAGCCGATTTTGTTCGTCACACCGCTGGACGTGTTGAGGAAAACGCCGTCGCCGTCGTTGCCGGAGATCAGGTTACCAGTCCCTTTGGCGACGCCGCCGATGAGGACGTAGGACTTGTCCCGCACCGAGATGCCAACCGTGTTGCCGACGGCTTTCATCCCGGCGGGATCGGTCCCTATGTAATTGCCCTTCACGACTGTGGTGCCCGGGCTGGCGCTCGAGTCATGGACGAGGACGCCTGGCCCATCGTTGCCGGAAATGATGTTGCGGCCCGAGGTGTCGCCATCGCCGATGAAGATGTTGTTCCCGCCCGTGACGTCGATGCCGGCAATGGCGTTGGCCAGCGCGGCCGCGCCGTTGGCGGTGAGGCCGATGTAATTGTTGGTGACGTCGATGAAGTCGCCGCCCGAGATCCAGATGCCGGCCGTGCCCGCTTGCTGTCCGTTGCCGGCGATCACATTGCGTGCGCCGCGTGGGCCGCCCACATCGGTTCCCGTTCCGTCTTCAATCAGGACGCCCGAGGCTCCGTTGCCCAGTCCATTGACGCCGTCGACGTCGGTGCCGATGAAGTTGCCGAGGATTTTGGTATCGGCCGTGGACGCGACGAACACCTCGACGCCCGCCCCGTTATTGCCGGAGATCAGGTTTCGGTAGCTCGGCGAGTTGCCGCCAATAATCGTGCCTTGAGCGCCGGCAGTCGCCAGGACGCCCGTCGTGTTCGGTTTGGCGATCTTGCCGGTCGAATCGGTGCCGATGAAGTTACCCTGAATCTTGTTGTCCTTCGTTTCCGCATCGGACACCCAGACGCCGCGAAGATGGTTGCCGGAGATGATGTTGCGGTACTTTGCCCCGGCGCCGCCGACAATGTTGCCCGTCGCTCCGGCCGCGAGCACAACGCCGTCGGCGTTCGGTTTCGCATTCCCCGCGGTGTCGAGGCCGATGGTGTTGCCTTCGACCTTGTTGCCCTTGGCGACGCCAAAACTGAAAGCCATCGACTCGATGCGGACGCCGGACCCCGAATTCCCCGCGATGATGTTGGCGGACGCCGCGCTCGTTCCGCCGACGATGGTGCCTTGGCTGCCCTCGATAAAGACGCCGTTGCCCCCGTTGGCTTGAACGGTCGTGCCCGAAATGTCGACGCCAATGTAGTTGCCGAGAATCTTGTTGCCGGCATGCGCGATCTGGACGAGCACGCCGTCTTCCTTGTTGGCCGCGATGATGTTGCGATCGGCCGCGGCGGTGCCGCCGACGGTATTCTTG
Organism: Gemmataceae bacterium; assembly: GCA_036266155.1. Classification (GTDB taxonomy): domain Bacteria; phylum Planctomycetota; class Planctomycetia; order Gemmatales; family Gemmataceae; genus SIAJ01. The sequence goes on along the minus strand of DATANR010000470.1, from coordinate 3,951 downwards.
GCAGCCCCGGAGCCGATAAAGACGCCGGTGCCATTGCCCAGCGGCGTCGTGCCGTCGAGGCCCACGCCGATCTTGTTGTTGGTCACTTTGCAGCCGGAAACGCCGGAACCGTCGATGCCGACGCCATCGCCGTTGTTGCCGCCGAGAACGTTGTTCTTCACAATGCAGCCGCTCGAAAAGATCTCGATGCCATTGCCGTTGCCAGTCCCGCCGGCCGACATGCCGGATTGATCGGTTCCAATGTAGTTGTTTTCGATGTCGGCCGCACCGCCGCTGACTTCGATGGCGCTGCCGTTGAATGCTTGCAGGACCGTGTTCTTGACCGAGCCGCCCGCACCAAGCTTAAATCCGCCATACGAATGTCCGCCGTTGATCGTCGTGCCGGGCGCGCCGTTGCCGCCGGTCTTGCCGGTGATACTGACCTTCCGTGTGAGCGACGGAAGGTCCTGGTGGGAAAGCGTCACCTGATCGACGGCAAAGTCAATTGACCCGCCTTCTTTATTGACCTGCCGAATCGCTTCGGGGAGCGACAAGGTGCCGTTCTTGCCGGCCCAGTCTTGCGGCTTGCTCGCGTCGTAGTCGTCCAGGTCATCAGTGGCCTGGACCGTCGCCGGCACCACCCGCGTTTCCAGAGCGACAAGGCGCAGGCCGATGGGCTTGGCCGGTGCATGTGGAAACAACATGTTGATCGCGAACATGATTGAGCCTCGGCGTGATCCCTGAGTGAGAAGCGGCAATGGCCGTCACGGAGCGGGCAAAAAAGTTGGCGTTGCGAGTTGGATTGATGATAGACGAGAAAAACGAAGCGGGCAACGGTTTCGCCGTTGCCCGCCAAGGCTGCTCATTTCTGCCACGGTGATTACCGGAACCCGCCCGCAACGTGCCAGGTCTGACCGGTAACCCAACCCGAATCGCTCGATGCAAGGTACACGACCGCCGGGGCGATGTCGCTTGGCTGACCAATGCGCCCGAGCGGCGTTTGCGCTTCGATCTGTTTGCGGAAGTCGCTCTCATGGATGCCCGCGGCATGAACACCTTCCGTTTCCACCATTCCGGGGTTGATCGCGTTCACGCGGATCTTGCGGCCGCCGAGTTCCTTGCTCAGCGACTTCGTAATCGTGTCGACCGCCCCCTTGGTCGCGCTATAAACGGACGCCATCGGCGGCGCCGCTTCCGCCGCGACCGAACTTATGTTGATGATCGACCCGCCGTTTGGTCCAAAGTACTTGATGGCCTCCTGTGTCGTCAGCAACAGGCCCAGGACGTTCAAATTGAATTGCTTATGAAAGTGCTCGGCCGTTACGTTCTCAATCGGGGCGAACTCATAAATGCCCGCATTGTTGACGAGAATGTCGACGCGATCATAGGACTTGATCGTTTCCGCGAACAGCTTACGGATGTCGGCCTCCTTCGCGACGTCGGCCTGCACCGCGATCGCGCGGCCACCTTTGCTGATGATGTCGGCGACGACCTTGTCTCCCCCGGCCTTGCTCGACGCGTAGTTGACCACCACGGACGCCCCTTCGGCGGCCAGTTGCCGGGCGATCTCGGCCCCGATCCCCTTCGATGCACCCGTGACGACCGCCACTTTGCGCTCCAGTTTCTTCGACATGACATTCTCCTTGGTTAGATTCTGTACCAAGGAGTACAATACCAACGAATGAGCCTTACACGAGCTGTCGATTTTTCTTTCGCCACGAGGAGAAAGGGTCATGTCCGTCGGACGTCCCCGCCGGTTCGACCTGGATCAAGCGCTCGACAAGGCGATGGTCGTCTTCTGGAAACACGGTTACGAGGGAGCGACACTGCCGGAGTTGACGGAAGCGATGGGCATCAATCGTCCGAGCCTGTACGCCGCGTTCGGCAACAAGGAAGAACTCTTTCGCAGAGTTGTGGAACGTTACGTGAGCGGCCCGGCCAGTTACATTCAGAAGGCCCTGGCCCAGCCGATTGCCCGCGCTGCGATCCAGCAATTGCTCGACAGCTCAATTGAATTGCTGACGAGCCCCGGCAATCCGGGTGGTTGCTTGGTTCTTCAGGGCGCCCTCGTGTGCGGTGCGACGGCTGAACCCGTGCGTCAGGAACTTGTCGCAGTCCGTGCGGCCGGGCTCGAGTTGATCCACGAACGGTTGAAGCGGGCGCGTCGCGAGGGGGAATTGCCGAAGGACGTGGACTGCGCCGACCTGGCTCGGTTCGTGACGGCGGTGGTCCACGGACTCAGTATTCAGGCGGCCAGTGGGGCCACGCGGAAGCAATTGCTGCGCGTCGCGGAGGTGGCGATGCGGGCGTGGCCGAATTGAGGCAAACTTGATGTCACAAATTGTGACATCAAACGGAAAGGGGCGCTCATTTCTGAACGCCCCGAAACCGTATTGCTATCGATTCACAATCACACCAACTCCGTCACCACCTTGCCGCCATTGATCATCGGGCTCGGCCGGCCGGTGGGGTCCGTGAAGTGCAGGTCTTGCGGCACGCCCAGAACATGGAAGACGGTGGCCATCAGGTCCTGCGGGCCGATCGGCTTCGACTTCGGAGTTTCGGCCTTGGCCGTCGATTCACCGACGACCTGGCCCATCTTCAGGCCGCCGCCGGCGAGGGCAAGCGTCGACAGCGGAGCCCAGTGATCGCGGCCGGCGTTGTTGTTGATCTTCGGCGTGCGGCCGAATTCGCCGGTAACGACAAGCAGCACGTCGTTGTTCAGACCGCGGGCGTGCAGATCTTCGACGAAGGCGTTAACCGCATTGTCCACCATCGGCCCGAGCCGCTTCATCGCCGTGTTGATCTGCCCGTGCATATCCCAGCCGCCGAAGTTCAGCGTCACGAAGCCGACGCCGGATTCGACCAGCCGACGGGCGAGGAGCATCTGCTCGCCGAGGCCCTTGCCGTAGCGGTCGCGCGTCTTCTGATCCTCGGCCTTGATATCGAACACTTCCTTCGCCTTGCTGACGACCAAGTCGAGTGCCTGGGCTTCGAAGCTGTCGTAACCCTTCATCGCGCCGGTGCGATCGATCTCGCGGTTGATTGTGTCGAAGTCTTTGAGCAACCCCTTGCGATCTTCGAGCGTGTCGAGCGGCGACTTCAGCGTCAGGTTATCCTTCGCCTTGCCGGCCACGTCGAACGGAGCATACGGCCGGCCGAGCCATGCCGGGCCGTCGCCGAGGATACCGTTGAAGCGAACGTAGGTCGGCAAGCCGCTCGGAGCGCTGGCGCCGCGGTGGCGAGCCAGGATTGCGCCCATGCCCGGCTTGTTCTGCCCGCCGCCGTTGTCGGCCGCAACGAAGTCGTAACCGGTCATCAAGAAGTGGGTGCCGCCGCCGTGACCGGAGTTGCGGTGCGCGAACGAGTGGAAGAAGGCGTACTTGTCGGCATTCGCCGCCATCTTCTCGAACGTGCCGCCAAGTTCGACGCCAGGCAAGTTCGTCTTTACAGAGCCGGTGACCGAGCGATACTCGGCCGGGGCCGACATGTTCGGGTTGAACGTTTCAACGTGCGTTGGCCCGCCGCCGAGCCAGAGCCAGACGACGGAGGTGTTGCGCGTGGGCTTGCCGGCCTTGGTCGCTTCGGCCCGCGCTTTGAGCAAGCCGGGCAGCGTGAGTCCACCGAGGCCCAGAGCCCCGATCTTGAGGAAGTCGCGACGATTCGAGCCATCACAGGCGGTCCCATTGCGGGACGAGAGAAGGGTCAACATGGCAGTGACCTGACGAGTGGTGGGGTGGGATAGAACCTTCCATCTAATCTAACACCTCGACATTAACCCAGGTGTCGGGCGTGGTCAACAAAAATGAAGAGATTCTGAGGGGCCGCTGAGCTTAGTGGTCTGTTCCGCAAATAACGTCGAGGTTTTGATGCAGTTTTGGTATAGGGGTTTTGGATACGAGTCCGACGCGGAAGGGAGGCCGCTCGTGCGTGGACCCAAGCCAACCCCTTGTACGTTTCCCGAGGATTTTC
>DATANR010000469.1:0-25725 GCA_036266155.1 Gemmataceae bacterium | reverse complement strand
CGTGGTCCTGCTCGATCCGGCGGGGTTCTTGTACCCGGGCAATCGGCACGTCTTCATCGTTTACGCATCGGATAAGCCGCTCGACCTCGCCGATGTCAAGGCAGTGGCCCAGGAATCGTACGAACGCCAGGGACTCGACCGTGCACCGTTTATCCACGTGCTGGATCCAACGCGTTTCGAAGACTTCCTGAATCGCAGCCCCGAATTGGTGCTAACCGACCAGTTCGCTCCCGTCGACAACCTGATGAGTGGCGTGTTCAAGGAGCGAAGCAAAGAGAAACGATGAGGTTTGAAATTCGTTGCATCCTCATGAATTCGATTCGTTCGCGCGCCACACACCCCCCTGAACGTATTCTTCATAATTGGACTGCCTGATCATTACATGCCGCAAATAGTTTCCCAGGAATTGGTTAAGTGCTATTAGTTTATATTCATACATCTATCAAAATGTCTGCGACTGACGTTCCGCGTGAACGAATAGAACTCACCGCTCCCCAAACTCATCTGGAGGAATTGATGCGTGCCATTGTGATTCTGTGTGTTGTCGCGGCCGCAATCACTGGACGAGCCGACGATTTCAAGGTGGAAGAGGGTTTCACGCCTCTTTTCAACGGCAAGGACCTCACGGGTTGGAAGACGGAGAAGGGCGAGTCGCTCGACGGCAAGACGGAGGCGTTCAACGGGCGCTTCAAGGTGGCCGACGGCGTGTTGACGCTCGACCCGGCCGTCAAGGGCGACGTCAAAATCTTTACGGCCAAGGAATTTGCCGGCAACGTGCACATCAAGTTCGAGTTCAAGCCGGGGCCGAAGTGCAACAACGACTTGTTCCTTCATGGTCTCAAGTTCGACATCAAGTCGCCGGACGTGAAAAACCTGAAGGAAGGCGAGTGGCACACGTTTGAAATCGTGCTCGTGGGCGACAAGGCAGAATACAAGTGCAACGGCGAATTGCTCAAAACGATGGCCGCGAAGGGCAAGGCGACCGGGTTGGGCATTCGCGCGGAGTTTGGGGCGATTGAATTTCGGCGCTTGCGAGTCAAGGAGGGCTGATCGCTAGAATCCCAAACTCTCTACGCACGGACGTGTCCTCCTGCGCCGGTACCGGCGCCGGTCAAGATGTCTTCGTCCACAAAATGGGCCGCGATGCCGCCGGTTGGCGGAGGGCTGACGAGCACGATTCCGGAGATTGCCGCCGGTGCCCAGCGTGGTTCGAGCGTCTCGAAGCTCAACGTCGAGCGAATGAGCTTACGCGGGCCATTGGAAAGAGTCGTCCGGGCAACCAAACGAGTGAAAAACGTCTTCATGATGATCCTCGGTTATCGTAATCGGGCGTCCAAATACCTGCGTTTCACACCTGTTCTGCCCCTCATAGGGGCCAAGTTTGGCACTGTGACGAGTCTTTTTTGATTTTCTTGATCGGGAATGCGACGGAGTCGACGCGTTTCAAGCAGTTTGCTCAGCATGAATCCGGTTTGTTTGCCAGTTCGTAGCTGTGGATAAGCCGAGGTCGTTGGCTTCCCGCGCGATTCACCATTCTGAGATTTCCCATGAACGAATTACCTGCCGAGTTGCGCGCCCGCCGCGATGCCGTCGTCCGAGCCCACGTTGATGCGGAGAACACGGCGAACCTGGACGGGACGGTCGCCAGCTTCCATCACCCGCAGTACGATGTCGTGCCGATGGGGGCTGTGTTCGACGGGGCCGCGGCCGTCCAAGATTTGATCGGCGGGCTCATCCGTGGTTTTCCCGACTTCCACTTCGATCCGACAATCGTGCATCATGCGGAAAAGGCCGTCATCGTCGAAGGACGCATGACCGGCACGCACCGCGCCGAATGGGCGGGCATTTCTCCGAAGGGAAAGAAGCTCGACATGCGTCTGGCGTGTGTTTTCAATTTCGACGGCGACCGGTTGATCAATGAGACGGTGTACTTCGACTTTGCGACGTTGCAGCGGCAACTGGGGTGAGTGGAAAAACCCCGCCGACTTTGGCTTGCGCCTGGGTGCGACGGGGCCGGAACAGAGAAGAGGCCGAATGAAGCGTGGGCAAGGTAATCGATAAGGGCATCCCCTGTCAACCCATCTTTTCGCACGGCAGTGTAACGAAATCAAGGCCGATTTTCGCGGTGGAAAGAGCGGTTGACCCGCATGGGCCCGGCAATTTACGATACGGCGGATTGCGAACCATACCTCGCTCATGGACGGGCGACCCATGCCGATTCTCAACCGGAAGTTGCTGCTGCGCCTCGTCGTTGGAATTCTTTTTCTCGGCAGCGGCCTCGTGGTCCTGCACCACGTCCAAGCCGGCCGTGTGCCCGAGGCCCTACTGTGGCAGGCCGATGCCGCAATCGAAAAAGGCCGGCCCGACAAGGCGATCCAATACCTGCGGCAATACCTGGAGTTTCGTCCCGACGATCTCGACACCACGGTTCGCCTGGCCGACTTGATCCTCGAGCGGGCCGCAAGTGGCAAGGACATTCAGAACGCCCACTTCCTCTATGAGCGCGTGTTGCGCGAGTCGCCCCAGCGAGACGAGGTCGCCCGCAAACTCGTGACGCTCTGCATTCACATGCGCCGCCATGCCGATGCGCTTGAACACGCACAAAAGCTGCTGGCGACGCACAAGGACGACGGCGTACTGCACGCGCAAATCGCACAGTGCCTCGTCGCACAGAATCGCCAGGATGAAGCCCGCGCGGAATTCGATCTAGCGTTGACGCTGGCGCCAAACTATGTGCCGGCCTACGAAGAATACGCAGACTTGCTTGATCGCCACTTCAAGAAGCCGGCCGAGTCGGGCGCCGTTCTCGAGAAGTTGACCAAGGCCAATCCGCATCGACCCGAAGCGTTCCTGGCCTACGCGCGGTATCTCGGCCGCTCGGACAAGCCGGATGTCTGTCTCCAGGCGCTTGATCGCGTCTTCGCGCTCGATCCAGAAAATCGCGACGCGTTGATCCTGAGCGCCGAGATGCTCCAGGCCAAAGGCGACATGCGCAAAGCACGCGAATGCCTGCGCAACGCGATCGCCCAGTATCCGCGCTATGCTCATGCTTATCGCGCCCTGTCATGGCTGGAGACGATGAGCGGCAATCAGGCGGATGCCGTGGCCGCGCTGGAAGGCGGCATCGCCGTCCTGCCCGATGCGCCGGAACTGCTCACGCCGCTGGCAGATTTCTACATCGAGCGTGGCGACCTCGATGCCGGCCGTGCGATTGTTACGAAGCTGGATGAACTGCAAAAGACGGTCGCGGCCGAATATCGCCGGCTGTATTCGTTGCGTGCGAGCTACTTGCGGGGCCGGCTGCTCATCAAGGAAGGCAAGTGGAACGAGGCCCTTGTTGAACTCGACGCTCTGCGGACGGAAGCGCTCGGCATGACAGAGCTTGCGGCACAATTGAATTTGCTGTTGGCCGCCTGCCACGAACGTAAGGGCGACTGCGACGCGCAAGTCGAAGCTCTACGACGCGTGCTGGCCGCCGACCCGAACCACTTGGCGGCACGGGTTGCATTGGCGAACGCCCATCTCAATAGCGGTCGATTTGAAGATGCGCTCAAGGAATATCAAACAGCTTCGAAGTCGCCGGTCGCCGGGATCGGCGTGCAACTGACCTATGCCAGTCTGCGAATCTCGTGGGCCCGCAGCTCCGAGGCGCCGGATGAAGAATGGAAGGCGATTGGTGTATTCCTGACGAAACTCGGCGACGCCCATCGCGACTCGGTCGAGCCAATCATCCTGCGTGCGGAATGGTTGGCCGCGCGCGGCGACTTCGCCGGGGCCGAGAAACTGCTCGAATCCGAGACGGTCAGCCGGCCTGGCGACGTGCGTCTCTGGTCGGCGTTGGCCGGAATGGCGGGCCGGGCGCGCGGCACTCTGGCGGTAGCAGTCGTGCTCGGTCGCGGCCAACTGGCGGCCGGCGATTCAATCGAATTGCGTCTGGCTCGCGCGCGCGCTTGGGCGGATGACATTCAACCGAGGCGGGAGCGGCGGCTCGCGTCATTGGAAGCTCTTCCTCCGACCGCTGGCGATGCCGACCGCGCCCGATTAATGAGCGGTCTGGCCGACGTATATGCCGCGATCCGCGTCGATGCCGGGCGCAAGCGTGTGCTCGGTCAACTTGCGAGCATGAATGCGCAAGATATCGAAGTGCGAAAGGAACTATTTGCCCGCGCCTTACGGGGAGACGATTCGAGCGTGCGGAAACGATGGCAGAACGAATTACAGAGGGCGGAGGGGCCGACAGGCAAGTCCGTCGTGATTCTCGAAGCGCTGCAAGAATTGGGGGGGGGGACTATTCCTTCCGATCGAAAGCTTGCCGACTGGCGCGACCTTGCTCAATCGGCCCTGGAAGTGAAGCCGGACCATGCCGAAGCGCATCTGCTATTGGGGACGGTCGCGGAGCGCCGGCACGACGCGGCAACAGCGGCCAAGCAGTTTGACCTGGCAGTTGACTTCGACCCAACGGTGCTGAAGACGCAAGAAGCGCGGCTTGCGCATTATTTGCGCACTGGCCATGACGAGGCCGCACGCCGGACGTTGGCTCGACTCGAAGCTGATCCGCGGCTGTCAGCACAACGATTTCGCACAATTGTCGAGGATGCAATTCTTCAGGGCGGAGCCGATGCACTTCCGAAGTGCTTGACTTGGCTCGCAGCTCATTTGAAGCGTGAACCCCGTTCTGCTGTGTGGGCAGGCGGCCTCCTCGAAGCAAATAACAAATTGACCGACGCTATTGCTCTTTACAAACAAGCGACCGAGACGTTGCCGACGTTCGCCGACGGCTGGTCCGCCCGATTGCTGGCGTCCGCCAAGCTTGGTCAGGCGGAGGTAAACGAGACCATAGCGCTTGCGGCGAAAGCCCTGGATCGGCCATCGTTGTTTAGCATTTGCGCTGAGTGCGGAGCGATGGTGCGTGCCAAATTTTCAAACTGGTCACCGCCCGTGACCACGGCCGAGGATCGGCGCGCCTATGCTCAAGCGTGCGTCGCTGCTTGCGAGGCGCGTGGGCGCCTGGAAGACGCGGTTCCAATACTCACGATGATCGCGGACGCAAAGGACTCGCCGTCAGCGGACGCGGCATGGGCCAAGCAGACATTGGCGACATTGACGGCTGCCTTCGGCACACCAGAACGCCAACAGGAAGCGATTCAGATCTTGAAAGCGGCCGGCATACCATCGGCATCGATCGATGAGGTTCGGTCACGTGCCGCCGCGCTGACGATTGCGCTGCGCACGGTCAGTGGCGACGACCGCCGAGCAATCGTGCGGGAATTGATTGAACTCTTGACCGCAGTGACACGCGACCCGGTGGCCACCGCGAATGACTGGTTGCAGTTGGCTCAACTTCAACGCACCAACGGCGACCGCGCCGCGGTTCGCCGGTCCCTTCAAGTGTTGACCAAACGGGAGCCGGACAATCTCTTCTATCTTGCCCTCAATGTCGATGAATTGCTGAGCGACAACAAGCTCGAAGAGGCTCGCCCTTTTATCGCGCGGCTTGCGCCGGGTGTTGCCGACGTTCGCGTGCTGGCGACGGTGGCTCGCTTTCACACGCTCGCCAATGAGCCGGACGCCGCGCTCAAGGTCATGGATGGTTATGTGCGCCTTGCCGACGCCGGGACGGCCGATGGGGCGACACGGCAGCGGCAGGCCGCGGACTTGCTCGATCAACTGACTCGGCTGGCGGCGTCGAAGGGTCTATCCTGCGCCCGGCCGCTGCTCGACGCGGCCTGCGAGCGTTACCGGGCGTCGCTGCGGAACTTCCCAGACTCGATTGCACCCATGACGGCGCTCATGGCGTCCGCCGGCCAGGTGCAGCCGGCGCTTGGCGAGTTGGAGAAGCACAAGGCGCGAGTCTCTGCGGCCACGCTGGCCACAGCCGGCGTCGGTATTCTGCGGACCGGGCAGGCAACGACGAAGCAATTCGAGACCGTCAAGGTTTGGATCGACGTGGCGATGATGGCAGCGCCGGATTCGATTCCGCTCAAGCTATGCCTCGGCGAGTTCTTCGCTCTGTGTTCTGACTTCGCGAATGCGGAGCCGATTTACCGCGATGTGCTGAAGGCGGAGCCCAAGAACGTGCATGCACTGAACAACCTGGCGTGGATCCTTGCTACGCGACCGGATTTCGCCGACGAGGCCCTGCGCTACGTTGATTCGGCCATCGCACAGGTCGGCGTGACCGCCGAGCTACTTGATACACGGGCCCGAGTCTTGATCTCAGCGGGACGATACGATCGAGCTATCGCCGATCTGACTGATGCAATCGGACAAGGCGCCGGGCCGTTGCGTTATTTCCACCTGGCCCTGGCCCATTCGAAGATGGGCAAATCGATCGAAGCAACGACGGCGTTCCGCAATGCCGTCGCCCGTGGATTGGATGTCCGCATGGTGCATCCGGACGACGCGGCCGTGTTCCGCCTCTTGGCGTCACAAGCTCAATAGGTTATCGTGATGCAAGGGAGGGTTCGCACCATGGAATCTGTATTCGACCTGTCGCCAGCGGAGAAGCTACAACTCGTTGAAGATCTTTGGGATGACCTCGCAGCGAATCCGGATGATGTTCCGGTCCATCCGTGGCAGATTCAAGAGATGAAGCGACGACGTGCGAACCTGCAAGCAAACCCTGCATCGGGGTTAAGTTGGGAGGAGATTAAACGCCGAGTACGGGCAGGCCATGGCCGCTGAGCTAATCATGTCCGAGGAAGCGGAAGCCGATGTTCGTGAGGGTTATCAGTTTTACGAACGTCGCCGAACAGGGTTAGGGGAAGTGTTTTTGGATAGCATTGATGCGTGCCTCCATGCCATCTGTCGCGTCCCGAAAGCTCGTACCTTTTTTCTGGAAGACTTTCGACGCGCATTGGTTCGCAAGTTCCCCTATGCGGTCTATTACACGTACGACGAAACCGAACACAAAGTCGTCGTCTATTGTGTTTTTCACTCGAAACGCGATCCCCAAGCCCTTCGCGAACGTCTTTCGTAATGCGTTCGGCCCGGTCATTGAGTGGTCGCCCGGCCATTGAGGTGGAAGCCCACGCCGCGTTTGCGGTCGGGAGACAGATCGTGCCGATTCGCCTCCCATTGATCGCGAGCGGCCTCCCAGTCCCATGTGCCGGTTTCGAGATGCAGCAGGATGAGCAGGTTCTTCATCTCGTCGACTTCGGCGAAACTCCAGCCGTCGGTCGCGGCAACCGCGCGCTCGATGTCGATGCCCGCACGGATTTCTTCGTGCCAGCGTTCAATCAGCCGGCGGCGGAGGTCGGCCGTCGGCACGTCGAATTGAAGAACGAGATCGATTCGGCCCGGTCGCTTGAACGCGGGGTCGATGAGGTCGACGGGGCAATTCGTCGTGAACACATAGACGACGCCCTCGCGGATTTCGATGCCGTCCATGGCTCCGAGAAAGACTGCTTGGTCGTCGGATTCGGGAGCCAGGGCTCGGTCGCGCAGAGCAACATCCATGTCGTCGAAGAAGACGATGCCGCGACGCGATACCGAGAAGAGTTCCTTGACGGCTTCGACCGGATTGCACGAACGACGGGCAGCCTGATACATGTCCGGCGAGACGATGCGGTATTCGAACCGAAGACGGTGGCACTCTTCCCACAACCAGCGACAAGCCGACGTCTTGCCGTTGCCGGGCGGACCGGACAACAACAAGCCGCGACGCGGGCGGCCGCCCAATTCGCGGATGCGCGACAGGTTGTCACGGCGAAGGTAACCAATGGTGTTGCGATGGAGCGTGTTGAGAATGGCTTCCGGCAAGATCGGCGGCAGGGTCGGGGGCGCCGAGGCACGCTTGAGTCGAACGGCCGTGCGGAAGAAGTTGATGTAGTTCGCTCGGGCAACAATGAAGAAGGTGAACGGCGAACCCTCCAGCGTGGTGTCGTACTCGGCGACACAGCGGGCGAGCGGGATGCCCTCCAACGTGTACAGGCGAATGCCAAACTGGGCGCCGGGCCAGTAACGCGAGGCCGAACGATCCCAATTACGGATAAAGACTCCGTCGATCGGGAAGAACGGGCCGCGGATCGCCTTATCCAGCACCGCCATCTTGAACTCGTCGAGTTCGATGGCCACCGGATCGTCGATGCCGCTGACACGCGCAGCAGCATCGACCAGCGAGCGATGATCGGCAGTGAATCGAGAGAGCGACAACGACATAAGTTTGGGGCAGCGTCAAGATCAATGGTGTTGGCATGATAGAGCGCTGGTGGCGACGCCGGGTTCGCGCACGTTGCGCAACCACCGGTCGGTCGGTTAGTTCCCCGTAAAATGTCAACGTTAACTCTGAACGCGAGCGAATGACCGTCATGACTCAGCCACGTGATTTGACCGACCTTCGCAAGATCGACCCGCACACCGGCAAAGCCCGGCACCGGACGCGCGAGGTGCGCGTCGGCGACAAGGTGTTCGGCGGCAACAACCCCGTCTGGGTTCAGTCGATGACGACGACCGACACGTTCGACGTGGAGGCGACGGTCGCGCAAATCAAGCGGCTCGAAGAAGCAGGTTGCGAACTGGTGCGTGTGACGGTGCCGAAGCCGGAAGACGCCGGAGCCTTGACCGCAATTCGCAAGCAGATCGGCATCCCGCTCATCTGCGACATTCATTTCGACTACAAGATGGCCTTGATGGCCCTCGATCATCCGGTCGACAAGATTCGCATCAATCCGGGCAATATCGGCGGCTACGATCGCTTCAAGCAAGTGGTGCGCAAGGCCAAGGATCGCGGGCTGTCGATGCGGATTGGTGTGAATGCCGGCAGTTTAGAGCGTGAACTGGTCGAGCGTTATGGCTTCCCCTGTCCGGCGGCGATGGTCGAGAGTGCGATCCGCTATATCGAGATCGCGGAGGCCGAGAGGTATCACGACATGATCGTCTCGCTCAAGTCGAGCGACGTCATCACCGTAGTCGAGGCGTATCGGCTGTTCGCGCGCTTCTGCGACTATCCGACACACATCGGCGTCACGGAAGCCGGCAAGCCGCCGTATGCGGTGACCAAGTCGGCATGCGGTTTGGCGCCCATCCTGCTCGATGGCATCGGCGACACGATTCGCATCAGCCTGCTGGGCGATCCGGTGCCCGAGATCGCGGCGGCGTTTGACATTCTTCAGGCAACGCAGCGGCGGGTCCGCAAGCCGGAGTTGATTGCCTGCCCCACATGTGGCCGGCTGGCGATTGACTTGGAAAAGATCATTGCCGACCTGGAGAAGCGACTCGAAGGGAAGAAGACGCCGGTCAAGATTAGCGTTCTTGGTTGCGTTGTTAATGGACCAGGCGAGGCGCGTGAAGCTGATATCGGCATCGCGGCGGGCAACGGCAAAGGCATGATCTTCCGCAACGGCGAGACCGTGCGGACCGTGCTCGAAGCGGAGATGGTCGATGCGCTGCTCGAAGAAGTGGCGCTGTGGGAGACGGAGCAAGCGAACAAGAAGCCCGGCGGGCCCGATGCCAACGGGCGAAGGCGATTGCCGATGGCGTAAGCGCTACGCCGCGAGCGGCGGCCGTTGCCATCCCTTCACTGCCGCGCCATAATACGGTCAGCTTCCCATCGGTTCGGCCTCACGGATCACCTCATGGCCATCGTGTTTAATTGCCCGCATTGCCAGACCAACTATCGCCTCAAGGACGAGTTTGGCGGCAAGACGGCCACCTGCAAGAACCCCAATTGTCGCAAGGTCATTCCCGTTCCGAAGCCGACGGGTGCCGTACTTGCGGCGGGGCCGGTCGACATTGACGCTCTGGCCGCGGCCGCATTCTCGGACGACCAGTTGAATGCGATCAAGGCCGCCGAGGAAATGATTCAGGTTACGTGCGCGGGGTGCGATCACGTTTGGTCGGTGGAAGCGTCCAAGGAAGGAAAGAATGTCCTGTGCCCCGAGTGTCGGAAGCCGAACCGGGTGCCAATGCGCAAGAAGGTCGAGAAGGCCGACTGGCGCTCGGGCGGCGGCGGACCATCGCTGGCCAAACGTGAGACGGGCCTCGATCGTGAGGGCGCGTTCGGCAACGTCGCGGCGACGGGCATCAGCGAAGGAACGGCGCGCGAGATCGTCAAGGAACGGCAGGCCGAAGAGGAGCCGGAGGAGAAGCGCAAGCGCCGCATTAAGTGGTTCGTACGCACGATGGCGGTCATCGCCGTGCTCGGAGTGGCGATCTATTTCATCGCCAAGCAACGTCGCGAGTCGGTGGCCGACGCCAAGATGATCGACGCCGTTGATGAGCTAACGAAGGGCCCGAACAAGACCGCAGATGCACGATTGACGTGTCTCATACACCGGGCTCATGCCGAGTACCTAATCCGCACGAGCGAATCGACCAAAGAAGCGAACGACGCCGTCAATATGCTCACCAAGGCGCGTACCGATGCCACAAACGCTCCCAAGATCGCGTCGGCAGAACTTGCCGGGCTGATGGCCGAGGTCGCCAATACGATTCCGTATTTCGTCGGTACACCGGAACAGGTCGACAAGGGATCGCGACCGAAGCAGGACAAGATCGTCACCGAGTTGCGGCATGCGGTGGACACCATTTCGAATGATCCGGAATTGGCCGGTGAGGTGGTCCGATCGATTACGCGCAAGCTGGCTGCAGACAAGTCGCCTTCCGTGGTGGAAGATGCGGTTCGCCAGCATCCGGAATTGATCGCACAAATTGGAATCGAACTGCTTCGTGTCGATCGCGAGCGGTTCAAGGGTGAGGCGGAGGCCATCCTGAAGCGGCTTGGCCCGGTGGAAACGACGCCCGCTCTGACCTTGCGCGTGGCTCTCGGCAAGCCAATGACGGCGAAAAAAGACGGCGAGCCGCCGCCAACCCCGCCAATCGCAGCTTCGGCCGAAGGCGAAGCCATCAAGGGCAATGTGGTCGGCGCCAAGACGGCGCGCAACATCAATAAGCCCGAGGACAAGGCCAAGTCGCTCGCCAATGTCGGTCAATCTCTGATCGACGCAAATTCCACCGAAGCGATTCCGCTGTTGCTCGACGCGGCAAAGTTGTTGAAGGGCGAAGTCAAGGGTTCCGTGTCGCCCTGGGTATCGATCCGCGTGTGTCGCCTGCTGGCGAAGGGCGGACAGCCCGATGAGGCCGAGTCGCTGGCGGCGTCGTTGCCGAATGAGGAACTCAAGGCCTGGGCACGGCTCGAAATCTTGCGCGGCCGGCTCTCGCAGACGAAAGGCAAGGCAGACGATGCCTGGGTTGAGGCGGTTGGCGACCCCGTCAAGGTCGCAGCGGCGGGCGTGGCACGCGAGGAAATCGCTCGTCACAATGCGCGCGCCGGCTTCGGCGGCGACTATCAAAGCCTCGTGAAGAAGTGGACACCCGGCACAGTCCGTCCCTTTGGAGTCGCGGGTATCGT
The DNA here is from genome assembly GCA_036266155.1 of Gemmataceae bacterium. Lineage (GTDB taxonomy): Bacteria > Planctomycetota > Planctomycetia > Gemmatales > Gemmataceae > SIAJ01. The sequence goes on along the minus strand of DATANR010000469.1, from coordinate 14,375 downwards.
CCTGGGCGGCCTGGATCGCCAGGACAAGTGAGCGGCACGGGAGTTGCTTTGCCCTCGGGCGATCCGCAACCGACCTGTGCAACCAGAGGTCCAATGACCCCCCGGGAAATCCTCGCCTTCGTCCGTGAGAAGGAAGTCAAGGCCGTCGACCTTCGGTTCATGGACTTCCCCGGCCAGTGGCAACACTTCACCATCCCCGCCGAAAATTTGGACGAAGGCACCTTCGAAGACGGCCTCGGCTTCAATGGCGCCAGCATCCGCGGCTGGAAGGCGATCAACGAGTCGGATATGCTCGTGAAGCCAGTGCCCGAGACTGCCTTCATCGACCCGTTTTGCCGTGAAACGACGCTGACGCTCATCTGCAATATCCACGATCCGCTGACGCATGAGGACTATTCGCGTGACCCACGCAATGTCGCCCGCAAGGCCGTCAACTATATGCGGTCGACCGGCATCGCGGACAAGGCGTTTTTCGGGCCGGAAGTGCAGTTTTTCGTCTTCGATGATGTGCGCTATGACCAGACGGTGCACTCGGCGTATTACCACGTCGATAGCGCCGAAGGCGCGTGGAACAGCGGCCGCGATGAGAAGCCGAACCTTGGGCACAAGCTGCGTTATGCCGAAGGTTATTTTCCCTGTCCGCCGTCGGACGCGATGCACGACCTGCGCTCGGAGATGATGCGTGCGATGATCGAGTGCGGCCTCCGCGTCGACGCGCATCGGCATGAGGCGGCAACTGGTGGGCAGGGCGTCGTCGACATCCGCTTCGACGACCTCGTGCGGACCGCGGACAACGTGCTCAAGTACAAGTACGTGGTCAAGAACGTCGCGCGAAAACACGGCAAAACAGCGACGTTTATGCCGAAACCGCTGTTCAACGACCACGGCAGCGCCATGAACGTCCACGTGTCGCTGTGGCGCAACGGCGACAACCTGTTCGCGGGCTCTCGGTCGGCCGGCGGCACACGCTACGCGGGCCTTTCGGACGCGGCGGAGTACGCGATCGGTGGCTTGCTACGCCATGCCGCGGCACTGTGCGCGTTCACCAATCCGACGACCAATAGCTATAAGCGGCTCGTGCCCGGCTTCGATGCGCCGATCAACCTGGCGTACAGTCAACGCAATCGGTCCGCGGCGATCCGGATCCCGGTCACGCGGCCGAACCCGACGTCCAAGCGCCTCGAATTCCGGCTGCCGGACGCGGCATGCAACCCGTACCTGACGTTCGCCGGCATGTTGATGGCGATGCTCGACGGCATCAAGAACAAGATCCTGCCCGGCGAACCGCTCGACAAGGATATCTACGATCTGGGAGCCGAGGAGCTGAGCAAGGTCCCCAGCACGCCGCGGTCGCTCGACGAGGCCTTGCGCGCGCTGGAAAAGGACCACGAGTTCTTGCTTCAGAGCGACGTCTTCACACCGGACGTGATCGACACCTGGATCCGCTACAAGCGCACGAACGAGGCCGACGCCATCCGCGTGCGGCCGCATCCCTTCGAGTTCGCACTTTACTACGACATCTAAATTGCGTTGCATCCAGGAACACACACATTGCCCAACAGTTTGGAGCTCATTCAGACCGTTGTCCGAAATGAAACGCAACGAATTCTCGAGTGCGAACCAGGCGGCCAAAGTTATTGTGGCGTAAGTATTTGTGATCAAAAATGTGAAGGCCGCGCCCTTCGAGAGGGGCCGCGGCCTTCGTTGCGTTCGCAATCACGTTTCTAGAACTTGATGATCAGGTCCGCACCGGCGGTGAACAGGCTGTGGTAGCCGTTGAACGGACGGCTGTAGCCGTTGTAGTCGTACCGAATTTCCGGCCGGAAGATGACCGAGTCCATCGGCTTGATTTGCAGGCCGAGCGTGCCGGCATAGTACCAGCCTTCGAAGCCGGTGCGTGAGCCTTCGGCGTCATAGAACGCTTCGGCCCGGGCGACGCCGCTGACCTGGTCGCTGAAGTTGTAGTTCAGGTACTTCACCAGCGACAACCAGTGGGCGGTGCCGGCGGTGCCGCCGAAGTTCAGGGCGTTGCCCGTCGCCGCGGCCGGAACGCACTGCTGATAGCCGTAGATCGCTTCGAAGCCGACCGAGAAGTTGTCGTCAACCTTTTGCGCCACGGTCAGGTCGAACACGTTGAAGTTGTTGCGGCCGACCGGTTCGTAGGCAAGGCCGAGCGTCGTGACGCCCTGGGCCGGGCCATTCGGGCGGGCGGCGTTGAACTTGCCGCGGCCGAGCGACGTTCCGAAGACCATGGTCGTCTTCTCGTCGTCGCTGGTCAACGTATACGCGCCGACGTAGCGCCATTCCTGCGAGCCGTCGAAGAACACGTCGTTGCCGTTCACGATCATATTCTTGACCGACAGGTTCTTGTCGACCTTGGTGTCGGCCATCACGCCGGTGTGGAAGAACGGCGGAGCCCACTGGAAGGCGTACGAGCGCGACATGAGCGGCGTGCTCGGCGCCATGACGCTTTCGGTGCCGAACGGCGTGAACATGCGGCCAATCGCGACTTCGGTGCCTTCGCCGCCGACGCCCGGCAACCACGCGTTGGCGTAAAACAGCGGGATATCGAGGCCGTAGATGTTCTGCTCGAATCGGTTCGGCTCGCGGATATCGAAGCGCGGATTCATGAGCTGGTTGTTCAGGAAACCACGGATCAACGTGAACCGGTAGTCGCTGCCGTAAAGGAATGCGACCTTCCAGCCGGAGTTGACTTCCTTCGAATCCTTGTCGAGCCCCTTCTCGATGTTGACCCAGAACTGCTGGAACAGGAACGAGTCGGCCCGGTCGTTCCACGTCACGGGCAGGTTGGTCGCACCGTTGCGATTGCTGCACGTGTAGGACATGGCCGCCCAACCGTCGATCTTGATCTTGCATGCTTCGAGCTTGCAGCCGAGGTCGGTGCCCTCGAGCATCTTCATGAAGTGGCCCTTCTCCTCGGGCTTCTTCTCGTCTTCTTTCTTTTCTTCTTCCTTTTTGGGTTCTTCCACCTTAGCTTCACCCGGAGCATCCTTCTTTTGGACGACCGGAACTCCGGGCACACCAACCGTAGGAAGGGCTGCCGGGATTCGGGCGGGCAACCCCTGGGTGACGGTTGCCTGTCCCGTGATAGTCGGCGGCATCGGGGCCGGACTTCCTTGTCCAACCGCCAAGGCGACGCCCAAACAGAACACGTCAAACATGTGCATCCTCAACAGTCATCCGGACCGTCGGCTCGAAGGGGGGCGGTTCCATCCGCATCCCCTGGCTTGACCGCTCCAAGCGGACCGACCCGGCAGGGTGTTGTCGGATGTCAATATCGGCGGTTTGGTGGAACTGCTTCGACCGGAGAAACGGTTGTCCGCGGAATTATCAGTGTGGCGCGTCGGTCGTGCGGGCTGCGCGGAAGATGCGGTCGAGATTGACGGCGAAGTTGTGCGAAGCGTCGCGGTTCGCACAAAAGGAAGAATCGGCAGACGAATCATCATCGACTATTTGCGCGGCACACTTTGATTAATTTGTGTGCAGTCCACGAACAGTCGTCGCCAGATTTTTGCGCGTCCGAGCATTTTTTTCGGGCATTTTTTGGGTGACTGTATTGTGAAAATTGCCTTTGCAGTCGGAATTGCCGTTTCTTCGTCATTCGGTCGGCATCCTCATTGCGTTAGAAGTGGCGGAATCTAGCGCTTGCCTGAGGCAGGCCCGCCCTTACATGCCAACTTGGAGGCTCCCCGAGTGTCGCGACTCCTCCGCTCTCCCGCCGTGATCGCACTTTTTCTGACCATCGGCCTTGGAACTAGCTTCGCCTGGTCACAGGACGATGCGAAAAAGCAGGAGAAGCTCCCCTTTCCGCGCGTCGTGAGCGATCCCGGCAAATTGAAGCCGGAAGTGACCAAGTCCAAGGAAGAACCGGCCGTCAAGAAGGAAGAGCCGAAGAAAGAGGAGCCCAAGAAGGAAGAACCTAAAAAGGAAGAAGCCAAAAAAGAAGAGCCCAAGAAGGCGCCGCTGACATTTGAACCCGTGAAGGGCAAGGACGAGCCGAAGGAAGAGCCCAAGAAAGAAGAAGCCAAAAAGGAAGAGCCCAAGAAGGAGGAAGGCAAGGACGAGCCCAAGAAGGACGATCCGAAGCCGGACCCGATCGCCGAATTGAAGGCCGCCGTCGAAAAGGTCGACGCGAAGGGTGATGACGGGCTCAAGCGCGGCGACAACGCCTGGGTTCTTTGTGCCAGCGCCCTGGTGTTGCTGATGACACCCGGCCTGGCGCTTTTCTATGGCGGCATGGTCCGCAAGAAGAACATCCTCGCCACCATGATGCAGAGCTACGCGGCCATGGCCGTGGTCGGCATCTATTGGGTTGCGGTTGGCTATGGGCTCGCATTCGGGCCGTCGGCTGTGATTGCTCCCGACGCACTGGCCACCCTGGTCGGCGGCGACGCCGCCAAGGGCGGCGGCATCATTGGCTGGGACTGGAAGCTCTTCTTCCTCCAGGGGATCAATCCCACCGACAAGCTGCCGGGCTACAACATTCCGGTTTATTCACACGTGATGTTCCAGGGCATGTTTGCGATCATTACGCCGGCCCTGATTTCCGGCGCGATCGCCGAGCGCATCCGCTTTTGGCCGTGGGTCATCTTCATGGTCGCCTGGGTCACGTTCGTTTACTGCCCGCTGGCCCACATGGTCTGGGCGTTTGACTGGTTCTATGCCGATCCGGTGACGGCTGGAAAGGACCTTGGTGCGACCGCTACGGGGCTGTTGGGCAAGGCCGGAGCACTCGATTTTGCCGGCGGCACCGTCGTCCATATTGCCGCGGGATTTGCGGGTCTGGCGTGTATCTTCGTCCTCCGCAAGCGGACCGGCTATCCGGAACATGCCATGCACCCAAATAGCATGGTGATTACGTTGATTGGGGCTGGACTGCTCTGGTTTGGGTGGTTCGGTTTCAACGGCGGCTCGGCATTGAATGCGGACTTCCTTGGAACCACTGGCTTTACGACGACTCAATGTGCCGCCGCCTCAGCGGCCCTGACCTGGTGTGTCATCGAGTGGATCTTCAAGGGCAAGCCGACTGCCCTCGGGTTGGCTTCCGGCGTCGTTGCTGGGCTGGTCGCGGTCACTCCCGCGTCAGGCTTCGTGCTGCCGTGGGGTGGGGCGATCATCGGCGTTGCCGCGAGTATCGTTTGCTATTTCGCCGTCCAGGTGAAATCGTTGCTTGGCTACGACGATTCGCTCGACGCCTTCGGCGTACACGGCATCGGCGGGTTCCTGGGCGCCGTGCTGACTGGCTTCTTCAGTTACGCGATCGTGCAATCGGCCAGTGCCGATGGCTATGTCGCACACGTGACCCTCGACAAAAAGCTCCAGGCGTTGCAGATGGAAAAGGCCGACCTGAAGAAGCAGATCGGCGAGATCGAAAAGACCGAGCCGGACCTGAAGAAGGCGATGGACGAGGCCGCCGCCAAGGTCGAGCCAGCCAAGGAGGGCCAGGAGAAAGAGGACGCCCAAAAGGCGGCCGACGCCGCCAAGGCGGATTACGATGAAATCGCCAAGAAGGTGACGCGGCGGGCCAAACGGATTACCGAGTTGGATGCCCCCAAGGACCCCAAGGTCGCAGACGACAAGGGCGGCCTCATTGTCCAGCAACAAGACAAGATTGACGGCTACAAGAAGGACAAGAAGGATCAATGGACGCAGCCGATGATTCAGCTCAAGGCGGCGTCGTTCTCGGCAATCTTCGCGTTCACGTTGAGCCTGGCGCTGTGCATCGCCGTCCAGATCATTACGCTCGGCAACTTCCGGACGTCGGTGTCGGATGAGAATGAAGGTCTCGACCAGACGGAGCATGGTGAAACCGGCTTCGACTTCGGCGGCATCGATACGATTCCGACGGTTCACTCGAAGGAACCGAAGGCCGCCAAGGTGCCGCCGGGCGGCAAGCGCTTCGCGGTGGTCGTCGAGGGCATCGAGAATGGCGGACTGATGACCGCGTGGTCGCAGCTTTGCCAGCCGAAGGACGGGCCGCTCGACCCGGACTTCAAGGCCGTTTACCCGTATGTGACGACCGTGCAGGGCAACCGCTTCCGCCTCCGCGGCGGCGACCCGAAGGTCCTGTCGGCGAGCATTCAGAAGCTGTTCACGAAGAAGCTTGGGAAGCCGCTGAAGGTGCGTGTCGAAGAATAATTCCAGTGCGGAGTGCGGAGTGAAAGAATGGTTTTCATTCCGCACTCTGAACTCCGCGTTCCGCACTTGTTGATCTCTCCCATACCCATCCATAACAGGAACCTGAAGTGAAACTCATCGTCGCCATCATCCGGCCGGAGAAGCTGGAAGACGTGCAGCGGGCCTTGAATGCCGTCGACGTGTACCTGATGACCGTCTCCGACGTGCGCGGCTGCGGCCGGCAGAAGGGCCACACCGAAGTCTATCGCGGGCAGGAGATCGAGATCCGCCTGCTGCCGAAACTCAAGCTGGAAATCGCCGTGAACGACGCCTTCGTCGAGGCGACCGTTGAAGCCATCGTTCACGCGGCGCGCTCCGGCGAGACGGGCAAGATCGGTGACGGCAAGATCTTTGTGCTCGGGCTCGAAGACGCCATCCGCATTCGCACCGGCGAGCGCGGCGGCACCGCCATCGGCCCGTGAAGTCGTGTGTCAGTTTGTCGCCGTTCGCGGAGTGAAAAGGTGTTTTCTTGTGGGGCAGGCCTCCCGGCCTGCCATGACGAAGGCAGGCCGGGAGGCCTGCCCCACGAAGAACCGAGTTGCAGTATCTCTCACAATTGCTGCACTGCCTCGGAGCGAACAACGACCATAAGTAAAAGTGAGACATCACCGACCTGGACCAATTGTTGTTGGCCGTCGCCCCGGAAAATCGTAATACGCCCACAACACCCGCACGCTCTCCATCCATTGAGGATTGTTCCACCCATGACTACGTCGACCGGACGCCACAAGATTATCCACAACATCGCGACGACCGAGCACAAACTCGACAAGCTCGACTTCAAGAAATTGCACTTCGTCGACGTCTTCGGCGAAAACGTGTTCAACGAAGCGGCCCAGCGGCAGCGGCTGCCGAAGCCGATCTTCAAGGCGTTGCAGAAGACGATCAAGAAGGGCGAGCGTCTGTCGGAAGACGTAGCCGACGCCTTCGCCAGCGCGCTGCGTGATTGGGCGATGGAAAAGGGCGCGACGCACTTCACGCACCTGTTCCAGCCGATGACCGGCATCACGGCCGAGAAGCACGACAGCTTCATCAGCCCGAACGGCGACGGGACGGCCATCGCTGAGTTCTCAGGCAAGGAACTGGTGAAGGGCGAACCGGACGCGTCGTCGTTCCCGTCGGGCGGCTTGCGGGCCACGTTCGAAGCCCGCGGCTACACGGCCTGGGACCCGACCAGCCCGCCGTACATTATGGAGGCGCCGAACGGCGCCACGCTCGTCATCCCGACGGCGTTCGTCTCCTGGACGCACGAAGCGCTCGACAAGAAGACCCCCCTCTTGCGCTCGATGGACGCTCTGTCGACCCAAGCGAAGCGCATCCTGAAGCTGTTCGGCAAGCAGGTCAGCAAGGTCTACACGACGGTCGGCCCTGAGCAGGAGTATTTCCTGATCGACCGGCAGTTCTTCATGGCCCGCCCGGACCTTGTGAACGCCGGCCGCACGCTCTTCGGGGCCACGCCGCCGAAGGGCCAGGAGATGGAGGACCAGTACTTCGGGGCCATCCCGGAGCGCATCCTCGCCTGCATGGCCGACGCCGAGACCGAGATGTTCAAGCTCGGCATCCCGGTCAAGACTCGACACAACGAAGTCGCACCCAGCCAGTATGAGATCGCGCCGATCTTCGAGGACTCGAACCTGGCGACCGACCACAACCAGCTCGTCATGGAGATCATCCGCAAGACGGCCCCGAAGTACGGCCTGGCGGCGCTATTCCACGAGAAGCCGTTCGCCGGCATCAACGGGTCGGGCAAGCACAATAACTGGTCGATGTCGACCGACGACGGCGAGAACCTGCTCAACCCCGGCGACACGCCGCACGACAACGCGCAGTTCCTGGTCTTCTGCACGGCCGTGATCCGCTCGGTCGCGAAGTACCCCGAGTTGCTCCGCGTGGCGGTCGCCAGCGCGGCGAACGATCACCGTCTCGGCGCCAACGAGGCCCCGCCGGCGATCATCTCGATCTTCCTCGGCGATCAGCTTCAGGACATCATCGATCAACTCGAACAGGGCCCGCCGAAATCGACGAAGGCCGGCGGGTTCATGGACATCGGCGTCACGGTTCTGCCGAAGCTGCCGAAGGACGCCGGCGACCGCAACCGTACAAGCCCCTTCGCATTCACCGGCAACAAGTTCGAGTTCCGGGCTGTCGGCAGCTCACAGTCGATCGCCGGACCGAACACGGTGCTCAACACGATCGTGGCCGAGTCGCTCGACTTCATCGCGACCAATCTCGAAAAGGCCACTGTGGCCGGCAAGAGCCTGCCAGCGGCCATGTCGGAACTGCTTCCCGGCATCATCAAGGAGAGCAAGAAAGTACTGTTCAACGGCGACGGCTACTCCGAAGAGTGGCACAAGGAGGCCGAGAAGCGCGGCCTGCCGAACTTGAAGAACACCGTCGACTCGCTGCCAGTCGTGATCCGCAAGGACTCGATCGAGTTGTTCAAGAAGTACAAGGTCTACAGCGAAGGCGAATTGAAGAGCCGTTACAACATCCTCGTCGAGACCTACGTCAAGACGGTAGCGATCGAGGCCAAGCTGACGCGATTCATGGGCCAGACGCAGATTCTGCCGGCATGTCTGCGTTACCAGGGCGAAGTGGCCACGACCGTGGCGGCGGTCAAGGCGGCGGGAATTGACAACGCAAGCCAGGCGGCTTTGCTGAAGACCGTGACGAACGCGATCAACGATTTGCAGAAGGGCCTTGCGGACCTGGACGGCGCGCTTGGCCACCACGCCGAGGGCGAATTGATCGACCACGCCAAGCACACGCGCGACAAGCTCATCCCCGCGATGAACTCCGTCCGCACCGCCGCCGACAAGCTGGAAACGCTCGTCGCCGACGACCTGTGGCCGATCCCGACGTATCGGGAGATGTTGTTTATCAAGTAGGAGTTTTGGAATCGCCGCTTGCGGCGTAGCGCGCTCGCGCTACGCCGCGAGCGGCGGTGGTCGCATCAATCAGAACATACGCCGCGTGCAACGCCACCAGCGCGGCCACGAGATACAGCAGCCACTTCACCGTCCGCACCAGGTCGCTCGTCTTCTCCTCCATCACCGGCAACGACTGGTTCACCTCGGCGAGCCCGTTTTCCATTTGCTCCAGCGACGCTTCCTGTTGACCGAGCCGGCTGTCAAGTTGATCTGTGAAAAGCGGCAACAGGTCCGCGAGCGACCGGGCCACGCGTGTGGAGCTTTCCATGGCCTTTTCGTATTCCTCGCGATTGGCCGACGCGGAGTCGAGTTGAAGTTTGGCCTGTTCCAGTACGGCCGACGACTTCTTGAGACCGAGAGCCACGTCGGGCCAGGCTTTCAAGGTGTCGTCGAGCGTCTTGCGCACCGCCTTGAGTCCCGTGGCCAGTTCACGCAGTCGCTTCGTTTCGTGGAGCATGGTGGCGAGCGTGCGACCGATCTTGGGCATCGCTTCCGCGAGCGCGGCCGTCTGCTCGGGAACGGCCTTAAGCATCTTTTCCGTCTCGGCCTGTTGCTTGAGGGCCGCTCCCAGTGATTCACGTGTCTGGCCGACGGACTTACGGCTTTCGACCAGCGCCTTGCGGAGGTCCGGCAGCGACTTGTGCATCAATTCCAGTTCCTTGTTGGCCGCCTGCGCGCCCTTGCTCGCCTTCTTGAGCCCCTCGGAAACTTTGTCGGCGTCGGGCCAGAACTTTTGCATTTCGACGCTTGGCTTCAGACCGTTAAACGTGACGACCGGATACGAGTAACCGCTCACTTTGTCGACCTGATCCGCGGTGCTGGCAAGCGATGTATCGAGGCCGGCCATCCCGTCTTTCATGGCATCCATGCGTTCGGCCTTGAACAGTTCGGCCAGCTTGTCGAGGCCGGTGTCGAAGGCGCCGAGGCCGTCGTAGATGGCCCGAGCGGATTTGAGATCGGCCGGTGTCTGGCGGAGCAGGGCGGCGAGCTTGACCGAGTCCTTCTCAAGCGTGCCGAGGGCGGTCTCGAGATCGGTCGCGGATTTCTCGGCCGGATCGGCCACGCCGGTTTCGAGGAACGCGGCCGCTTCGCCGAGGCCGGCGCTCACCTTTTTCATGCGCTCGGCGTCGACGGTGTCGGCCCAGGTATTGAGGCCCCGCGAAACATCGGCGAGCGATCGGGCGATGGCGTCGACGGTCTTGAAGTCAATCTGCTGACGGCTCGCTGTATCCGCCGCGGTGCGCGTGTGTCGGCGCAGTTCATCGGCCTTCGTCGCCAGGTCCTGCTTGCGGACGTCGGCTACCTGTTCGCGCATGAGCCGAACCTGTTTCTCGGTTCCGTCGGTGACTTTTTCAACGCGCGCGAAATTAGCTGCGACATCGCCGTGCGAGGGCAAGCGCAGGCCGATGGTCAAAAGTGCAGACGCGATCAGAGCCTCCAAAGTACCCAAGCTCAACAGGAAAATGCGTCGCATTGCGGACTCCGATCGTTCAGCTGAGCGCAGCCGTCACGATTATACGCGCGGGTCGCCGAGAGGTTCTTCGATCGAAATCATCGCAAATCTCAGGGAAAATTGCACGGGCAGATCGGCGACGTGGAGAAACCGCGAAAAAATACGGGATTTTCGCACGACGAACATTGACAGGCGCGGGTCTCGCCCTTACCCTCGCCATTAGGATTCAACTGGATTTCCCTACTTTTTCGCGGGAGATGGAACATGGCGAAAGCCAAGGCTAAGGCAAAGTCGATGACGAAGGGCCAAATTTACGATGCCGTCGCGGCGGCTTCGGAAGCGAGCAAGGCGGACGTGAAGAAGTTCTTCGCCGCCCTCGAAAGCGTGGTGACCGGGCAACTTGGCAAGAAGGGCCCCGGCGTCATCACCGTTCCTGGCCTGTTGAAGTTGACTGCCGTTAAGAAGGACGCAACCAAGGGCGGCGAGAAGCGGCCGAACCCGTTCAAGCCGGGTGAGTTCATCATCACCAAGCCGAAGCCCGCCAGCGTGAAGGTTCGGGCCCGTGCTCTGAAGGCCTTTTCTGAATCCCTCAAGTAAGGGACGGGAAAACAATTGGGAGCGAGCCTGTCCCGCGTGGGGCAGGCTCGCTTGCGTTTTTAAGTGCTGGTCGCGTTAGGATAAACGCGGTATCGTGACGAATAACGGTGTAGACGGGCCACTCTCCGGTCCGCAATCACGCCGCGGGAAGGGGCCATGAGCGCCATTCTTGAGGAACCCGCCCACGCCGACGCGCACGACGAGCCGAGCGGCAGCTTGACGGAGCGCCTGCGCCACCTCGAAGGCGAAGTCGCCGAGTTGCGGCACACGCTTTCAGAGTTAGCCGAGATCGTCGTCGGCGACATTCGCGATCGCCGCGACGCCGCCATCGCCGTTAACGCTCCCGTCCCCGAGTTGTCGATCCCGGCGTCGCTCGTCCCCGGAGGGCAAACGACGCTGAATGCCGTCAACGCTTTGCGTCGTCCCTGGCTCCTCGTCGACCTGATGCGCGACTTCGGCTCGACCGTCCGCATGTACATGGACCCGCGCTATCGCGTCCGCCGGTCGACGCAGTTGATGGTGCCGTTGATCCTGCTTCTGTTCGGCGCCAACTACGTCCTGTTCAACCACACCCTGCTCGATATCCCGATTTTCAAGCACATCCTCGAACGCGTATTCGAGATCGTGCTGGCGATTCTGCTGTATAAGGTGGTGATGCGCGAAGTTGTTCGCTACCGGCAGATGGTCGCGGGCGTGTTATCGGGCCTGCACGCACGCCCGGTGCCGGTGTCGCTCGTGCACAACGACCCGGACACGGCGGCACATTCGCGGCTGGAGACGCATTGATGATCCGCCTCGGCGTGAACATCGACCACGTGGCGACGGTCCGGCAGGCCCGCCGTGCGAAAGAGCCGGACCCCGTGACCGCGGCGGCGCTAGCAATCCTCGGCGGAGCGGACGGCATCACGATTCACCTCCGCGAAGATCGCCGGCACATCCAGGATCGTGACCTGCACGTGCTTCGCGAAACGGTGCCGACCGGCTTGAACCTGGAGATGGCCTGCTCCGATGAAATCGTGCGCATCGCCTTACAGACGAAACCGGACCAGGTCACGCTGGTGCCGGAGAAACGCCAGGAATTGACGACTGAGGGCGGTCTGGACGTGGTCGGCAACTACGCCGTCGTCGAGCACACGGTGCGAGCGCTGCATCAGGCCGATCTTCCGGTGGCTCTATTCATCGATCCGGACCCGCACCAGGTCGACTCCGCCCACAAGCTCGGCGTACGCGCCATCGAGTTTCACACCGGCGCCTATGCTGACGCGGTGACGCCCGGTGGGACGGCGACGCATCTGGAACAATTAGTTCGAGCCGCCGCCCACGCCGTCGCGGCCGGATTGCACGTGCATATGGGCCACGGTCTCAACTACTTCAACGTGAAGCCGGTCTGCCGCATCGTGGGCGTCGAGGAGTTGAACATCGGCCACAGCATCGTGTCGCGAGCGGTGCTCGTCGGCATGGTGCAGGCGGTCCGCGACATGAAGGCGGCGATGACGGAACACTACCCCAACAAGAAGTGACGACTGTGCCCGAGCCGATGCGCGAGAGCAATGTCCCCGGTTACCCGCGTCGCCAGGGCAAGGTCCGCGACGTCTACGATCTCGGCGACCGACTCATCATCGTCGCGACCGACCGGATCAGCGCCTTCGACTGGGTGCTGCCGACGCCGATCCCGGACAAGGGCCGCGTGCTCACATCGCTGACGCTCTTCTGGCTCCGCTGGCTCAATATCCCCAACCACTTGCTGAGCGTCGACTCGGCGGACTTTCCTCCGGCGTTCCGCGGCCCCGAGTTCGCGGGCCGGGCGATGCTGGTCCGCAAGACGGATGTCGTCCCCGTCGAGTGCGTCGTCCGCGGCTACCTGGCCGGCTCCGGCTGGAAGGACTATCGGCGGACTGGAGCCGTGTGCGGCGTCTCACTTCCGGCCGGATTGCGTGAATGCGATGAGTTGCCCGAGCCGATTTTCACCCCCGCGACCAAGGCGGAGTCCGGGCACGACGAGAACATCGCGTTCAACCAGATGGCCAACGCCGTCGGCCCCGACACGGCCAACGAACTACGGGCACGCAGTCTCGACGTGTACATCCGGGCCGCCGAGTTCGCCCGCAATCGCGGCGTCATCATCGCGGACACCAAGTTCGAATGGGGCCGACTGCCGAGCGGCGAATTGATCCTGATCGACGAAGTGCTCACGCCCGATAGCTCACGCTTCTGGCCGGGCGACAGTTACGAACCGGGCCGCAGCCAGGCGTCGTTCGACAAACAATTCGTTCGCGACTGGTTGGAATCGACCACCTGGGACAAGAACAGCCCGCCGCCGGAGTTGCCGAGCGATGTGGTTGAGCGAACGCGACTCAAGTATTTGGAGGCGGTGGAGAAGATCACGGGGCGGGGGCTGGAGTGAAACGACGCGTCGGATTAGCCGGAGCCCGAAGCGGGAGCGAGGGCGACGGCGTCATCAAGTTGCTTCGAGTATTACCAAGCGGAACTGGAACGCTTCAACGCTGGCAGGGCGACCACACAACGCCGTCGCCCTCGCTCCCGCTTCGGGCTCCGGCTGATCCGATCCACCGGTTGACGATCGGGGTTTTCGCCCGGAAACTTCATTGCATTTCGACAACATAAACTACCGTCGCTGCCAATTGACGTTCCGTCTCGACTTCCTCAATATTGCCCTTCTCCGTCCACCACTTCTTGGCGCCATTCTTGCCCATGTCAACGGGCAATCCCGCCTGCTCTGACAATTCCTTCGACGCGAGCGCCTTGAGCTTCTTACGCACAATTTCACCATCGACGGCAGCGGACACAACGACATGCACGTGCGTCGTCCGAACATTGCGTGCATGTAATACCCAATCGCGGCGCGCACAGGCATCGACCAACAACGCATCCACGGCGGCACGTTGTTCAGTTGACAGTATCACTGGATCATCAACCATGATCGCTTCGGCCGCTTCACGCCGAGCCGGGTCAGCAGGGACGAAATCGCCATTTCGGTCAAAAGAACCGCGTTCGTCGCCATGAAGCCAAGTGCCATACGTGGTCCACGTGATGAAGTATCCAAGAGGCCATTTCATGTTTTGGGCCTTTCGTTGCGGCTTTTCACGCAGCGCGGAAGTAACGAAAACGTCCATTACTAACCAAAGGGTCGAAAAAGCCGGAGCCCGAAGCGGGAGCGAGGGCGACGGCGTTGTGTG
>DATANR010000468.1:0-9853 GCA_036266155.1 Gemmataceae bacterium | reverse complement strand
CTGCCAGCCACCGTCACTCCTTAAGTGGACAACAATGCGAAACTTGACTACGGCCAAGGACCATACGCGTGTGCAGGGTGCTGGCAACGGGTGTCTGTTTGACGAAACCTTTTCTGGGATGGTGTGGCGGCGTATGGTAATTCACTAGAAGTCAAATTTATCAAACCTATTACGGTCAAAGAGTAGCGGACATTAGATGAATCCACACTGGTTTCATTCATTGTTTTTGGGGGACTTTTGATGCTTAAGGCACTAGGCCAGCCAACCCTTGCGGATGTCACCTTGGCAACGCGCTGCGCGGCCGCCGACGCGCAGTTCACGGGAATTCCCGGAGGCAATGCCGGGCCGGCGGGCATCACGATCGACGCTCGGGGGCGCCTTTTTGTGACCGATCATGCCGGCCTGCGGGTCTTGTCTTGGCCGGATGCGGCGGTCGTCGGGGATTCCGCCTGCCAGAAAGCGGATGAGTTGATCCCCGACCTTTTCGGCGGCCCCGAAGCGGTGGTGTTTGACGAAATTAACAGCACCCTGTTCATTGCCGACACGGGGGATCACACCGTCAAGGGTTTTCGCCGGGATGCGACCGGCGCGTGGAAGTTGCAGGTAACACTCGGCAAATCAGGAACCCAGGGAAGCACTGACGATCGATTCAACTTCCCACGTGGCTTGGCGGTGGACGCTGACGGACGGCTGTTTGTCGCGGACGATGACAACAGTCGCGTCCTGATTTTTGCCAGCGACGCCGCCGATGGCGCGAGTTGTGTCGACAAGATTAGCGCGGGAAACAATGGCGGCTTCATTCGCCCCAAGGGAATCGCGTTCGCGGACAACACACTTTACGTCGCGGATTACGGTGATGAGTTCGCCAGTGAGCGCCGGGGGAGAGTGCTCAGGTTCCCAGGGCCTTTTGATGATCCCGCCAAGGTGTACACGGCGGATGGAATCCTAAAGGGGGGCCCCATCAAACATCCGATCGACCTTTGCATTGACGGCGCCGGCGGCATCCTGATCACGGTGCATGGCGACGACACGATACCCCGATCTTTGCAGCGTTTCCCCGACGCAAAGACGAGCGTCTGGCGTGAAGACGTCGATGCGGTTGACAGCCCAGTGCCGGAGATTCAGCCGGAAATTCACACCGAACCACTGGGGGTGGCGGCCGGCGGATCGGGACGCATTTTTCTCTGCGACTATCGGGCGTTTCGGATCCTGGTTCGTACTGAACCGTTGCCGCTAAGGGTAAAGCAGGATGATACAACTTGCAATTCATAAAATACAACACGTGTGTCTGGTTGCGACTCTTCGCCGCCGCCGGACCGTTGTTCCATGGAGCCCAATATGCCACGCACCGTTCGTTTGCTTGCCAACGGCGACGACATCAAGTTCCTGCAACAACGTTTGAACGAGCGCCCGCCGAGCGCGTTGCCGGCACTGCCGATTAACGGCATATTCGACGCGGCAACCGATGCGCGCGTTCGCGAGTATCAGACGGATAACGCGCTCTTCACCGACGGCATCGTCGGACCAATCACTTGGTCCTCGCTACTGGGGCACTCCGTCGTGGAAACGCCCGGCTTCTTCACGCTCGACCGGCAAATCCATGACCGCCTCGGAGAAAAGGTCCTACTACGTGGCATCAACAAGATGAGCGTCTTTGACAATGTCGATCCCGATGGCATCCTCAACTTTGCCGAAATTAAGAAGACTGGCGCCAACACGGTGCGGATTGTTTGGGCCATCACCAGCAATCTGGCTCCCGGCGGCCCCGCCACCGATCCGGCGAGGCTCGACACGCTCATCTCGAATGCCAAGGCCAATCACCTGATCCCCATGATCGAGCTTCACGATGCCACCGGTGATCTGGCCCGGCTTGGCGAACTGGTCGATTATTGGACCCGGGCCGACATCGTCGCGATCGTAAGAAAACACGAACAGTACCTATTGTTGAATATCGGCAACGAGGTCGGCGACGATACCGTCACGGCTGCGGAATACCAGGACGAATACCAAGCGGCCATCAGCCGATTACGAACGGCGAACATACATGTGCCTCTGGTGCTCGACGCGCCGACCTTTGGCCAGAATCTACAAATCCTTAACGATACGGCAATTGGGCTACGGGATGGCGATCCTCAGGGGAATCTCATTTTCTCCGTCCACCTTTACTGGTCGATTTCCCACGTTGGCGGTGCTGATGTCATCAAAACGCGCCTGGAAGTGGCAGCAGCCATCAACTACCCCCTGATCGTCGGTGAGTTTTCGCAGTTTGGCGGCGAGGCGGGAAAGGCCAGCATGTGCAGTGCCGCAGGGGAAATCGATTACAAAGCAATCCTGGAGGTTTGCCATTCCCTGCAACTTGGCTGGTATGCCTGGGAATGGGGGCCTGGCAACGACTTCTTCGATCCTCTTTGCGACGTCATGGATATGACACCGGATCGATGGTTTGCTCATATTAAGGCTGGTTGGGCCGTGGAAGTCGCGACAAGCAGCCCATTCGGTATTAAGAGTACTTCAATCACACCCGCATCTATATGACCTCGATTGTTTGACGACAGCCAATTCCGCCATCCGCATCGGGTCAGCGGCGTGTTTCGTCTGTCTACCCTAAGACGAGACGATATTGACGGCGACCTCACGTGCCGCGTCCGCGCAACCGGGAATGAGCGTCTATAGCCGGACGCGCCGAATTGGGGCCTTGCGGCCCGATTCGTCGACAAATCCGTAAACTCTGGACAGTTGCAGACCTTCTAATGTGTCGATGTGTGCGTTCGACGCAGGAGCGTCGAACGAGCGTTTACGCGTGGTTCTTGAGCTTCATCTAATTCGAGGATCGGTATGAACATGAACATGCGCACGTCGGTTCTGGTCGCGATGTTCGCGGCTTGCTCGCTCCACGGCGCGGACCCGAAGCTCCCGGCCAAATTCGACGTCAAAGCCATCGACGACTATTTGTCCGCACAGATCAAGCCGAACAAATACGTCGGCCTGTCGGTGGCGATCGTCCGCGACGGCAAGGTCGTGCTCGCCAAGGGCTATGGCAAGCGGTCGCTGAAGCCGGAAGCGCCCGTCGAGACGAGCACCATGTTCGCGGCCGGCTCGGTGACCAAGCAGTTCACCGCGGCATGCATCTTTCTGCTCGCCGAGGATGGCAAGCTCGCCGTCCGCGATCCGGTGGCGAAGTGGTATCCGAATCTGACCAAGGCGAAGGAGATCACGCTCTACGATCTCATGACGCACGCGGCCGGCTATCCGGATTACTATCCCCTGGACTTCGTCGATCGCCGCATGGAGAAGGCGATCGACCCGGATCAATTGCTCAAGGAATACGCGGGCGGCAAACTCGATTTCGATCCGGGGGCGCGCTGGTCGTACAGCAACACGGGCTTCGTGTTGCTCGGGCGGATCATTGAGAAAATAAGCGGCAAGACGTACGAGCAGTTCCTCACCGAACGCATTCTGAAGCCGCTCGGCATGACCGACACCGTCTTCGACCCGAAGCCGGATCATCCGGGATTGGCGCAAGGGTACACTGCGTTTGCGCTGGGGCCGCCGGAGCCATCGAAGCGCGAAGCATCGGGCTGGATTCACGCCGCCGGGGCGCTCTACACGACTCCGTCCGATCTGGTGAAGTGGGACGTGGCGCTGGTCTCGGGCAAGGTATTGAAGCAAGATTCCTATCGATTGATGACGACGGCCCGCGAGTTGAACGACGGCCGGCAGCGCGATTACGGTTGCGGCATCGGCGTCAGCCGGCGGCGCGGCGACTCGGTCCTCAAGCACTCGGGCGCCGTCAGCGGATTCCTGACCTACAACGCCGCGTTGCCGCGCACCAAGTCGGCCATCGCCCTCATGACCAATACCGAGCAAGAGGACGCCGGCGACCTGTTCGATCCACTCCTGGCGCTCTTGCTGCAAGCGCTGGAGCCGCCGGCGCCGGACGTGCCGCACATCAAGGGCTCGCCCGCAAAAGTTGCCGCCCTGGACATGTTCCGCGAACTGCAAAGCGGTAAGATCGCGCGTGAATCGCTCGGCGAAGATTTCAGCATCTTCCTGACCGACGAGCGGGTGAAGGGCGCCAAAGAGCGGCTCGGCCCGCTCGGCGAACCGGACAAGGTTGAAACAGATCCGGGCAGCGAGCGCGGCGGCATGGAAGTGACGACAACGCACTTCACGTTCAAGGGCGTAAAGATCAAGGCCCTGATGTATCGCTCGCCGGACGGCAAGGTGCAGGAGTTCTTGGTGTATAAGGAGTAGTCCGTGACGTAGTCCTACCTGTTGGAGCGACCGCCATTACGGCGGAGACCGAAGCGCAGCGAGGGCGACGCCGCGTCTGGTCGATGACGGCGTCGCCCTTGCTGCGCTTCGGTCTCCGCTGGTTCGCAATCTAGTCGTCAAGAGCTTGATCTTGTCGCGGCTGGGGGAGGTTCTAAGATAGTTCCTCCCAACAACCACGCCGGAAACCGGCTTGCGATCAAGGAGATTGGCTCATGGGTGCTCGCCGCGGTACCGGTCGTCGGAAAGTCGGACGGAAGAAGCGCCGCATGCGCGCCAAGATTCGGCACCGCAAGTAGTAGTTGTCAGTTTTCAGTTGTTAGTTCTCCGTCAGCAGTTTTTTCTGACAACCGACAACTAAGAACTGACAACTACTCGTCACATCGTCCGTCCGCCATCCAGCACGACAACCTGTCCGGTCATCAATCCGGTCCCGAGGGCCAGGAACTCGACGACGTCGGCCACGTCGTCGGGCGTGGCCGCGCGCTGCATCGGCGTGTGCGCGATCGCCTTGTCAACATGCGCCTCGTGGCCCTTGAGCCAGCGCGTCAAGATCGGGCCGGGCGCGACCGCGTTCACGCGAACGTCCGGGGCGAACGCACGGGCCAGCGATTGCGTCATGCAATTCATCGCCGCCTTGCTTGCTGAGTATGGAATTGAACTGCCGTGCCCGAGCAGGCCCGCGACGGATGAGACGTTGACGATGCTGCCCTTGCGATCCTTCAATAACGGCATCGCGGCGCGACTTGCGTAATAGGCGCCCTTCAAGTTCACTTGAAAGATTTCATCCCAAACGGAATCGGTGACGGCTTCCAATTCGGTGTGCGGAATGAAATGCGTCGTGCCGGCGTTGTTGACGAGCACATCGAGCCCGCCGAGTTCGACGCGGCAGCGCTCGACCATTGCACGGACTTGAGCGTCGTCGCCGACGGTGGCCTTGCACAGGATCGCGGGCATGCCAAGTGCTTTGACTTGCGCGAAGGTCTCGTTCGCCTCCATCTCGGAGCGCGAGTAGTTGATGGCGACCGCGAAGCCGCGAGCGGCGAACCGTAAAGCGATCGCACGACCAGCGCCGGTGGCCGAGCCGGTGACAAGAGCAACTTGATGTGGCATGGGTTTCATTTCATTGCAAGTGATTGCGAGGTTCATTCAGAAGTCCATGCCATTGCAGGTCAATGTCACGGACTCGTCGATGGTTCGCTTACCAGTTTTCGCATGGTTTCTGGAGCCACTTTTTCGCCCGACGGATTCGTCGCAAGTCTTTACTGGCCAGAAGCATCGATCGCAAACTCAGTCAAAGAGCGCCAACCCCCATAACCCACTGGCGCTCTTCGTGGCGCTCTTTGATTGGCGCCCTTTGATTTCGTGCTGCTCGGTCAGTGCTTTCGCTCCTCTTCCAGCCGGGCGACTTCCGCACAATCCTTGTCGCCGCGGCCGGAGAAGCAGAGGACGACAACATCGGTCTTTGGTCGCTTGGCCGCGATACGCATCGTTTCCACGATCCCGTGTGCCGTCTCCAGGGCCGGGATGATTCCTTCAAGGCGACAACAGACGCGGAAGCCCTCCATGGCCCCGGCGTCGTCCACATTCGTGTAGCGCACGCGGCCGGCGTCCTTCCAATAACTGTGTTCCGGGCCGACGCCAGGGTAGTCGAGGCCGGCCGAGATCGAATGCACGGGGGCCGTCTGGCCGTCGGCATCTTGCAGGACATAGCTGAACGTGCCGTGCAACACGCCCGGCTTGCCGTGGCTGATGGTCGCCGCGTGCTCGCCGTATTTCGCGGTGCGTCCGCCGGCTTCGACGCCGACGAGTTCGACCTGCGTATCGTTGACGAACGGATAGAACATGCCGGCCGCGTTGCTGCCTCCGCCCACACAAGCGACAACGACGTCCGGCAGCCGGCCGATTTGTTCGAGCGCTTGCGTTTTCGTCTCCTCGCCGATCACTGCTTGAAAATCGCGGACCATCATCGGAAAAGGGTGCGGGCCGATCACGCTGCCGATGATGTAGTGCGTCGTCTCGACCGACGCCATCCACTCGCGCATCGCCTCGTTCACCGCGTCACGCAGCGTCTTCGATCCGCTCTCCACGGGAAAGACCTCGGTCCCCATCGCCCGCATTTTAAAAACGTTCAGTTCTTGTCGGCGCACATCTTCGGAACCCATGTAAACACGGCACGGAATGTCAAAGAGGGCTGCCGCCGTCGCGCTGGCGACGCCGTGTTGCCCAGCCCCGGTCTCCGCGATGATGCGCTTCTTGCCCATCCGCTTGGTGAGCAGACCCTGGCCGATCGCGTTGTTGATCTTGTGCGCGCCGGTGTGGTTGAGGTCTTCGCGCTTCAAATAGATGCGCGCCCCGCCGGCCTCCTGGGTCAAGTGCTCCGCGAAGTACAGACGCGACGGCCGGCCGACATACTCGCGCAAGATGCGGTGAAACTCGGCCTGAAAAGCGGGATCGTTGCGAGCCTCGTCATACGCGGCCGTGAGCTGCTCGATGGCGAACATGAGCGTCTCGGGCACGTAACGGCCGCCATAAGGGCCGAACCGGCCGCGTGCGTCGGGAAGCGATGAAACCGTAGCCGGCATGAAGAAACTCCGGGCGGGACAAGATTGTTGTGCCGATTCGACGCCTGGAATTCAACCGAGCCGTCACTTGGCCTTCTTCAACTCCGCGACATGAACCGACTGAAGCTGGAATGCTTTCGCCTCGAAATCACCCTTGGTCATCTTCGTCGTCCGCGGCTCTTTGTTAGTCGATACGGTCAAGCTGAAGCGCAGCGTGTCGCCGTTACGCTCATAGCGCACGGGGATCATGGACTCGGCGACCTGGAAGAAGCTGTGCACCGTGTCGCCGATGAGCCAGGCGTCGATGAGCAGGCCGTTCTTCTCGTCGATGACGAAGTGGTTGGCCTTCTCCTGCGGGATGAGTTCGTATTCACGGGCCGGGCCTTTGCCATACACGATCCGCCAGCGGTAGTTCTTCGAGTCCTTGAGCGGCTCGATGACCATCTCCATCGGCGTCTCTTGCGCCTCGCCGGCGACCGGCGTGATCTTGAGCGTGCCGGTCCAGCGGCCATGCCATTCGGTCGGCAGGCCGGGATGAGCCGGCGCATCGGCGGGAATGAGGGCGAGTGCCAGGACGATTGAATTGAACATCATCGATCCTCGGAAGCGTGCGTTCGCAGCGCACGGCCAAGTGCGGCGACAGTGAAGATGATTGGGTACAGCTTTTCGAAATACCAGAGCTTCGCGAAGTAGAAGCCGATGGGCGACGGATCGCGGAAGGTGCCGTCTTCGACTCGACGAATCAGATATTCGATGCCGCGTTCCACCGCGGCTTGCCGGTCGGCCGGCGCGAGATCGACGAGTATCTCCACGGCAAGCGCCGTCTCCTCGACGCTCGACGGCGTGTCCTTCGCCCCGCCCCAGCCACCGTCGGTGTTTTGCACATCGAGCAAAAAGGCGATGCCGCGTCGGGCCACGTCGGAGTCGATGCGATTCAGATCGCGATACGCCGCGAGCACCTTGGTGGTGCCGTACACGGGGTTGATGTCGTCGGGTGCGTGCTGGTTGCCGAACCAGAGGGGAAGCCAGGATCCGTCGGAGCGCTGTTGACGCGCAAGGTAAGCGAAGGCAGCCGGTAGCCCTCGTCCCTGCCATGGCCGAAAGTCGCCGATCATCCCTTCCACTGCTCGTGCGGCATGAGCAGTCAAGTCACAACCACTGCGGTCGAATGGAAGTTGTCCCCAGCCACGACAAAACGTCGGGAACCCACCATCGCGATTTTGGAGGTCGACGACCCATCGTTGGGCTTCAATATTTGCCTGGCTAGCCGGGTTCCTGTTGGGGTCCGGCGCAAGGTTGTGGACTGCCAACACTGCCCCCGGCGTGTCATCGCAATCGGGCACGCTGCCCGGTTCGTCGCTCCAGCCCCAGGCACCGGGGGCCGCGCCTGTGTATGGATGAACTTCCTTGAGTTGTTGCTTCAAAAGCCATGCGAGTAGCTCATCGCGTCGATCCAATGAATCCAGGTCGCCGGCCGCCGCCAGCGCATTCACCGATAATGTCGTCACCCAGATCGACAGGTTTGTATCGATCGGCCAGCTCCCATCCGCCCGCGCCGATTTCACAATAAACTCAACCCCCTTCGCAATGACGCCGCTTGCGGCGTAGCGCCCCGCCGCCCACATCGCCGCCAAACTCATCACCACAAAACTCGTGAGTGGCGTCGCTTCGAGATACCCGCCGCTCGACGGTTGAATGCGTTCGAGTACGCGCAAACTTCGTCGCCGGCCAAGCTTTCGCAAGATCCACGTGATCGGGTTCCACGTCGATCGATGGAAGTGAATCACCTGCCCGATCGCAATGAGCGCCGGCAGCGCATAACTCACGACCGGCATCCGCGCGAAGCGATACCACGACTGTGGTAAGCATGCCATTTCAAACGGCAGCCGCGGCACCTCCTTCCACGGCACCAGCCCAGCCAACGCGCACATCATGAGGATGGGGACCGAAAACGTGCGGTCCTTGCCGTAACGCTGTCGTACCGCTTCGACGAGTTCTTGTGGCGTGCGGCCGTAACGTTCAAAGAGCCACGTCTCGTAGCGATGCACAACGTCAGAGAATTGTGCCGCTCGGTCGGTCACATGGAACGCAGCTCGGCAGAGCATCGTCGTCGAGATGTTGCTGATGCTCTTGACCGTGTCGCCCCAGCCGCCGTCGGCGTTCTGATGGTCGGCCAGCCAACTCAAGCCAGCGTCGATCAATCGCTCGTGCGTCGAGTTCACACCGGCCGAGCGGGCGACGATTGCAAGTGCCGTCACAGCGGTTGCCGTGGACAGGGCCGACGAGGATAGTTCGCCGATCCAGTGTCCAACCGGAGTGCGTTCCGCGAGCAGAGCGTCCCGGGCTTTGCAGTAGGCTGCACGCAGGCGTTCGGGATCAACCATTCGTCATCGACCAGTTGCCGCTCGGCCAGGTGACGTCCTTCACCGAAGCGAAGATCGCTTGCACTTCCCGCAGCAAGCCTTCGTCGATCGGCGATTCCATCGTCTGCACGTTGGCTTCCATCTCCTCGGCTCGCGTGGCGCCGCTGATCGTCGTTGGGATGCGCGCTTCTCGTAAGCAGAATTGCATGCCGAGCGCCGCGAGACTCGCTCCGCGATTGCGGCACCAGTCGGCCGCGGCTCGACCAGCAACTTTCACGGCCTCCGGCGCCGGGTGCCAATCTTGCGGGCCGCGATCGCCGAGCAATCCCATGCACAGCGGACTCGCGTTCATCACGCCGACGCCGTGCGCATCGGCCACCGGCAACAGGTCCGTCAACAATCGCTGATTCTGCAAGGTAAAGTGTGTGTAGCTGATGACCACATCGAGATTGCAGCGTTCGATGGCCGTCTGCAGGATGCCGAGCGGCAGGCCGGACATGCCGACAAAGCGACATTTGCCGGCCGCTTTCAATTTGTACAAGACCGCCGCCGTGTCCGTGAACACCGCTTCAAAGTTGTCGGCGAACTCGATGTCGTGGGCGATCAAGATGTCGAGGTAATCGGTCTGGAGGCGCTTCAGCGACTCATCAATGC
>DATANR010000467.1:0-1526 GCA_036266155.1 Gemmataceae bacterium | reverse complement strand
GGGAGAGGGGGACCGATCCGGTCACCTAATCGCCCAGCCTTACATTCCCGGTTTCGCCGCCAGTGTTGCCTTCCTCGTCGGCCCGACGACGTCCATTCCGCTGGTTCCGTGCGAGCAAATCCTCTCCCGCGACGGCCAATTCCATTACCTGGGTGGCCGTCTGCCGCTGGCGCCCAACCTCGCAACGCGGGCAATCCGCATTGCCACCGCCGCAATCGCTTGCGTTCCCAACTTGCTCGGCTACGTCGGCGTCGACATCATTCTCGGCGACGACGGCCGCGATTGGGCCATCGAGATCAACCCGCGGCTTACGACCAGCTACATCGGCCTGCGCGCACTCGCACGGTTCAACATCGCTGCAATCATGCTGGCGGTCCTGCGTAACGACGCTGTTCCGCACCTCGAATGGCACGAACGGACGATCGCCTTCACACCGACTGTCGTGGAAGTGACGTCAACAACCGTTCCACCTCCGCCCGCGTGACGGTCGGCGTGCCGCCCGCCTTGGACGCGACGACGGCCGCGTAGGCATTGGCGAATCGGGCCGCCTCGGCGAGTGGCTTGCCCTGGAGGTGCTGGGTCAAGAGCGCCGCCGTGAACGCGTCGCCGGCGCCGACGGTGTCAACGACCTTTACCGAGATGCCAGGCACGTCGACGGTTTCGGCAGCCGTCGTGATCCGGCAGCCGTTGGCGCCGCGCGTTACGCAAAACAGGTCGAACGACGAGCGATCGACTTCGACGGGCAGGCGGTTCAATTCGTCGTCATTCAACTTCAACCAGTCGGCCAGCGCCAGTGAATCGCGGATGGTGACCGGAGAATTCGACGTCGGTCGGAGATTGAGGTCGAGCACGATCAGCGTGTTCGATTCGATGACAAACCGGCGAATGGTCGAGCCCGACACCGGCGCCCTCTGGGCCAGCGTGCCGAAGCACACTGCGGCCGCCAATCGAGTCAGGTTCTCCAGGCGCGGTTCCCAATCGATGAAATCCCAGGCGACATATTCCGCGATCGTGTACGTCGGTTGCCCGGCGGCATCGAGCGACACCTGCACGGTCCCCGTCGGGTGCTGGCGATCCGTCTGAATAAACTCGTCACTCATCCCGAGCCGGCGCACCTCGGCACGCAGCTGTCGGCCCAGGTCGTCGTCGCCAACGCTGCTGACGATGATGGCCGGGTGGCCGAGTTGATGGCAATGAAATGCGAAGTTGAACGGGGCGCCGCCGGCACGTGGGCCCGTGGGCAGGAGGTCCCACAAGAGTTCGCCCAGGGCGACGATCGGTTGCTCGGCCGGCACGTGGTGGCTCCTTGTTACGCAGACATCTTACCGCGACTGGCCCGAACGGTATCCGCCCTCCTATCCTGCCTCTGTCGCCGTGGGATGCGCCCGCGGCGACTCGCACACTCCATTCGGAAGGATCACCTCATGCGTCGGACACTGGTAGTTGGTTTGGCAGTCGTACTCGCGGCCTACACGGTCGCCGAGGAGAAGAAGGCGGACTTCGATCCCGCGAAGATTGTTGGTACG
>DATANR010000466.1:0-37711 GCA_036266155.1 Gemmataceae bacterium | reverse complement strand
CCGACATCTCTTCCGGATACTGGTTGATAAAGCGCACGCGACCTTGGCCCTTCAGAGTTGCGGTGTCATTCGGCCGCAACGAGGTCGAGGTCGTGCCTTCGACCTTGCGCTTGAGGTCGCGGATGTCTTTCTTGATCTCTTGGATGTCCTTGTCGATCAGGTCAATTTTTGAGTCCAACGTGGCGACCTTCTCGCGGACTCCATCTGTCTTGAGCGCTTCCTTGAGTTCTTGGAGATCTTTGACCGCCTTCTCGAAGCGATCGATCGACTTCTTGAGTTCTTCCGGCGTGGGATCGGCAGCCAGTGCAGGAGCAGCGGCGAGGGCAGTGCCCAGAAGGGCCGCGACGAGCATTCGCATGGAGAAGTCTCCGGATGTCGGTGCAAAGAAGTATACGCCCGTCCACGGCGTGGCGGAGCGCAATTGACGATCTGTTGAAGGTAATACGGGATCGATGGGTCAAGCAAGAGAAATTCGGGTCGTGCCGGTCCCGGAAAGGGTAGCAGATGTGCTGAATTTGACGGTTAGGCAATTTGGCCGCTTGCGGCGTAGCGGAGCACGCTACGCCGCAAGCGGCGGCGATCAGTTCCCTTCATACTGGGCGATGCGGTTTGGCAAACCGCCCCCCTCTTCATCGTCGTCGGCGAATTCGGCGATCTTGTAGTGCATGAGGTAAGCATCTTCACCGCTGTCTTCGTAGTAACCCCGAAGAACCCGCGACGCCTGGAACGCCTGGCCGCGGAAGAACAGCTGGGCCGGCAGGTTCGATTCCCGGACCGCCAGAGTGATTTTCGTCCGGCGATGGCTCGACAACTTGCCGACCAGCTTGGTGACCATCTGGGTGCCGATCCCGACGCGACGCATTTCCGGCGCGACGGCAAAGTTCAACACGTGCAGCTTGGTCTTGTGCAACTCGTAGATCATGAACCCGACGACCCGGTCCTCATGCTCGGCCACCATGCCGATGCAGTTGCGCTGGCGCAGGCAGCGGAGGAAGTCGTCTTCGGTCCACGAGTAATCGAAGCTGGCCTGCTCGGCCCGCAACACGTCCGGCATGTCGCGCCGGATCATCCAGCGGATATGCACCTTGACTCGGTCTCGCGTCGGCGTGCGACCCATGCTCATGCGACGGACTCCATTCCATGCGGCGCGTGCGTCCCAGGCTTGCGGCTTGCGGCCGCCGCGCCGACCGTTCCCGTTCCTTCGGAGGCGGCCGCCGGGTCCGTCGCTCGCGCGCCAGTCGCCTGGTTCGCGAGGGTCCGGATATTACCAGCGCCCCCAAACCGCCTCAAGTCCAGAGTAGTTGTCAGTTGTCAGTTATCAGTTGTCAGTTGTCAGTTGTCAGTTGTCAGTTGTCAGTGTGGTCCACTGCACTCTTCTCTGACAACTAACAACTGACAACTGACAACTGACAACTACGGCATGAAAAACACCGTGCTCTCTTCCTTCACGACCGGTTGCTTCAGCTGATCGCATAGGAGCTGAACCTTGCAACGCAGGTCGCCCGCTGTCGTGCCTTTGGCTTTCACGCGGATCACCATGTCGGCCTTTACCGCGAGTCGCGGGATCGCTTCGAAACCAAGCGTTTGGCCGGACTGCGTGTGCTTCGCCGGGCCGGTGACGCTGGTTACCGTCAGCCCTTCAGACATCGCGGCGGCCAGCTTGACGTTCGTCAGCGGCCGGGTGCCCTGGTTGAGGATGCGAATCTCGTAGGTCACCTCTTTGCCGACTTCGCACGGATTTTCAACGTTGACCACTTCGAACCCGACGGCCGGCACGCCCTCGACTTCGAGTTGGGCCGAGGAGCGAACCATCAGTTGCTTGTCGTCCACCTTGGCCGGCGACGCGGCGACCGCGTTCACTTCGATCTTGCCGTGGACACCCGCCCGCAGCTTGAACGTCAGCGCCTTCTTGCCTCCGGCCGGCACGGCACCGATGTTCCAGGTGATCGTTCGGCTGCCCGGCTCATAGTTGCCGCTCTCAGAGGCCGACACAAAATCCAGGCCCTGGGCGAAGGAGACGGCCGCCTGTACGTTTGGCGTGGCCGCGTTGCCGGGGTTGTTGACTTCGAGCGTGAAGGTCGGTTCGCCGCGAACCATCGCCTTGCCCGGGCTTACGAGCCGAGCCTCGAGCATCGGCTTCTGCACCGTGGTGATCGCCTTCGACGTCACGGCCCCGCACGATTCGGCCATCACCGTCAGCTCGCAAGTTTGGGCGCCCGCTTCGAGAGCCTTGGTCTTCAGCACGACCGACTTGGTCTCACCCGCGGCCAGCGTCGGCAGCTCAGCCTCGACGGGCGAGCCTTCGCGTTGCTGCGGATGTTTCAGGCCGTTCGGTAGAGCGACGTGAATCTTCACCTTGCTGGCCGCGCCGGTGCCTTCGTTCTTGACTTGGATCGTGAACGCGGCTTCCTCGTTGATCAGCACCGTCTCCGGCCCGGTAACGGTGGCCGACAACTTCGGCCGCGTAACCTTCACCGTGTTGGCAGCCGTCGCCGAGTACGTGATCTTCGGGCTTGTCTTGTAATCGCTTTCGCCGGCCGGCTTCACGTTGATTTTCAGGTGCTTCTCGGCCCCGGCGACCAGTTCGCCAAGGGACCAGGTCAACGTGTTGGTCAACGCCTCGGCCATCGGCTCGCCGCCGAGGTAGCGGGCACCCGTCGGAAGTTCTTCCTCGACCTTGACACCCATGACGGCGCTAGAACCCGTGTTCTTGATGACGATTTCGTAACTGATGTCCTTGCCAAGCTGCACGGCATCGGGAACGATCGTTTCCAAAGTCACGCCCGGCATGACGCGACTTGGCGCGGTGACGATCGGCGTAGCCGGCGTGATCGTCGGCGGTGCGGGGGGCGCGGCCACGGGCGGCGCCTCGGCAAAGACTGGCTTCGCGGGTTCCGGCTTCGGCGGCTCGGGTTTGCGAACCTCCGGCGTATTCCCGTTCTTGATGACGGGCGGCGGAGCGACCGGCGGTTTCACCTCGACCGTCGGCGCGATCGGAAGCATCGGCTTCACATCGGCGGCCGCGGCCGGAATCATTGGTTTGACGTCGGACGCAGGCGCACCGACATCGGTGATCAGCGGCGGAAGGTTGATCTCCGGCCCGCTCGGCAGCGGCGGCAGCACGATGTCTCCGCCCGGTGCGGCCGGCGGGATCAGCGGAATCGAGGGACCTTCCTTGGGCTTGGCCTCGGCATCCTTGCGGCCACTATAAGGAGATGGAGCCGGTTGCGCTGTTGCCTGCACAAGCGTAATGCCCAGGACTCCCACGAGCCCCAGAGCCATCATGGCGATGTGGATTCGACGCATGGCCAATCCCCCTAATAGTTGGTAGTTGGCAGTTGGTAGTTGTCAGTAAAGTCTGTTCTCTCTGACAACTACCAACTACCAACGACCAACTACCCCACTGGGTACTTCAACTCGTTCTTCGCCACCTTCGCGGTCACGGCCTCGCTGACGTCGATCCCGGTGTGCAGGCTGAAGAGCATGAGCAGGTTGAACACGTCGGCCAGTTCGTCCGCGACGGCTTCGCGGGTGGCGGGGTCCTGGCAAGCAGCCTGGGACTCGTCACTCGTCAGCCAGCGGAATGGCTCCAGCAGTTCCCCCACCTCGCTGGCCAACGCCATCGCGAGATTCTTGGGCGTGTGGAACGGCTCCCACCGGCGGGCCGACGCAAACGCGGCTGCCCGGGCCTTCAAGGCCCCAACGGTGGTCGTGTCGTCTGCCATTCACTCAGCTTCCGCAGGTTGCCGAACCCATCGCGCTGACCGTCTTCCCCCGCGCGACAAGGCCCGAAGCGGAGCGTGCTTATACCGCGAGTGCGGCGGATGTCAACGAGAATTGATGGAAGTGCGGGCAGCGCTTCGTCGCTGCAACCGACTCACGCATCGCCCAGCAATGTGGGCACCTTCTCACGGAGATGTTCGATCTCTTGTATTGTTTCACCCAGATAGGCGAGCAACCGCAGGTCGTCGATGCTCACCGTGCCACCGGATAGCAGCCAGGCCCGGACGCGAAAGAGCTTGTAAAGCTTCACCAGCTTTCGGTCGCTGATGAAGATGCGGTCTTCGCGGATGAGCGTCTTGATGAGCCGCTGGAACTCGCGGAACACCTCGTCCGGGAAGAAGAGACTCCGATCGTTCTGATCCTCGCCGCGGCCATCGCCCTGCTTGCGGCTGAACAGCAAAGTCAGGTAGCGATTCGCCTTCACCATATCGTCGAGCGTGCAGTGTCCCTCGACCCACGGTTTCTGATTCAGATTGCGATACGCTTCGTTTTGCAGCCCCGCGTCGATCAGGTCCTGGAAATGTTCGTCAGCGACGGATCGGCTCATCACTTTGAGCACGAAGCGGTCCTTGAGCGCCGCCAACTCGCCCTGCTCCGGAATCTCGTTGGTCGCCGCGAAGAGCACGCGCAACGGCACCGGTTCCGGGACGCCGTCCTGGTAGAACTTCTTCTCGTTGATGATCGTGAGCAAGATGTTCAGGATGGCGCTGTTCGATTTGAAGATCTCGTCGAGGAAAGCGATCCGCGCGGTTGGCAGTTTGCCTTGTTTGCGGCGGATGTACGATCCGTCGCGCAGCTTGCCGATGTCGATGGCGCCGATGATCTCGCTCGGCTCCGTGAAGCGCGTGAGCATGTACTCGAAATAATCCTCTTCCGAGACGCCGAGCGCATCCTTGAATTTGAGCACGAGGTCCGACTTGGCCGTGCCCGGCGGCCCGACGAGCAGGAGCGGTTCCTGGGCGACAGCCGCGACGACCATCAGGTCGATGATCTCTTGCTTGTGAACGAAGAACCGGCCGAGGGACGTCCGGAAGCGATTGATCTTACGCCGGAGTTCCTCGGCCTCCGCCTGAAGGTCGGGGAGGCTCGCATCCTCGGCACGCGCGGCAGTTTTGACCATGCCGGCATTTTACCAACGGAAACAGAAGGACGAGGCCGGGCAGGATTTGCCAACTACAATGTCCGCCTCTGATCCGGCCTGGATGGAATCCGGTCGCCGGGTCGAAGCACTTCCGGTTTGCTGCTTGATCGTCGACCCCGGCATTCCTTGACTTGAGGTCGCTCACCATGCTGGACCAACTTGAAACCTTGATCGCATTTGCGCTGATCATGCTCTTGCTGAGCCTGATCATCATGACGATCGTGCAGAGCTTCAACGTAGCGCTGCAACGGCGCGGACATTATTTGTTGTGGGGCATCGAGCAGGTCATCAAGCAGATCGGCGCGGATGACAAGATAGCCAAGGACGTTTCCAAGGCCGTACTGCAGTATGCGCCACTCTCCGCGGCAGGTTGGGTCGCCAAGATTCCGCTGATTGGCAAGTTCTTCACCACGGCGACGGCGATCCGGCCCGAAGAACTGGCCAAAGTTCTTGGTCGAGTGCTGCCCACCACGGTCCCCGCCGGTTCACAAGGCAATTGGTATGCTTCCGCCCTGGCCGCAGCCGACGCGCTTGAGCAGACACTGGTTCACAAGCTGCCGGACTTCTTCACGCTTTCGGCACTTCTGCAAGGATTGGGAGTGAACCTGGGCACGCGCGCTTCACAGGGATTGCCGCCATCGGCGACACCCGTGGCGCCAGCCGATCTTCAGTCCGCCCTACTGACTGCGCTCAAAGATCAGGCCAGTGCCGGCGCTCTGACTCTCGCGGGATCGTTGCAAGCCGTGGCGACCAAGGTGGTCGCGGAGTTGAACAGGCTTGTTCCCGCGGGCACCGCCACCATCCCATCGGTCGCGCAAATGGTGGCGTCGCTCCAAACGACCTTTGAAACCGAACTCAACGCCCACGTGGCGAGCCTTTCGCAAAAGGCCGCGGACTTGAAGGAGTGGTTTGACATGGTCATGGATCGAACCACGGAACGTTTCGTCTCCTGGACACGATTGATCACAATCTTCACGTCATTTGTCTTCTGCCTGGTGTACCAGGTCGACGCTCTTGATCTTTTGAAACAGTTGTACACGGACAAGCAGGCGCGTGCCGCATTGATCGCTCAGGTCGACCCGACGCTCAAGCAAGCGGAAGGAATCATGGCGCTGCCGTCGACGGGTCTGAGCAGTGAAGCTCTCCATGCGCTCGAAAGTCAACTCAAGGCCGCAGGCTACACCGGAACCATTCC
Organism: Gemmataceae bacterium; assembly: GCA_036266155.1. GTDB lineage: Bacteria > Planctomycetota > Planctomycetia > Gemmatales > Gemmataceae > SIAJ01. The sequence continues at coordinate 31,592 of DATANR010000466.1, read as the reverse complement.
TAATGACCTGAATGTGCAGTCCCAGGGCCAGGACTGGATCAAGAAGAACATCGCGGCGGATCAACAAGCCAACATCGTTGCCAAATTCGATGCGCAGTTTGGAGCCACGGCGCAGAAGCGCCTGGACGATCTGGAAAAGGCCAGGAACGAAGCCAAGAAAACTCTCAGCAGCAGTCAACTCCGCATCATTCACACGTCGGACGAGATTGAATTCACGGCGTGGCGTCACGCGCTCGCGGACATCCATCATTTGGGCGGCATTCTCATGGCGGGGATCCTGCTCAGCCTCGGCGCTCCGTTCTGGTTCAATACGCTGAAGAGCCTTTCGAACCTGCGGCCGATTCTCGCCACGCGCGTGCAGGCCGAGGAGCAAGGCACGGCTCCGAAAAAGTGATTTCGTGCGAACGAAAAGAAGCTAATGGCGTATGTCATCATTGTCATCGCGGTTGTTCTCGTGCTCCTCGTGGTTGCGGTTCTTCGTCCGCAAATTCAGTGGCAGTCCTTTGAAGAGCGTTTCCCACTCATGACCGATGCCGAGTTTGTTGCGCATTGCAGTCCTGGGACCAATCCCGATGTGGCGTTGAAAGTGCGCCGAATTATCGCCGCGCATTTGGCGGTGGACTACGAACGAATTCACCCGTCAACTCGATTCATTGACGACTTGGGGGCCGACTGAACGACAGCAGGTTCGCCGTCAAGAAGAATGGAGTGGAATCGCCCCTTCCCACGTCCGGCATGGTTGCCCATCATAATCCACCCACCCCGCTCTCCGGAGTTCTCCTCATGCTGAACCGTCGTCACTTCCTGATGTCGGCGACCACGGCCGTTGTGGCCACGCCATTGCTAAAAGCCGCGCCGGCTAGCGAGCGCGTCCGCGTCGGCGTCGTCGGGCTCGCCGGCCAGGGGCAATACAACTGGGGCCAGCTTGCCGGCGTGCCGAGTTGCGAGGTCGTTTCCATCTGCGACGTCGACGAATCGCGAACCGGCCCGGCCCGCAAGCAGTTTCCGAAGGCCGCGTTCTTCACCGACTTCCGCAAGATGATCGACGCCAAGGGGCTCGACGCCGTTCTGTGCGCGACGCCGGATCACAATCACTTCCACGTGACGCACCGGGCATTGTCCGAAGGGCTGCACGCCTATTGCGAGAAGCCGCTCACGCACACGGTCTGGGAAGCGCGCACGCTCGCCGAGTTGGCGGCCAAGAACAAACTCGTCACGCAGATGGGCACGCAGATTCACGCGGGTGACAACTATCGGCGCGTTGTCGAGATCGTGAAGAAGGGCGTCATCGGTCCGATTCGCGAGGCCCATTGCTGGGTCGGCGGCGCGTACAACGGCAACGGCAAACGCCCGGCCGGCAAGCCGATCCCAGCGGGACTCGACTGGCAACTGTGGCTCGGGCCGGCGGAGGAGCGCGACTATGCCCCCGAGTACGTCCCCTTCAACTGGCGGCGCTACTGGGCGTTCGGCGGCGGCAAGATGACTGACATGGCCTGCCATCACATGGACCTCGCGTTCTGGGCGCTCGACCTGCGGCATCCGACCAAGGTCAGCGCCCAGGGTTCGAAGCCGACGCCGGAGTCCGCGGCCGACTGGATCGAATGCGAGTTCGAGTTCCCGGCCCGCGGCTCGATGCCGCCGGTCAAAGTGACCTGGCACGACGGCGATCGGCGACCACCGCAATTCGCCGATGGCAAGCTGCCCAAGTGGGGCGACGGCACCTTATTCGTCGGCGAGAAGGGCATGATCCTCGCCGACTATGGCCGCAAGCTTGTGCTTCCCGAAGCCGACTTCAAGGGCATCGACGGCGACCATTCGATCCCCAAATCGATCGGCCATCACAAGGAATGGATCGAGGCCATCAAGTCGGGCGGCACGACGACGTGTCGCTTCGAATACTCGGGCGCCCTCGCCGAGACCGTCATGCTCGGCGTGGTCTCGTATCGCACGGGCAAGCCGTTCGGATGGGATGCCAAGGAGTTGAAGGCCAAGGGCGTTCCGGAGGCGGATGGGTTTATCAAGACGACGTACAAGAAGGGATGGGAGGTGTAGCCGCAATTTGCGTAGCGGTTGAACGACTGGGCCAGTTTGTAGTAAAGTAGCGGCAGTTCTTGGAGAGTCTTCGATGTCCGTCGGCTTGGCACCTCTGTCTCCCGGGTATCTGGCCCAGTCAGGTTGTCGGCGCCTGACCGTCCCCGAGTTTCACAACCTGATCGACACAGGTTTCCTCGCGGAAGACGAGAAGATTCAACTACTCGAAGGCTACATGGTACCCAAGATGCCTCCGAAGCCGCCGCATAGCAATACCGTGACCCGAATGATTAAGAAGCTCATTCGGATTCTGCCCGACGATTGGCAACTGCGAAGTGAACAGCCAATTACATTGGCGGAAAGCGAACCACAGCCGGACTTCACCCTGGCGCGTGGCGATGACGCCGCCTATCAAACATGTCACCCAGGACCGCGAGACATCGGTCTTGTGATCGAGGTGACCCACTCGAGTCTGGCCGTTGACCGCAACGACATGGGCCGCATCTACGCCCGCGCCGCCCTGTCGATCTACTGGATCATCAACATCGTCGATCGGCAGGTCGAGGTCTACACCGACCCGCAGCCTGCCGATGCGGTGCCCAGCTACGCGACGCGGACCGACTATAAGAGCGGCGACTCGGTGCCGCTCGTACTCGATGGGCAAGTCGTGGCGCAAGTGCCGGTGGATGAACTCCTGGGCTGATCAATCGTCAATAGAGCGTCGCCCGGAAGTCGCTGGTCGAATCGGGGTATTGATCACAGGTCGTGTTTAAGCAATTTGAACCGTTAAATGTGAGCGGAACCTTGGCATCGTTGTCGGGCCCAATGAAGATCGAGTGCTGTATTTGCGGCAAATCCAAGGTTCCCAAGGTTGCATTGATCGTCGGAGTACCGCTGTAGGCGCCTGGGCCAGAGTTGGAGACATGCAGCACGACCTTAATTTTGTTGCCGGGCACAAAGGCCTGCCCATCCGGAATCTCCACCGAGTCCACGTTCAGGTCGAAAGTCTTTGGCCCCCGCCGCCGCTATTCGCTGTGACCGGAATCAGATCGTTTTCGTGTGCGCCGGTCGCCGTGTGGCAATCGAGATCAGGACTTGTTCAAATGAGCCCTGACACGTCAACGACAACGCGAAGTTGAAGACCCCATGGTCGCCCGTGCTGAAGTGATGCGTGGCCCGGCGACTGCTCGCGCTCGACTGGTGAAGCTCCCGTCACGCTTCATTCCAATTAACTACAGATCGACAGATCGACCAACTTGGATGATCGCGCTACTACCAGTTTTTGGCAGGGTTCCTGAACCAGTTTTCTGAAGCGCGGAATCGACGCAAATTATTTGCTGACGTGAAGATAGCGTCTAGCATTCGGCCAAAGAGCGCCAACCCCATGCACCCCTGGCGCTCTTCGTGGCGCTCTTTGATTGGCGCTCTTTGATTTCGGCTGTCGCCAGGCGTTCGAAACGATTCCCGTGGTCGCCCCTTCAATCCGCGGAATCGGAAAATGTGCTAAAGATGTACGCCGAGCGCCTGGACCCCTGGAAGGCCTTTCGATGTCGCAAACGCAGCCGACAGCCCCGGATACTTGGGCTACGCGCCCAATGTTGTCGCCCCCGCCGCTTGCCCGTGAGCCGGATGCGCCCACCGAAGCGCCGATTCATCTCGGCGCCTACAAGCTGATTAAGCTTCTCGGCAGCGGCGGCATGGGAGTCGTCTATGTTGCCGAGGACACGCAGCTCGGGCGCAAGGCCGCCGTCAAGGTGATGAAATCCGAGGTGACGATCGTCGATGCGCGGTCGTACGAACGGTTTCTGCGCGAAGCTCGCGCCGTTGCGGCGATTCGGCATCAGAATGTCGTGACGGTGTATCAGGTTGGAGAAGAGCAAGGCATTCCGTACCTCGCGATGGAGTTGCTGCGCGGCTCGTCGCTGTCGGCCTATCTCGACAAAAACCCAACTCCCGCCATCGGTTCGGCCATCCGCGTGGCTCGGGAAGTGGCCGAGGGCCTGGCCGCCGCGCATGCCAAGGGGCTGATCCATCGCGACATCAAGCCGGGCAACATCTTCCTCGAAGCGCCGAACGGCCGCGTGAAGCTGCTTGACTTCGGCCTGGCCCGTGCCGCGAGCACTGAGCCCGATGCGACCGACAAATTGACCTGCACGGGCCTCGTGGTCGGCACGCCGTCATTCATGAGTCCGGAGCAAGCGCGCGGCGAAGCGCTCGACGGCCGCTCGGACTTGTTCAGTTTGGGGGCGGTGCTTTATCTGCTGTGTACCGGCCGCGAGCCATTCGCGGGCACCACGCCGACGGCGATTCTTACCGCACTGGCAGTTGATCGTCAGCAACCGGCCCGCGAGGTCAACCCGAAGGTGCCGGATGCCCTGAGCGATCTGATCGATCGCCTGTTGGCCAAGAAGCCGGCGGATCGACCGGCGACGGCGAAAGAAGTGGTTCAGTCACTACGGCAAATCGAACGCGGCATGACTGACGCCATCACCGCTCCGGTGACTGCGCCAGTTCACGCGGTCGATATCGCGCCGTTCACGATGGCCGTGGCCGAGCCTGAGCGAAAGACTGACGGCCCGAAGCCCGCGCCCAGCACGAAGACGCGGCGGCCGCGCAAGCGCGTCAAGCGCAAACGTCGGTCGGCGGCGTGGATCGCGGTGGTCGCCGCGTGCTTCGTGCCTGTGATCCTTGGCGCTGGATACCTCATCGCGCACGACGATCGGCCCGCGAAGACCAAGACCGCGGACACGAAAGCCCCAGAGGCGAAGTCAACGACGACCACTGTCACGACGACCCCGGCCGCGGAGGTGAAGACGAACACGCCGCCGGGATTCCCGTTGCCCAAGATGGGCCCGCCGCCACCGCCTGGCGGTCCCGGCTTCGGACCGGGCAGCCCCGGCTTTGGGCCGCCGCCACGTGGCGGCCCCGGCAGCCCGGGATTTGGTCCGCCAAAGGACTAGGCATCCGCTCAAGGCCGGCTCAAGCACATTCGCGCCAACTCTTTGCGCGCCGTCCGCCGGACGCCTACAAATCCTTACAAAGACGGTGGGACGGGTTTGACGCCTTGCCCGTCAATCCGTTTGGGCTCATCGAGACGCCCGTGCGCGATGTCCTGACCATCATCCTCGCCGGCGGCCGAGGGACCCGGCTCGACCCGTTGACCCGACACCGGGCCAAACCGGCCGTGCCGTTCGGCGGGCTCTATCGCATCATCGACTTCACACTTTCCAATTGTCTGAACAGCGGTTTGCGTCGGGTCGTGGTCATGACCCAGTACAAGGCCAGGTCGCTTGACCGTCACATCCGCCAGGGCTGGAGCTTTCTCAGCAACGAGTTAGGCGAATACGTCGAAGTGTTGCCGCCGCAACAACGGGCCAACGAGGAATGGTATCGCGGCACGGCCGACGCCCTGTACCACAACATCTACAGCCTTGAGACCGAAAAGAAGGACATCACGCTCATCCTGGCCGGGGATCACATCTACAAGATGGATTACGGCCAGATGATCGCGGCTCACCAGGAGAACCAGGCCGATCTCACCGTGGGCTGCTTTCCGATTCGTCGGTCAGAATGCAAACACTTTGGCGTCGTGACGGCTGCGGCCGACCACCGGATCACCGGCTTTCAAGAGAAGCCGGACACCGCCGAAGCGATGCCCGGCGACCCGCATCATTGCCTGGGTTCGATGGGCATTTACGTCTTCAACACGGAATGGTTGTTCGACCTACTGATCGAGGATCAAAACACCGAGGGCAGCGCGCACGACTTCGGCAAAGACCTGATCCCCGCCGTCATCGAATCGCACCGCGTCTTTGCCTATCCGTTCCGCGACCGCAACGTCGGCGCGACGTCGACACCCTACTGGCGCGATGTCGGCACGATTGATGCATATTACCAGGCGAACATGGACCTCGTGGACCTCTCTCCGGTGCTCAACCTTTACGACAAGAGTTGGCCAATCCGAACGCTGCAGCCGCAGTTGCCGCCGCCAAAATTTGTCCACTATTCGCCCGGTCTGCCCGGCGAGGCCCGACGCGGTGAAGCCGTTGACAGCATGGTCTGTGCCGGGTGCATCATCTCCGGCGGCCACGTCCGACGCAGCATACTCTCACCCAACGTCCGCGTGAACAGTTACGCCATGGTCGAGGATTCAATCCTGTTCGCCGGCGTCAAGATTGGCCGCAAGTCGCGCGTGCGGCGTGCCATCATCGACAAGGGAGTTGAAGTGCCCGAACACGTCGAAGTTGGCTACAACCTGGAACTGGATCGCCGGCGCGGCTTCACTGTAACCGATAGCGGCATTGTGGTGATTGCGAAAGGTGAAACGACGTCGACCTTCTTGCGCTCGTGACCGCGGATTCAAAGAATTCACAACCAAACCGAGTGTTACTCCCATGAGAACAGTGATGATAATTGCCGCCTGTCTCGTGCTCGCCAGCCTCACGTTGGTCGCACTGGCGCAGGTTTCGGGACAACCGCCTGCGAAGCCGGGCGAGAAAGGCACTGCTCAGCCGGCACCGGCCAGTCCCGATTCGCAATATCGTCTCGGGCCCGACTCCTTGCCGCAAGACGGCGTGCCCACGGGCGAGATTCGTGGACCATTCACGCTGCCGTGCAAGATTTATCCGGGCACGCAACATACATATTGGGTCTATGTGCCGGCACAATATGACCCGGCAATTCCAGCGGCACTGATGATCTATCAGGACGGACAAGCATTCAAGAACGAGAAGGGTGATATGCGTGCCCAGAACGTGATGGACAACCTCATCTATCGCCGGGAAATCCCGGTCATGATCGGCATATTTATCAATCCCGGCCGCAAGCCGGAACAACCGGAACCGACGCCGTCGAACTGGGGCGATCGCGATACGAATCGACCAACCGAATATAACTCGCTCGACGATAAATATGCACGCGTCATCACGGAAGAATTGATGCCGGCATTGAGCAAGGATTTCAACATCTCCAAGGACCCGGAGATGCACGGCATCGGCGGCTCCAGCTCCGGCGCCATTGCGGCGTTCACCGTAGCATGGGAACGTCCCGATCATTTCCGCAAAGTGTTAAGCAACGTCGGCAGCTTCGTCAACCTGCGCGGCGGACACGTTTACACCGACAAGGTCTTGGAGAACGACAAGAAACCGATCCGCGTCTATCTATGTGATGGCCGCAACGACAACCGCGGCCTGCGCAAGGGCGTTTACGACGAGAAGATGGACTGGTTCCATCAGAACGTGCGGCTCATGAAGGCGCTCACGAAGAAGGGCTATGACGTCAACTACTCTTGGGGCATGAACCTGCACGGTCAGAAATTCGGCGGCGCGATCCTGCCCGAAATGATGCGCTGGCTCTGGCGCGACGGGCCTGTCTCAACGGACCCGAACGACATGGTGGAACGCGGATTTCGACAGGCGGTGGAGAAGAAGAAGTGACCGAGACCAGACTCAAGGCGAGCGTCGAGGCGTAAGCCCGACGTGCAGACGCTGACACGTCGGGCTTACGCCTCGACGCTCGCCGGGAGCTGCTTTCTTGGACGAAATGTCGTTCGCGACGTCGCTCTCGACGCTGGTTGCTATTTTCTTCCCGACAATCTCAATCTGGTCCGGATCGTGCACTGGCAGATAGGGTCGTTCCTCAAAGCGCATCACGCAACCGCGCACACGAATGGTCTTGCCTAAGAAATGGGCCGCGGGATCGGCGATACCCTTCGCCTTGAACTTGGCGGCTGCTTCCGCGGAAATGGCGATTCCGAGGTTCTTCGGATCTTTGAAGTTGTCCGCGCAATCGAGAAAGATGATCCCGCGTTTTTCGACGCGGTCCTTCGACTTCTTCACGACCATTTCGACGACGACCGTCGGCTTGCCGATTTGCTCGATCGCTTCGACGGGTGTGATCGGCTTCGGGTCCTCCGCCTGAGCAGCACATAGCTATACAGCCGCGATCGTCACAACAATGAGACTGCGCATACTTGATCTCGACAGGGCCAGAGTCGCGACGGCGAAAACGGTACGGGTGAAAATGGTGTCGGTTAAGATACCCGAATCCGAAAGTGGGTCCAAAAGCCCGGGGATTTCTGTATCAATCCGTCCGCCTCCTGAGGATAACAATAGGCGGGCGGTCAGTCCGCAGCGAGGGTCGGATGTCCCAGGCGAACGACCTGATTCAGCATTTGCGCACGAACGGGCTGCAATTGCGCGCCGAGACTGCTTCGGACGGGCAATTGCTTGGCCGCTTTCTCGACGCGCGCGATGAGTCGGCGTTCGAGGCGCTGGTCGCGCGCCTGGGTCCGGTCGTGTGGGCGGTGTGCAAGCGGCAACTGCCGGACGGGGCCGACGCGGAGGATGCATTTCAAGCCACTCTGCTTGTGCTGGTCCGCAAGGGACACACGGTGTCGCCGCGCGATCGGGTGGCGAACTGGCTCTACGGGGTTGCCTACATGGCCGCGCGCAAGGTGCGAGTGAACCGCGCCCGCCGGCAGGACAAGGAACAACGGGCCGCGGCCATGACCAAGACCGTTCTTCCCGAAGCCACGCCCACGAGCGACCTCGCCGAGCACATCGACCGCGAGCTGGCCCGTCTTCCGGATAAGTATCGGGCTCCGGTCGTGCTGTGTGATATGCAAGGCAAGACCCGACAGGAGGCTGCTCGCGATCTCGGCTGGCCCGAGGGAACCGTCGCCGGCCGGCTGGCACGGGCACGAGGCATCCTGGCCAAGCGACTCAGCAAGTTCGCTCTCGGTGTTTCGCCAGCCGCGATCGTCGCGTGCTTGTCCGACCCTGTCTCGGCTCAGGGGCCGGCGCCGGAGATAGCGCTCGGTGCCAGCAAAGCCGCGCTCGGATTGGGCAAGGTGTCGCCGCAGGCATTAACTATTTCCAAAGGTGTTTTGCAGACGATGCTGGTGCGCAAGCTCCAGATGGTCGCGGTGGGCGTCGGCATCGTCGTCGTGGCCGGTCTGGGCATTGGAGGCATGGCGGGCAAGCCGAAGGCAGATGCCAAGCGATCGGTGCGAAATGAGCCGGTTGTCGAACGGCCAGCCCCGCCGACGGACCCGGCGGTCGCCTTGCGTGAACAACTCCAGGGCCACTGGCAGGTTGATTCCGGTTCGCGTGAGGGTCGGCCGTTGACGGCGTGGGAGAAACGCGGCTACACGATCGACTTTGACGACAAACAAATTCGTCTGCAGCGCGGGCAAATACACGATCAACGCACGTTTACCTGGGCAGTCGAACCTGCCGCTGCACCGAAAACGCTTCGCCTGGTGCCGGCTGAGGGCAACATCAACAGTTGGGTGCAAGTGACGGCGGAGTTGAAAGACAACGAGTTAACGCTGACCTGGAACGAGCCCGGCGGCGGCCGCATCGGCCGCGGCGCGAACCCGGTTAGCCAGCTCAAGCTCACGCGACAGACCGAGGGCGGCGGCGATCAGGCTGGCCTCGCGGTCGTGCCGGCGATCGAGAACGTGGTTGGCACTCGACTGGCCGGCGAATGGGAACTCGACCCCGAATTGGCCAAGCGCCTCGGCGGCGCGGCAACGACGGCCAAGCTGTCCATCACGCCTGATCCAAAGGTGGCAAGCGACGTGCCGGAAGCGTTTCGGCCCATGTTCGACGGCAAGCGCATCTACTTCGCCGGGAAGATGCGGATTGTCGGCGCGATGGATTCGACGGTGCCCTGCCTATTGGTCGAACATCTGGGCAATCCGCTGCTGGTCTACTTTCTGCCCGCCGCCTCGGATGTGTGCGCGACGGAAGAGGCGGCAACCGTGATGCTCGTCCCCGGCGCGTTGGGTAAGGATGATCTGCTGTTCTTGTCGCCGTTCGACACGGCCAAACACACGCCGACGGGCGGGTATCGACGAGTCGTGGCAAAGTAGTTCGTAGCTGAATTCGTGAGAATTCAGTGCTTTCGAGCCCGATGGGCTGAATTCTCACGAATTCAGCTACGAAGCTAATTGACTAACGCCTCGCAAAGGGGCCTGTTTCACATGAACATCCACGTTCGGCTCGTCATTATTGGCTTGATGTTGGTCGCCGCTTCGTTTGCCGCCGCCGCGCCGGCTGACAAGAAGGCGCAAGAGATCGAGCGCTTTGTAAAGCAGCTCGCCGACAAGGACTTCAAGGTCCGCGAGGAAGCGAGCCGGCAGCTCGCGACGTTTGGCGAGGACGCCCTGGATGCACTCGACAAGGCTGCACGTCATGACGACCCGGAAGTGGTCAAGCGCGCCCGCGATGTCCTGGTTGTCATTGAAAAAAACGTCAAATGGGAAATCCGGCAGTTCAAGGGTCACACCGATCAAGTCTTGAGCGTGGCGTTCGATGCCTCCGGCAAGCGCTGTGCGTCTGGCTCGTTCGATCGCTCGATCCGCATCTGGGAGACGGCGACCGGCAAGGAGTTGATGCGCCTTGACGGGCACAAGGACATCGTTTTCAGCGTAAACTTTTCGCCCGACGGGAAGTATCTCGTCAGTGCCAGCGGCGGCAATCGTGTCGACGGGCAATGGTCCGAAGGCGAGGACCACACAATTCGACTCTGGGACCTCGCTACCGGCAAAGAAGTGCGTCGTTTCGGCGAACCCAAGGACTGGGCCTTGTGTGCCGTCTTCTCGCCCGATGGCAAGTTCATCGCCACCGGGACACGCAACCAGGACCCGACCGTGCGGCTCTGGGACGTGGCGACTGGCAAGCAAATGCAAACCTTCGAAGGACACACGGCCGGCGTCCGCAGCGTGTCGTTTTCACCGGATGGCAAAGTCCTCGCAACCGCCGGTTACGACACGACGTTGCGGACCTGGGATGTGGCGACGGGCAAGCAGTTGAAGTCGCGGAATGCGCATACCAACTGGATCGACCGCGTCGTCTTCGCACCGGACGGCAAGACATTGCTGACGTCGGGCCGGGACAACACGCTCCGCTGGTGGGACGCTGAGAAGGGGAAAGTGCTGCGCTACATCGGCGGGCATAGCGACCATGTCCTCAATGTCGAATTCGCGAACGATGGTCGGCGCGCGGTTTCCTGCAGCGGCGACAAGACGATTCGTGTCTGGGACCTCGCCACGGGCGACGAAATCAAGCGGCTTGAAGGCCACACTGGCGCCATCGATGCGCTGGCCGTGTCTCCGGACGGGCGCTTCGCCCTGTCCGGGAGCCACGACCATACCGTTCGCCTGTGGAGGCTGCCGCACTAACAGGCCATCACTTCGCCGGCGCCGTGATGATCTCGAAGTGATGCTTCTTCGGCATGGCGGCGGCCCGGATCTGGGCGTCGGCTTCTTCAACCTTGGGCGTCATCGCCGCCAGGTCGTCCTTCAGCTTGGGATCGGCCTTCGCGCCGTGGGGATGCCCCAATTACCGCGCGCTCAAACATTGCGACGATGGGGCGGCACTTAATTACGGTTGCCGCTTGGCGATGCCGACGACCGGCCGGCTCGCTGGATACGACGACGATGGGAACCAGTGCTCGACAACCCACTTGTTTCCGACCGCCGTCCAGCGCTCGGTGCGGTCGTCTTCAAAGGCGATAACGACGGAGCCGTCTTGAACTTCGAGCTTGCCCGTCGACGTGCGGAGCGGCTCGGTCTCGTTGGCTTTGCCCTGCTCGAATACGCAGGTCTCGACAACGCCGTTGGCGAACTTCACCTGCCACCCGCCGATCGGTTCGTTGGATGTGGGCGGCGCCGGTGGATCAGCAGGTGCGAACAGCGGCAGGACCAAGACGGCGGCCGCGACGGCAAGCAAGCGGGACATCGGTAGCTCCGATCGGCTCGATGGTCGAATCCATTCTGACGATTGGAGACCAGCGCGAAAAGACAACGCGCCCGACCGTTACGGGCGCGTTACTACCGACTTAATCCACCACCGCCAAATTGGTAAACGTCGCCGTCGCGAGTTGGCTCGGATCGTGCGAGTTGACCGCCAGGCCAACGCGGACGGCGCTCGACATCGCGACCGTCTTGCCTTTGCCGATCCGAATCCACTTCTTGCCGTCGAGCGAATAGTAGCCTTCGAAGGAGTCGCCCCTGCGGACCAGTTTCAACCAGATCGGGTCGTCGCCAACCAGCACGTTGTCCGAGCCCGGCGCCAACTGTTGACCCGTGCGCGTTTCAAAGACCAGGCCATGTTCCGGTGTGCGGAATACGGCCGCGAACGGCGTGTCTCCTTCGACACCATCGCGGATCATCAAGCCGGCTTTGGCCCATGGATGGGTGTCCGTCGGGCCGGACACGCGGGCGATGACCGTAACGTCGCCGTCGGCGCTCGTGTCGGCAAACTCGAAGCTATCGGTCGAGCCGCCGATCTTCTGACCGGCGCCCTGCACGGTCCATAGGCCGCGATAGTAGGTTGCCGTGCCCGCCAGGTCCGGCGCACCGACCGCGTTCACGGTCCAAGGTGCCGGCAGAGCAGGCTGGACGTTCGTCGGCGTCGGCAGCGGCAACGGGTCAACCGGGAGGTCAGCACGCACGGGGGCCGGCAGCCGGGCGGTCGCGGCGTCGATGCCGCGGACAAGTGGATATGACGAGGCATGGGCGGCATCGTCCACGTACCACTGGTCATAGGTGCCGAGCACGTTCAGCTCGCCGCCGGTTTGGTTAAAGGTGTCGATCGCCTGCGACATGATGTACGCCGATCGACCGTCGCGGTACTTGGCCCAACTTTGAATCGGGACCGACTGTGTGTCGCCGCCGAGCGACCAGCCGCCTTCGTAAGCGACGACCTTGAGACCATACGCCTTGGCGTATTTGGCCTGAGCTAGAAGTTCGGTGCTATACGCCATCCGCGACACCTGGCCGGCCGCTTGACCACCGCCGGGCAGCCGTGACGCGAAGATCGCATCCGTGCTGGATACACGAATGTTGTCGATGACAGTCGTTTGTCCTGCATTGCCGCGGCCGACGATCCGGAACGTGTGTTGTCCGGGACCGGTGACGACGACCGGCACCGTCCCGTAGTTGGTGAAGACCGCCGGGTCGCGGCCCTGCCCGTTGCCGGGCCACCAGGGAATCGGATTCGGCGTCAGCTTCTCGGCATCCGGTGTGACGCGTTGATCGTCGAAGTAGAAGTCGAGCGGATTGCTGAGGTCCGGACCAAGCTTCGAAGCGGCCTGGAAATCGAGCGCGTAAACACCGGCACGTGGGAAATCAAAGGTCACGCTCGCGGTGCCGCTGTCGGAAACGTACATCGCCTGCGCCCCGTACGGCGTCGTCGGCACAAGCCCGACGCCATCGACCGTCATCGGGGAGTTCTCCTCGACGCCCGCGATGTTTTGATACACGCCCGCGTCGCCGCCAAAGGTCCACGCGGTTCCAACGGGATCGACCGCGACCTGGCCGGCCGCGAGCTTGACGCCCTCAAAACTACCGCCCGGCACGGTGATGTCGTTCACCAAACCGAGCGGATTCGAAGCGCCGAAATACGACGCCGCGCCGGCCCCCCAGATGTAGTACTTCACCGGATGCGGGTTCGCGACGTGCTTGATGCCGTCGCCGTTGTTGAAGTAGTTCTTGATGAAGCTCAGCGCTTCAACGGCAGTATCCCAGGCGTTGTCGTATTGATACTCGAGCACGACGCGGACCTGGTTGCCCATGGCCCCGTCGCCCCAGATCGAACGGAACGTGTCGCTCGTCTCGACCGTCTTCAACGCGACCCAGCGGCGGAAGTCGCCCCAGTCGCGCATGCCGTCGTAATTGATGATCTGACCTTCGGGAGTCTTGTTCTGAACCGCGTCGCGCGACGCGTTGATCGCGATGTTGCACTGACTGAACGCCCAGTTCCAGACTTCGTTGCTCCACTCAACGTACACGCGCAGATTGGAATTCAAGCCGGGATAGACCGGGTCGGCAACCATGCTCGTGTACGGCTGCACGCCGTCGGAGCCGTACTTGATGAGGTTGGCGAGGTTCTGCACGTAGTCGGCCGACGCCTCGACCGGAATCGTGATGTACAAATCCTTGCCCGTCTCGTTGGCGAGCATCACCTCGTTTTCCCAGACGCCGCGCCGATCGCCCCATGCGACCTTCATGTTGGTCGGCAGAATGCGATCGGACCACTCGCGCTCTTCATTGAAGTTGGCAGTGAGATAGCGCAGCGTCGTGAAGCGGGAGTAGGCGTTCGTGACGTCGGTGTTGAACAAGTCGCCGGTCGAATAGCTTGTCGTCGAACCCGGCGCGATCGGCCGCATGAACTGCACATTCGTGACGCCGGTCTCGGCGCCGCTATCGGGAGTGCGTTGCGTGTTGCGGAAGATCAGTCCGTAAATATCGGCGCCGGTGAGGACCACCTGGGCGGTCGTCGTGTTGGTTGCGGGATCATAGCCGGCGCCCACGGGCAACGTCGGGCCGTAGTCGTTTCCATTCGCCTGGAAATCGCTGACGCCGAGCCAGCTTCCCACTTCGGCCCGACCGGTGAATTGAAGCTGGTAGGTGCCCGCCGTCTTCAACGGGTTCTGGCCCTCCCAGAAGATGTGGCTCGCGTCGGCGGTCGGCCAGCCGGATGCGTCGGTGGCAATGTTGGGTTGGCCGAAGTAATTAAATGGGTCGCCCCATTCGGGCCGGCTCATCTTTATCGCGTCGGCATAGACCTGGTAGTCGTAGGTGACGGCGTTGACGCCAAGGTTGACGGTGGGCTCAATCGCCTCTTCCGGCGTACTGCGTCCGGACCACTTGAGCTTGGCTGTCGCGTGCCCGCCGGCGTCAAAATACTCCATCTTCAGGTCGTACGTCCTGCCGGCCTTGAGCGTGTATTTCGCGAAGTCGTCGGCCGTCGTGTGCGTGTTCCAGTTGTCGATCAGCGGGACCCAGTTAGGCGTATTGGCCGGCCGAATCCACAGGCGAACCCCGCCGTCGCTGGTCGTATGGAATGTGTAAACCTGGTTAAACTTCGGAACGATCTGGCCGGTCCAGCGGACGGAGAAGTTGTCCGCTTCGACCTGGGCGAAGTCCTGTGAGTTCGATCCACCGGGTGCGCGATCCTGCCAGTCGAAGTCAATGCGGACGTCGCGTCGGGAGAAAGCCGGTTTGCCACTGAGGTCGGTGCTGGCAAAGTAGTCGCCCTGAATGCCGCCGCCCGTGAACCCGCCGCCCACGGAGGGTACGTCGCGTACTTCCAGCGCCTGGCATACCAGCCGAGCGCGGCGAGCCTGCCGACCGGCCGAATACCAATGGTTCAAGGCGGCCCGCAACAAAGACAAGAAAGCCATCCAGCGATTCCTTTCGCACGGGGTCGATCAGGCTGGGCGCGCATGCGCAACCGTGCGCTGTTGGTGAGACAGGGCTTTGAGCCACATACTTGTAAAAAGTACGAGACGCCAAGTCAAGGTCCATCTGAATAAGGTGTGCCAGTCATTCAGGCGGAACATGCGAGTTTTTCGCGCCATTCCTCAATTACCGTAATGTTGCCGCCACTTCCCATCGATCCCGTCCTGCCAAAAGTCGTCGCGTTGTTGCGTGATCATCCCGCAATTGTCCTCCAGGCCCCGCCGGGCGCTGGCAAGACAACGCGCGTGCCACCGGCGATTCTCGATGCCGCGATGGCGGGTGAGCGACGGATCATCGTGCTCGAACCCCGTCGCGTCGCCGCGCGTGCCGCGGCCCGGCGCATGTCGGCCGAGCACGGCACATCACCTGGCGATTTGTTCGGCTGGCACGTCCGTTTCAAGCGGCAGGCGAACCGCAATACCCGTCTGCTCGTCGTCACGCCCGGCATCCTCTTGCGGATGCTCATGGACGACCCGTTTCTTGAATCGGTCGGAGTCATCATCTTCGACGAATTCCACGAACGCGGGTTGGAGACCGATCTCGCGCTGGGTATGGTCCGACTCGTTCAAGGCAACGTGCGACCGGATTTGAAGCTTGTGGTGATGTCTGCCACGATTCAGTCCGGCGACGTGGCCGTTTATCTCGGCGATAGTCCGGTAATCAACAGCGAAGGACGTACGTATCCCGTCGAGATCAAGTACGAACCCAAGCGCGAGGACGACCGGTGGCCGCTGGCGACCGCGAAGGCCGTGGCTCGCGTTCTGGATCGCACTCCGGGCGACGTGCTGGCGTTCCTGCCCGGCGTCGGTGAGATCCGGGCTGCGGCCGAGAGTCTGGAGGCCACGATCGGCGACGAAGTAATGATCCTGCCGCTGCATGGCGACTTGCCGGCCGAGGAGCAGGATCGTGCGCTCTTGCCACAAGGTCGACGCAAGATTGTGCTGGCGACGAACGTCGCAGAAACCTCAATAACTGTCGAAGGCGTCACGGCCGTCATCGATTCAGGCCTCGCTCGACAACTCATTTACGATCCCTCGGTGGGGCTCGACCGTCTCGAACTGGTCAACATTTCACGCGCGAGTGCCGATCAGAGGGCAGGTCGGGCTGGGCGCACTCAACCCGGCATGTGTGTGCGTCTGTGGAGCGAGGTGTCCCACCGTTCGCGGCCGGCAGACACCGAGCCCGAAATTCGTCGCGTCGACCTCGCCGGGGCGATGCTACAGCTCCTTTCCTTTGGCGAACGCGTCGAAACATTCCCGTGGCTCGATCCGCCACGCGAGCAGGTGATCCGGCAAGCTCACGAACTGCTCGAGCTTCTCGGCGCTGTACAAGTCGGCAAGCTCACTGACCTTGGATGGTCGCTAGCCCGCTTGCCGGTTCATCCACGCCTCGGCCGGCTCTTGCTCGCGGGCGCCCGGCTCGGCGAACCGCGTCGCGCGGCCCTGGCGGCAGCCTTGCTTTCCGAACGCGACCCGTTCCCGCGTGGTCCGGCCACGCATACGACGCCCTCGGATCTGTTGGATCGGATGGAGGCGCTCGACGGCGGTGCTTCGCCATTGGGCTCGGTCAATCGAGGCGCAGCGCGAAATATCTTGCGAGCGCGCGATCAACTCGCTCGCCTCATTCAAGAACTAGGCGTGTCGGCAACTTCTGCACCGGCCGCTGACGCGCCCGGCTCGCCTGAAGAGAGCGTTGGCAGAGCCCTGCTCGCGGCGTTTCCCGATCGCCTGTGCCGGCGTCGTGAGCCGGGCAGCCCACGCGGCGTCATGGTCGGCGGTCGTGGCGTGAAGCTCGCTCCATCGAGCGGCGTGACTCAGGCCGAGTTGTTCCTCGCCGTCGATGTGGATGCGGGCCAGGCGGAAACGTTGGTTCGTCAGGCATCGGCCATCGAACGCGCCTGGCTGCCGCGGGAATCCTTGCACGAATCGATTGACGTTGAGTTCGACGATAACACTGGACGAGTGGTGGCCTGGAAGCGCACGCGCTTTGCGGACCTCGTTCTCGATGAGCGATCAGCCAATGCTGCGGATGGCGCGGCGGTGTCCGCCGTCTTGATCGAAGCGGCCCTGCGCAATCTCGAGCGCGTTCTCCCATCCGCGGATTCGCCAGCCGGTCAATTCCGTACGCGTGTCCGCTGCCTGCGTGCGTGGATGCCGGAACTCAACTTGCCGGAGATGAGCGATGCCGATCTCCGCGATGTGCTCGACTGGCTTGCACCGCGTCGACGATCGCTCGACGATCTCAAGCGCGCCGACTGGGAAGTAGCGTTGCGCTCGAAGTTGACGCACGCACAACGTCAGGCGGTCGAGCGCGAGGCCCCGGAGCGAATCGAAGTGCCGAGCGGCAGTCGCATCGCGCTGACCTATGAGGAGGGGCGGCCGCCGATCCTCGCGGTGCGCATCCAAGAACTGTTCGGCCTCGCCGATACGCCGCGCGTGGCGGGCGGGCGAGTCAAGGTGCTCGTGCATCTGCTTGCCCCGAACTATCGGCCGCAGCAGGTGACCGATGACTTGGCAAGCTTTTGGGCCAACACCTATCCGGTCGTTCGGAAGGAACTGCGTGCTCGCTATCCAAAGCACTCGTGGCCGGAAGACCCGCTGACGGCAGAAGCCCGAAGCCGACCGAGGCGACGCGGATGACTGTAGAGGGTATTCAATATGCCCCTCGATCGTGATGGCTTCGCGCTTCTCTCTGGCGTCTTCTCCGACGTTGACTGCGACCGACTGCTCGCGGATTGGGCCGACGCGTGCCGGATCGGCGATGACGGCCTTATGCGCAGCGCCGCGGGTACCGTGTATGGAGCGCGTAACATCCTCGATCGCTGGGCAGGCGCGGTAGAGATGATCCGGCAGCCATTAATGATGAACTCACTCCGCGCTTTATTGGGCGATCCCTTTGGCTTGGTCCGCGTGCTGTACTTCGACAAGCCGCCCGGCGAATCGTGGGCATTGCCGTGGCACAAGGACCTGGCGATCGCAGTGCGCGACAATAGCCTGGCGAGTTCGCACTTTGAACGGCCGACCGTCAAATACGGCGTCCCGCATGTCGAAGCGCCGGTCTGGCTGCTCGAACAGATGCTGACGGCACGGGTGCATCTCGATGAAGTGACTGATGAGAACGGCCCGCTGCGCGTGCTGCCCGGCTCCCACGTCGGCGGCAAGAAGGCGGGAAGCGTTGCGAACGAAGTGCGAATCACCTGCGGTCGGGGCGACATGTTATTGATGCGGCCGCTGTTATCGCATTGCAGTGGTCACGCGCGCGAAGGTACAAGTCGCCATCGCCGCATCATGCACTTCGAATTCAGCTCGGTGGTAGAGTTGCCGGACGGCTACCGGTGGCAGACGTACGTTCAGTTCGACTCGGAATCCGTCCGTTGACCGGGCGGGCTGGGACGACCGTGCCGATTGTGCGTTCGATTGGCCACTCACTCTCTGTAAACTTTTCACTCCGACCCGAGCGAACATCGTGCGAGCGGCGATAATTCTTCCGTGCGGACTGCTGCCGCCGGAGGGACCGTCAACATGCGCAAACTGCTCGTGCTCGCCGTCATCGCCAGCCTCACCGGTTGCTCGACGTTCAGCAACATTTTTGGCGGCACCCGCAAGAAAGACCCGGTCGCGTCGAACTCACCCGACCCGCTCTTGAGCCCGGACATTGAGGAACAGCAGCGCTACGGCCGGTCGCGCTATTCGTATCCCGAAAGCAACCCGCGGCTGGTCCCGGACAACGCGAATTCCACGCCGTCGCCGAGCGGCCGGTAACACGGCCGACGTCACTGCTCTTGGCGCGGCAACTCGCCGTCGGGAGCGGATCAACCAGCCAGCCCGACCGCCATCAATTGTCCTATCCGCCGTGTGAGTCTTCTATTTGACGCCGCTCTTCTCGCGGGCCGGTCGAAACTCGTCGCCGGGGTTCCAGTTCGGCAGTCGGTCGGCATCGGCAACTTCGCGCGCCACGTCGATCGCGAACCGGGCCAGCACGGCAAACCCGGCGAAGTCCCAATCCGGCTGCATTTCGTCTTGCGGCGTGTGATAGCGCTTATCGTTAAACTCCTGCATGGCCTTCTTCGCGAAGTCAGCCGGCTTGCCCTTCAGCATTGTGCCAGCCGCGATCGAGAAGGACGGGACGCCCACCCGAGCCAGCGAGAAATGGTCGGAGCGGAAGTAAGTGCCGAGATGCGCCCGCGAGTCGGGTTCGATTTCGAGGTGGTGCTTCGCTGCGACGGCTTTCACCGTCGGCCACGCGGTCGTCCGCTCGGCCCCATTCACGACCACGGACTCGAGAACACCGAGCGGCAGGATCATGTCAAAGTTCAGGTCAAGTGCGGTCTTGCCCAACGGGATCACCGGACTGCGCGTGTAGTATTTCGACCCGAGCAGGCCTTTCTCCTCCGCGGTGACGGCTAGGAAGATCGCGGAGCGCTTCGGCGTGTGCGCGGCCCAGGCACGAGCGATCTCGAGAAGCAACGCGCATCCAGTAGCGTTGTCGGCCGCGCCGTTGTAGATCGCGTCGCCCACGACCGCCCGGCCAACGCCGAGGTGATCCCAGTGTGCGGTAAACACGACCGCCTCCTCTTTGAGCGAGGCGTCGCTCCCTTCAACCATGCCGATGACATTGTGGCTGGTCATTGTCCCGACTGCGGTCGGTACGGTGCCCTTGAGCGTCACGCCGAGTGAATAGGCTCGAAAGCCCTTCGTATCCGCCGCTTTCAGCGCGTCCTCGACCGTCTTGCCGGCCAACCCGAGGATCTTGTCGCCCGCCGACCGCGACAGCCAGCCCGCGAATTCCAGGGCCGGCTGTCCCTTTTCACGCGGGAGTTGCATCCCGTCGAGCGGACGAACCACCGAATAAGGGTAACCAGCCGTCTCGTTCGTGTGAATGATCAAGCACGCCTTCGCCCCGCGGCGGGCGGCCTCTTCGAACTTGTACGTCCATCGACCGTAGTAAGTCAGCGCTTCGCCGCCGAAAAACTTGGGATCGTCGGACGGCGGTTCGTTCGTGAACAGGACAACAACTTTGTCTTTGACGTCGATGTCCTTGTAGTCATCCCAACCGAATTCGGGCGCCGTGATTCCGTGACCAACGAAGATAGCCTCCGCTTCAAAGGCGACATCGCCGGATTGCGTTTGGCTCATGCCGGCGAAGTCGTCGCCACAGCGGAAGTCGATGGACTTGCCGTCTTTGGAGGCCCGAAGGCTCGACTCCGGTTCTGTTCGCACGCGCACGAGCGGGACAGGCTGAAGGAATGTACCGCGGTCGCCGACCGGCTTCAGTCCCGCCTTCTTGAACTCGGCAGCCAAGAACTCGATTGTAAGTTCTTCGCCGCGCGTGCCCGGCCCTCGGCCTTCAAGCCGGTCGCTGGAGAGGTAGGTCACGTCGGCCTTGATACGGTCGACGGAGATCGCCGGCATATCGGCGGAAGCTACGGCAGAACCGAAGGCGAGCGCGCTCAGAATTGGCAACAATCGAATCGGCACGATGAGCCCTCGGCGGGTTGCAATGAAAATAGGCCCGTCCCTCCTTTGTTTCTTATTGCCCGGGAGTGGCCGTGTGTTTCTTATTGCCCGGGAGTGGCCGTGAGCCATTGGATGCGTTGCGTTTCGTTGCAGAAACGCGCGATTTCAGAGATTGCCAAGCACACATACACCCCTTTGGCAATCTCTCAACGTCTTTTCGGCGCATCTTGAATACTACTTGGTACTTGCAACGATGAGACACGCTCAAAATTCTAGCGCCAGGAACCCTCGAATTACGGTCATGGCTGGCAATCTCTGAATTCCGTAGTACCCGCGAAAAGTCCCCGTTTTCCGCTTCCGCCAGGAACGAACGCGTCATGGGGCGGGCGCGCGTCTCACACTTGTTTTCGTCCCGAGTCAGACGCTCCAGGGGCGACAGTCAGCGACGGTCGTATCATCACAGCACCGCTATTGACCTTGCCCGCCACCTGGAACACCTCGTGCGTGGATCGTTGATCGCTTCGCTGGCGGCCGTCAGTTCCTCGATGCTTGTTGCCGCCGAACCGAAACTGACGCCGCCGACCGCCAATGTCTGTTGGCGGTTCGACGGCAACGGCCATTTTCCGGACATCCATCCCGTCGCCGAGTGGGGCAAGGACCACAACATTGTGTGGAAGACGTCCATCGCCGTCGGCGGCTATTCGTCGCCGATCGTCGTGAAGGATCGCGTCTTCGTCACTGCGGAGATGGGCAGCCTGATCTGCCTCGACCTGGCGGACGGCACAATCCTTTGGAGCAAGGACCTCTTCAGCGAAACGAGCAAGGACATCCCCGCGGACCTGACCAAGAAGCTCATGCGTGGTTGCGGCGGCGATAGCAAGCAATCGACGCCGACACCCGCGAGCAATGGCGACCTTGTCTTTTACATCAACGCGATGGGTCTGTGCGCCTGCTACGACTTGCGCGGCAACACCAAATGGATTCGCATCGTCGAGACCGTCAACGACGAGGAACACTTCACCTCGTCACCCATCTTTGTCGGCGATCGGATCATCCTCTCCTGGGGTTGCTTGCTGGCGCTCGATGCCAAGGATGGACACACTCTCTGGAAAGCGACCGACGCCAAGGCCGCGCACGGCAGCCCGGTTGTCGTCAAGATCGGCGGCGAGGACGTGGTCATCACCCCGGCCGGCGACATCGTTCGCGTGGCGGACGGCCAGGTCCTGGCCAGTGGTCTCTTCCAGACGAAGTACGCGACCCCATTGGTCGAAGGCAACAACCTCTACCTCGTCGACGCGAAGGCCCACGCGTTCTTGTTGCCGGCAAAGGCCGAAAAAGGAATGCGGCTCAATGAACTCTGGAAAACCGAGATGCCCGGCGAGTTCATGGCGTCGCCCGTCTACCACGATGGGCTGCTGTACACGACCGAGGGGCAGAAGTGCCGGGTTTGCGTGATCGATGCGAAGACCGGGAAACTCTTGACGACGACACGCGCTGTCGATCCCGCGACCAAGGCCGAGGTCATCGAGTCCGGCGTCAAGGTTGAGGGTCTGGCCGCGGCACAGTACGTTTACGCCAGCCCAGTTGTCACGGACAAGAGCGTGTTCTTCTTCGACGACGCCGGCAACACGGCCGTGCTCGAACTCGGCCGCGAACACAAGGTGGCGCGCGTCAATCGCCTTGCGGACGGGTTGGTTGGCACGCCCTACTTCGTCCGCGACAAAATCATCATGCGCGGCACCAAGTCGGTGTATTGCATTGGGGTGAAACCATGAGACGGAATAGGACCATTTGTCACATTGCCACTCTCTTCTTCTTTCTTGTCGCCGCAACGCCGTCGTACGCGGCCGACTGGCCGCGCTGGGCCGGGCCCAAGGGCGATTGCTCGACCGACGAGACGGGGCTGCTGCAATCGTGGCCGAAGGATGGCCCGCCCGTTCTCTGGCGAATCCCGGTCGGCACCGGCTCCAATCATCCGTCCGTGGCCGGCGAGGATCTGTGCTTTGGGCAACTCGACGACGACTCGCTGCACGAGACCTTCCGATGCGTTGACGCGAACACCGGCAAGGAGAAGTGGAAGCACACCTACGAAGTCCCGCCCGTGTGGCACGTCGGCTGGGGCGAACTGGGCGTCCGTGCCACGCCGACCATCACCGACAAATACGTCTATGCGATAGGCACGTTCGGCCACGGTTTCTGTTTCGACCGCAAGGCTGGAGCCATCGTCTGGTCGCACAACTTCCGCGAAGAGTCGCCGTACCTCGACGGCAAACTCAAGGACGCCGGCAATCTGGAGTGGAAGGGCTTCAACGGCTCGCTGCTGCCGGTCGGCGACAAGATCGTCATGCACTACTGGCAGGGCGGCAATCCCGCGATTCCGGCCTGGGCCAAGACCGAAGTGACCGAAAAGATGCAGGTCTTTGCCTACGACGTGCAAACCGGCAAGGTTGCCTGGAAGTTCGAGGAGACCTGCAAGCCCGGCACGCGCGGCCCCGGCTTGGTCACCGCGAACGGTCTGCCGCTCACCTTCCGCAAGGAAGCGTGCGTCCTCATCCACGGTAATCGGGAGTGGAAGGTTCTTCGCCTGGCCGACGGGAAAGAACTTTGGCATTGGGAATGCGCGGGGCCGATGGAAGCACCGGCCTGGGCCAGCGGTGCTCCACGCCCGGTCGGCGACAATCTCTTTATCGATGATCTGAATGGCTGGCAAAAGGCTCTGGTGTCGTGCGACTTCTCCCAGGACGATCCCAAGCCCACGGTCATTTGGTCGGGCAACCAGGTCCACGAGGCGGTGACGCCGCCTGTGATCGTCGGTGGGCACATCTATGGCTTCTGGATCGACAATCGCACCGAGGCCTCGGAACTCGGCGGCAAGCCCGGTCACGCCGGGTTCTCGCTCCGCTGCACCGATCTCAAGACGGGAAAGATGCAGTGGACGCAGGGCGGCTTCCGCATGGGCCTCTCGATGAGCGCCGCCGGTGGGCGCATCTATGTGCGCAACCATCAGACCCTGACCTTGATCGAGGCGAACCCGAATGCCTACATGGAAAAGGGCCGAATCGAAAAGCTACACGCCCTCAAGAATACCGGTCCACGGAGCCAAAAGGGCCTGCTCGATTGGAACATGCCCGTGATCGCCGGCGGCCGCATGTTTATCCGCACGCCAACGGAGATCATCTGCTTCAACATCCGGGATCAGTCGAAGTGATTTGAACCAGTGGGAGTCGATCCATGTCGCAACTGCCGTCGCGCCGCGAGTTCATCGCAACCACCAGCGTTGCCGGCGCCGTGCTCGCGGCCACCCCATCAACCACGTTTGCTGCCGACGAGCCGGTCGTGCTGGTGGCGGCCGGCAAGGCGAACGCGGCCATTGTCGTTGAAGGCAAGGCTCCCCCACTGCCCAAGCGCAAGAAGGACCCGCCCGCGAATGCCGCCAGCGAAGCCGGCGCCGCCAAGCTCCTCGCGGAGTGGATCAAGAAGATCACCGACGTCGAATTGCCGATCACCGACAAGGCGCCTGAGCAAGGAACCATCATTTACATCGGCAAGGCCGCAGTGACTGCCGGCCTGAAGCTCGACGATATCGCAAGCCCCTCGCACGAAGGCGTTCGCATCGTCGTCGGCAACAAACGCATTCTGATCGGCGGTCAGAGCGAGGCGGCGGCCGGCAAGGCCGTGTGCCGCTTCCTGGAAGAATTGGGCTGCCGCTATTTCATGGACGGACCGCTTGGCGAGGTCTGTCCGAGGACGGCCGACCTCAGCGTGAAGCCAATTACGATCACCGAGAAGCCGGGTCTCCTCTATCGCAACCCGAAAGGCCCGACGTGGAGAGGGGACTACTGGAAAACTTGGAACGGCGCCGGCGGCGAGGAATTTCATCACGCGCATTCATGGGGCCGGTACATCCCGAAGGGTCTGTTCGCGGAGCATCCCGAGTACTTCGCCCAAGGCGCTGACGGCCAGCGCAAGGAAGGTGAATGGCTCTGCACGTCGAACGCCGGCCTTCGCGAGGTGTTTGCGAACGGCGTCATCGCGGCCATCAAAGGCGGGCAGAAGAACCCGTCACTTTCGCCAACCGACGGCCGCGGCTACTGTCAGTGCGACGTATGCAAGGCCCAGGACGACCCGAAGTCGATCGAACCGTCGAGCGGCACCGTTTCGGTCTCGACGCGCTACGCCGACTTCTTCGACGATGTGGCCAAGCGCGTCGCGAAAGTGTTCCCCGATTCCGTGCTCAGCTTCTACGTGTACGCGGATTACACGCAGCCGCCGAAGCGTGAGGCGAAGCTCGCCAAGAACCTGTGTGCGGTGATCGCGCCCATTCGTTATTGCCGGCTGCACGCGATTGGCGATCCGGAGTGTCCGAGCCGCAAGCAACAACTCGAAATGATCGACGGCTGGGCGAAATTGGTGTCGCGGCTCGGTTATTACAACTACATGTACAACCTCGCCGACGCGACGATGCCCATGTTCAAGTACACGCCGTGCCAGGAGGAGTTCCCGTATCTCGCGAAAAAAGGCCTCGATTTCATGACGATCGAGGTCCTGTCGAACTGGTACATCTACGGGCCGCAAATCTATCTCAGCTTACGCATGGCCTACGACCCCGCACTCGACCCCGCGAAGCTGATGGACGACTACTTCACGAAGTTCTACGGCCCTGGCGTCTGCGACGAGATGAAGAAGTACTGGCAGACGATCGATCGCTTCTCGGCCGCGTGGCACAACCACAGCGGCGGCTTCTACGGCTTGAGTTCCGTGTTTACTCCGGACACGTTGCGTGCGTGCGAACTCGCGATCGCGCGCGCCCATGCGGCCCTTGAAGACCCGAAGGGCGTCTATGGCCAGCGCGTCGCGATGCACGCCGCCGGCTTGCGCAACGTGACCGATTACAGCGACATCTGCACCGCGATGGCGAAGGGTGATTTCGCGAGCGCGAAGAAGACCTACGACCAGATGACAACGCGCATCAATGGATTGATTGAAAAGAAGCAAGCGAATCCAGAATACGGCACCGCCTATCTGCGGCGATTCCTGTCGAAAACGATCGAAGGCGGTGTGATCGCGACCAGCGATCCGAACAAGCTCATCGCGGTCCTGCCCGACAAGTGGAAGTTCCATACGGACAATAGTGCCGAGGGCGACGCCAAGTTCGAAGCCGCCGATCTTGATGAAAGCAAGTGGAAACAGGTTGCCACACATTCCGCGACACTGAGCCAGCAAGGGATTCCGGAGAACACGGTGCTCTGGTATCGGACGCACTTCACGGCGCCGGAGAAACTCGATCGCCTCGCGTTGATACTTGCGGAGGTCGACGGCCTCGTTAATGTCTACGTCAACGGCAAGGAGCTGCCGGCCGAGGCGATCCTCGCAGTGCCGCCAAAGAAGGCCGCCAAAGCGCCGACGATGGGTGTGCCGCGGCGATCGCCCTTCCGCGTGCCGCTTGGCGACGCGGTGAAGGCAGGTGAAAACACCGTCGCCGTGCGCTGCGACAATCGCAAGATCAGCGAGTTGTTCCTGGGCGGGATTCTGCGGCCGGTGCTACTCGTCGACTGGGCGGCGAAATGAGAAGTGACGGGATTTGCCAACAAACTCTTGGCTCTTGCCGGCAAACGCGTTAAAAGGAAGTGTCCGGTTTAGACGCCGGATCCCACCCCAGCGGCCAATCGGCTTCCATGTTTCGACCGCTCCCATCGCGAACCGCGCCGACGGCGTGTCCCGGCCCCCAGGGACTGACGCGTCGGAACATGCTGCAGATCGGGACGATTGGGGCATTCAATCTGGCCTTGCCGCAGGTGCTGGCGGCACGCGATCGCTTGGCGCAAGTCGGGCTGACGCCGAAGGCGGATTCCTGCATCCTCGTGTTTCTCAATGGCGGGCCCAGCCATCTCGACATGTGGGACATGAAGCCGGACTTGCCGCAGGAAATGCGCAGCGAGTTCAAGCCGATTGCGACCACGGCGCCAGGGGTGCAGGTGTGTGAGCATTTGCCCCGGCTCGCACGGCAGATGGATCGCTTCGCGCTCGTCCGTTCTGTATACCACGATCAGGTTGCCCACGCGCCGGCGGTTTACACGGCGCTCACGGGCATCCGCGGCAACGTGCGGGCCGGCATTCAGGGGGCCAAGGCGACCGATCATCCGGCCGTCGGCTCGGTGGTGGGCTCGTTCCGGCCGCCCAAGTCGCAGGTCATGCCCTATGTCTTGTTGCCCTACTTGACCGCGGAAGGCGCCGGTGGCCCGCCGCAACCTGGCTTCCTGGGCGGCTGGCTCGGCAAGACCAACGACCCGTTCCTCGTCCTGCAAGGCGGCGGTCGGCCGGATGGCTTTAGCATGCCGGCCCTGACGCCCGGCCTGGGCATGACGACCAATCGCTACCAGGATCGCCGCGATCTCTTAAGCGGGTTGAATCAGACGACACAATCCGGCGAGATGGGCAGCCTTCAGTCCCGAGCATGCGACTTGCTCACGTCGCCAGCCGCTCAGCGCGCCTTTCAGTTCGATCAAGAATCGGATCGCGTGCGCGACGCCTACGGCCGCAACATCTATGGCCAAAGCATGCTGCTCGCGCGCCGACTCGTCGAGGCGGGCACCCGGCTGACGTGCATCTCGTGGGCGCCGGACGCGAACGCAACCTGGGATACGCATGGCGGCAACTTCGCCAAACTCAAGAATCAGCTTCTGCCGCCGTTCGATTCATCGATCTCGTGCCTGCTGAACGACCTCTCCGACCGCGGACTGCTGGAGCGAACATTGGTCGTGGTCATGGGCGAGATTGGCCGCACGCCAAAGATCAACGGCGGCGCCGGCCGCGATCATTGGGAATTCTGCTACACGGTCCTGATGGCCGGCGGCGGCACCAAAGGCGGCTACATCCACGGGGCGAGCGACAAGCGCGGCGCATATCCGAAGAGTTGTCCCGTCACCGCCAGCGACATCATCGCGACCATCTATCACGCGCTCGGCATCCCCGCGGACATGGAGATTCGCGACCGCCAGGATCGGCCAGTATTGCTGGTTCCGGAAGGGACGCCGATTCGAGAGATGTTTGCGTAAGAGCCTGTGGCAAAATTAACGCCTGAGGAACCGCAAGCAGATGACTGAGCAGCCAATGGTCAAGAGTGCTTCATGGTTGGCCGGTTGCTTCTCTTCCCGCGTTTTGAGTTTTCGAAATTGGTGCAACCAGGCGAGGCTGCGTTCGATAAACCAGCGTGTTTTGCCCAAGCCACTGCCATGGGCGGTTCGACGCTTGGCGAGCAGTGGCTTTACCCCCTTTTTTTGATTTCCCGGCGATGCAGCTCGGAATCATAAGCTCGGTCGCCTTGAACATACTCGGGTCGGCACCGTGGTGCGCCCGACTGGCCTTCGACACGAGGAACCTTGTCGAGCAGGGGCAACAGTTGCGTCACATCGTGGCGGTTCGCCTCGGTCAGGATGACGGATAAGGGGATGCCGTGACCATCGGTGAGCAGATGATGTTTGCTTCCCAGTTTGCGTCGATCCGTTGGATTTGGGCCGGTTTTGGCACCTCCACACGGTGCGCGCAGCGACGAACTGTCGACCAAGGCGCGATACCAGTCGATCTGGTGCCGCTTCTGAAGTTCGGCCATCAGTGTCTCGAAGAGCCGTTGCCAAATGCCGGCTCGTTGCCAACGCTGGAGTCGACGACGACACGTATACCCCGAAGGAAAATCAGTCGTGGCCGGCAGCGATCGCCAAGGAACGCCGGTCCGCAGCACAAACAGAATGCCGTTGAGAACACGCCGTGCCTCACTCGGCTTTCGTCCGGCAAATTGCACATGACGGTTTTTCCGAGACTTGGGGATCAGCGGCTCAAGACGCTTCCACAAGTCGTCGGTCAGAGTGGCTCGGGCCATGCGAACAGCCTCCAAGGGCCATCCTTGTTACCCAGCTGCTCCCGTGCCAAACGTAGCGTCTCAATAGGTTAATTTTGCCACAGGCTCTAAGTTGAATTGGGGTAAGTGAATTGACCCTTTCGGGCCGCCAGCTCCAGCATACCGACAACGCAGCCAATCCTCGCCGTACGGCCTACTTCCAAATTTCACACGCTCGGCGCTTGATCTCGTGCGCCCGGCAAGAGAAGATCAACATTCATCGTCGAATGCCGGCGTTCGCTGGCAATGACTTATGGGAGTTCCCACATGGCCGACACCGTTGAGCCGGCGAAGGGCCCCGCTGGCCGCACGCGCTGGGGCGGTCTGGTCGCGATTGCGATCGGGCTGTGCGTCGCTGCCGGCGCCATTCTGGGTTACGTCTATTTCACGAACACCGCGCCGACTGAGACCGAACAGCTAGCCGGCTTGCGCATGGCGATCCAGAACCACGGACAATATCAGCGGATGTCCGATCGTTATCGCGACGGGAATGACGACCTGCTCGCGGACCCGCCGACCAACCTCCGCAATCCGGATACGCTCGTGTTCGCAGAGATCGCGACCGACGACCCGGACGGCGACGCGAAGAAGTGGCAGCCGTTCCTCGATCACCTGGCGGCCAAGACGGGCAAGAAAGTGATCTTCTGGAGGCCCCCGCCTCCAGCGCCCTCGCCGCCGTCGCGCGATGAGGTGCCAACGTCTCCCGCTCCGGTCGCCACCAAGGTCGCGGCCGGTTCCATTGGCACGCTCGCGCAAATGGAGGCGCTGCGCGACGGCAAGCTGCACATCTCCGCGTTCGGGACCGGAGCCGTGACGGCCGCCGTCAACTCGGCGGGGTTCATTCCGCTTTTCTGCCCGGCGCCGGCCGACGGCAAATTCGGCTATGAGATGGAGTTCATTACCCTGGCGTCCGGGCCGATTCAGAAGCCCGAGGATCTCAAGGGCAAGACCATTGCACTCGTGAGCCTGACGTCGAACTCGGGCGGGCGAGCTGGCCTTGTTTATCTGAAAGAGACGGTGAAGTTGGTGCCGTTGCGCGACTACCAGTTCTCTTACACGGGCTCGCACGCGGCATCGATCAAGGCCGTGGCGACGGGCCAGGTCGACGCGGCTTGCGTGGCGAACGACCTTCTGCAATCAGAAATCGAGAAAGGGACGGTGAAGGCCGAGCAGATCCGCACCATCTACAAGTCGCAATCGTTCCCGCCGCTGTGCTTCGGGGCCGCGTACGATCTCGACCCGGCTCTCATGGCCAAGATCAAGGACGCCTTCGCAACCTTCGACGGGCTGCCTCAGATTTACCGCAACGCACCGCGTCGCGCCCGCTTCGCACCGGTCGATTACAAGAAGGATTGGGCCTTCGTCCGCGAGGTGGATGACAAGCTCAAGACGATTGTGGAGTTGAATTAAAGCCACGGATGAAACACGGATGAAACACGGATAGAGCAACAAGACAATTTCTCGGAATCCGTGTTCGATCCGTGTTTCATCCGTGGCTCCGATTTGCTTCGCGTCACGCCCGCTTGATCGTCACGGCGGTCCCATACGCGAGCACTTCTGTCGTTCCCTGTTGAAACTCCGTCGCGTCATAGCGCATGCCGATGATGGCGTCGGCGCCGACTTCTTTGGCTTGCCGGGCCATGCGCTTGAAGGCGTCCATACGGGCCGCTTCGCACACTTCTTCGAAGGCCGCGTTGTTGCCGCCGACGATGCTCTTGAAGGCGCCGCGGAAGCCCTGGCCGATCGACGGCGACCGGACCACGATTCCTCGCACGATCCCCAAATACTCTTCGATCTCGTGACCGTGGACCTCATTACCAGTCGTCACGATGAGCTTTGCACGATCTTCCGCCATGGGGCTGTCTCCGGTTGAAATTGGGATTCCGGGCCAGTTTACAAAAATCCGCAGCACTCGTCGGCGAAATACCCTACGATATCGACATGATATCACCCTGATATCCCGAGGCGGCCCATGACCGAACGTACTTTCCGACTCCTACCCGGCTGGCCATTCCTGGCGATCTTCGTGCTCGTCTTGCCGGGGGCGATAGTCGCGAGCATCGTCCTCGCGGCTCGTGCGAAAGAGTTTCTGCCCTTTGGCCCGGCGATCATTGCTTTCAGTCTGATCTGGCTGATTGGCTTGACCGGCTTCAAGATCGTCAATCCGAATGAGGCGCGCGTCGTCCAGCTGTTCGGCAAGTACGTTGGCACACTGAAGGAGCAAGGCTTCTATTACGGCAACCCGCTGTACTGGGCGGAGAAAGTCTCGCTCCGCGTCCGTACGTTTGAGACCGGGCAGACCAGGTCGCCCGAGCGCAAGGACGCCAAGGGCGTCACCGTGGAGGCGTCGCAGACGCGGCGGATGCCAAGCAAGGTCAACGACAAGGACGGCACGCCGATCGAGATCGCGGCCATCATCGTCTGGCGCGTGGTCAACACGGCCGACGCGGTGTTCCAGGTCGACGACGTCGAGGATTTCATCCACATGCAATCGGAGTCGGCGCTGCGCAACCTCGCGAGCCACTACAGCTACGACGCCCAGGACGGCGAGTTCGCCCTGCGCGGCCATATCGACGAGGTGACCGGCCGACTGACCAAGGAGGTCCAGGAACGCGTCCAACAGGCCGGCGTGGTGATCGAGGAGGCACGCATCAGCTATCTGGCGTACGCCCCGGAGATTGCGGCCGCGATGTTGCAACGGCAACAGGCGGGGGCGTTGATCGCCGCCCGGTCGCTGATCGTCACTGGGGCCGTCGGCATGGTCGAACACGCCCTGGAAATGCTGGCCCAAAAGAAGCTCGTCGACTTGGACGAGGACCGCAAGGCCGCGATGGTGAGCAACCTGCTCGTGGTCCTGTGCGGCCACACGGTCCCGCAACCGGTGGTGAATACGGGGACGATTTATCAGTGATGGTTTGTCTTGTTCCCCCTCTCCGCTTCGGAGAGGGGGTTAGGGGGA
>DATANR010000465.1:0-5195 GCA_036266155.1 Gemmataceae bacterium | reverse complement strand
GAACGCATTCTCACCATCGTGGCCAGTTGCCGCCTGCAAAATCGTCAAGCGCTCGACTTCCTCACCCAATGCATCCACAACGCTCGCCATCGCAAACAACAACCGTCACTGCTACCCGCATAAGGCCGTGAACGGTTACGAAGGCAATTGATGGTCAAGCCGCTGTCGATCCATTTACTCTCAAGAGTTGGTTCGCCGCCAATGTTGGGCTGGTCAAGCAGATGCGGGGTGCAGCGGTTATACGCGAATTGAAGTCGTTCACCGAGGGGAAGTAGAAACCGCATGGCCAAGAAGTCCGCACCCACGCAATACGTCGCCTTCCTTCGCGGCATCAACCTCGGCAATCGTCGGCTGAAGATGGATGAGCTGCGACAACTCTTCGTCGATCTGAAGTTCGCTAACGTCGCGACCTTCATCGCCAGCGGCAACGTCATCTTCGAGACATCGACCGCGGACGTGGCCAAGCTGGAGACGCGGATCGAGGAGCATCTCGAAAAGTCGCTCGGCTACGCGGTCGAGACCTTTCTGCGGACGCCGGCCGAGCTGGCGGCGATCGTCAACCATCGGCCGTTCGCGGCCAAAGAGTTGGACGAGCACACGCTCCACGTCTTCTTCCTGCGTCGTGCTCTTACCGATGCGGAGATCACCAAGCTCGCCGGCTTCGATTCGCCGACGGACGCCTTCCAAGCGCATGGACGCGAGTGGTACTGGCTTTGCCGCGGCAGGACCACCGACTCGCCGGTCAAGTGGCCGCTCTTGAACAGGACGATCGGCGTCGCGAACACGGCGCGCAACGTGACCACCATTCGTAAACTGGTCGCCAAGTACCCGGCATCTTAAAGCATCTGGGTACAGACGGTCACGACCTAGGCTAAGCGAGCGCGTCAGCGGGAACTTCCAAACCTAACCACAGAGACTCAGAGGCACAGAGAAGACAAATGCAGTTTCTTTTTTGACTTCTCTGTGTCTCTGAGTCTCGGTGGTGAATTCTTCCCACGAGCGACCATGACCGATTTTCGGGCTCGTTTACTTCGGCGTGACGTCCTCTTCGGCCCGTTCGTGACGCTGGCCGCCCCGGAGATCGCCGACCTGTTCGCGCTGGCCGGCTTCGATTGGCTCTGGCTCGACATGGAGCACACGGCACTGTCGCTGGGCCAGGTCCAGCAACACATCCTCGCGGCGGCCGGTCGTGTCGGGACTATTGTCCGTGTGCCGTGGAACGACCCGGTCTTTATCAAACAGGTCCTCGACCTGGGCTGTGACGGCGTGATCGTGCCGCAAATCCGCTCGGCCGAAGAAGCGCGCAATGCGGTGGCGGCGGCCAAGTATCCGCCGGCTGGGATCCGCAGCGTCGGCATCGCACGCGCGCAGCGCTATGGGATGGCAATCCAGGAATGCGTGACCTCCGCGAACGACCACGTTGCCGTGATTCTGCAAATCGAGCACATCGACGCGATCCCGCACGCGAACGACATCCTGGCCGTCCCCGGCGTCGACGGCATCATCGTCGGGCCCTACGACCTTTCCGCGAGCATGCGCTGGCCGGGGCAGATTGCACATCCGGACGTCGTTGCCGTCATCGAGTCGCTGGCCAAGATGTGCAATGAACGCGGAATGGCCTGGGGCGCTTTTGCGCCGGATGCGGCGAGCGCCTGCACGCATCTGGATCGCGGTGCGAATTTGATCGTGTTGTCGACGGACACGATGTATTTGTGGAAAGGCGCGCGAGCCGCGCTCGACGAGTTGCGGGCGCGATAAGAAAGCCGGAATGACTTTGTCACCCTTTGAGAACTTCCATGGTGCGAATTACTCTCCTGAGCCTGTTCACAGTCGCGTGCTTCGCCGCAAGCGGCCGAGCTGCTGAGCCAGCGGTCATCGAGCTGTTCAACGGCAAGGACCTGACCGGCTGGGGCTACAAGTCTGGCGAGAAGTTCGACGGCAAGACCGAGTCGGACGACAAGCGCTACACGGCCAAGGATGGCAAGATCATTGTCAACGCGGGCAAGGGCATCAAGCAGCTTTGGACCACGGCCAGGTTTCCGAACGACTTTGAACTGAAGCTCGAGTTCCGCGCCGAAGTGAATGCCGACAGCGGCCTGTTCGTCCGCGAACCGCAATTGCAGGTCCGCGATTACCTCGTCGCCGGGCCATACAAGATGCTGAAGAAGTACAAGCCGCAGGATTGGAACGAGATCATCGTCGTCGTGAAGGGCACGACCGCTCACTGCACCTGCAACGGCGAAGTGCTCGAAGCGGCCTTGAAGGTCCCGGCGACGGGCGGCATCGGCCTCGAAGCCGACCGCGGGCAGATGGAGTATCGCAACATTCGGCTGAAGGAAATCAAGTAGATCAGGAAGCGTTCCCATGTTGCACGCACGCCTTGCTGTTCTGGCACTCGTACTTTTCGTTCCAGGCTTCGTCGTTGGCGAATCGGCCACCACCGGCCCGTGGGACGTCAAGGCATTGCAGACGACGCCGATCAAGCCCGAGTGGGGCACGGACAACGGCAAGGTGCGTGAGGTCTTCTACTCAGGCGAACCATTCAAGGGCAAGCCGACCCGTGTGTTCGCCTACTATGCAAAGCCGGCGGGCGAAGGGCCGTTTCCGGCTGTGGTGCTCGTTCACGGCGGCGGCGGCAAGGCGTTCAACGCGTGGGCCGAGCATTGGGCGGCCCGCGGCTATTGCGCTCTCGCGATGGACCTCGCGGGCAATGGTCCGACGGGCCGCCTCGCCGACGGCGGACCGGACCAAAGCGACGATACCAAGTTCGGCGAGTTCGATGACAAGACCGTGCGCGACATGTGGACTTATCATGCCGTCGCCGCCGTACTGCGCAGCCACACGCTGCTCGCGTCGTTTCCCGAAGTCGACAAGGATCGCGCGGCCGTGACCGGGATCAGTTGGGGCGGCTACTTGACGTGTATCGTTGCCGGGCTCGATCATCGCTTCAAGGCGGCCGTCCCGGTATATGGCTGCGGCTTCCTGCATGACAACAGCGTCTGGAAACCGCGGCTCGACGGCTTCCCGGCCGGTCGCCGCGATCAGTGGGTGAAGACCTTTGATCCGTCAATTTACCTTCCTGGCGTGAAGTGCCCCATCCTGTTTCTGAATGGCACCAACGACTTTGCCTATCCCCTCGATAGTTACCGCAAATGTTTTGAGCTGGTGAAGGCGCCGAAGACGCTTTCGATTCACGAGCGCTTGCCGCACGGCCACATCTGGACGTTCAGTGAAGTGGATGCGTTCATCGACAGCCACATCAAGAAGGGGACCAAGCTACCCACGATCAGCGCAATGACTGTCAAAGGAGACACGGCATCCGCGAGCGTGACTGGTGAACTGAAGTCCGCCAACTTACATTTTGCGATCGCCAGCGGACCATGGCCGAAGCGCGAATGGAAGCCGCGTGCGGCTGAATTGACGGAAAGCAAGACTTCCGCCACGATTCCCGCGGATCGGCCGATCGTTTTCTACCTGTCGGTCACCGACGAGCGTGGCCTAACCGTGAGCACGCCGCACATGGAGATTGCCGGCGACACGGGAAAGAAATGACCCCGATTGCGCAACGTGCCGAGACAATTCGGTTGACCCATCATCCATTTGTGATGTACAACGCATGGACTGCTTTTTCACACCTCCCACCCTGGAGGGCGTCCGATGCTTCGGCCTCGTACCCGCCTGGCGTTCACCTTGATCGAATTGCTCGTCGTCATCGCCATCATCGCGATTCTGATCGGCCTGCTTCTTCCCGCGGTGCAGAAGATCCGCGAAGCAGCGAACCGGATGAAGTGCTCCAACAACCTCAAGCAACTCGGCCTCGCCATTCACAACTACCACGACCAGAACGGCTATCTGCCTTATAGCGTCAGCCCCTGGCCCGAGGGGTCGCCACCGCCGGGCCAGATCCTGCACGGCCGCGGTTGGATCACGGAATGTTTGCCGTTCCTGGAGCAGGACAACCTGTCGAACAAGCTCGAAATCACCAAGACTCAGGCTTTCTTCAGTTACGCGCCGGATTCGTTGCCGGGCAGCAACATGCAGCCGTGGGCAACGACGGTGCTGCAGATCTTGCGCTGCCCCTCGGATGGCATGAGCCCGAAAACGACGGCAACGTTCAACTACCAGTGGAATCCGATCCCCTCGGCCATCACGAACTATAAGGGCGTCATCGGCGACAATCGCATGGGCGGAGCGGGGACCGGGGCGCCGAACGATTGCCACTACACCCCCAATTGCCCCGGGGTCTTCTATCGCAACTCCTACCAGACGAAGCAGCCGCTGGCGATCGTCGCGGATGGGTTGTCGAATACATTTTTCGTCGGCGAGGATGTGCCGTTCCACAATCACCACTCGGCGCTCTATTACTCGAACGGCGACTACGCGAGTTGCCATCAGCCGCCGAACTTCTTTCCGAAGCCGCCGGACCCGGACAACTGGCCGATCGTCATGTCGTTCCGCAGCCTGCATCCGGGCGGTGTGAATTTTCTCCTTGGTGACGGCAGCGTGCGGTTCATTCGCCAGACAATCGACTTCACGACCTATCGGGCCATGTGCACGAAAGCCGGCGGCGAAGTCGCGACGCCAGACTAAACGGGAGTAACAACGTGTTTCAGCGCAATTCGGCGACGGTCCTTGGGGCCGTCGTCCTGAGCCTGTTCGTCACGGGTTGCAGCAGCGGCGGCTCCGTCAGTGGTAAGGTAACGCTCGACGGCGCGCCGCTCCAGTCGGGTACCGTAACGTTTCATCCGGTGAATGGCGGGCCATCGGCGGTTGGCACCATTAGCGCCGACGGCAAATACGAGTTGGCGATCGGCAATGATCGCTCGGTGCCGCCAGGCGACTATGTCGTGACCGTGGTGGCAACAGAGACTCTCAGCTCGGCCCAGGCCGCCGATCCCAAGAAGGCGCCCACGGCGCCAAAGCGGCTGACGCCGGACAAATACGCGAGCAAAGACTCCACCGATCTGAAAGTCGCGGTCAAGGGCGGCGGCAACGATGTGCCGCTGGAATTGAAGAGCAAGTGATCGTAAGGTTGCCAAACTCACTGGCGGGATTGCGTAGTTCTACTGTCTAGCTACCGTCGCTGTTCGTTCTTCAATGGTGGTATGGCGTTACGCGCGCGATGGTGATAGTACCGCGCCAGCTCGTTGCGCCGCAGCCAGCGATTGGTGCGGCGGATGATCATCGGCTTGGTG
>DATANR010000464.1:0-10554 GCA_036266155.1 Gemmataceae bacterium | reverse complement strand
ACGTTCAGGGGGGTGGGGGGGTGTGAACGTATCGAGTCCCACCCGGTTGCAACGCATTCAAAAGTGCCGCCAATTGTCGTCACTTTCCGGATTGACACATCCTCATGATCGCCCTATGGTCCCGCCGCTTGACATTGGCGTCGGAGATTGCGCGTCGCCGCGTCGGCCTTCGGGGGAAGGTTGGCGAGCACGGGGCGCGCATCCGGGGGAAGTTCGATGAAGCGCCGTTACCTGCTTGCCGTCATCCCATTCCTGATCACGGGATGCTTCTTCAAGGATTTTGGCACGGTCGCGCGACCGCAGATCGAAGAAGCGGCGCCGGACAAGAACTTCGTGCAGACGATCGGCGACGTGGCGCCCGAGTGGGACAACGCCATCGAGATGATGGTCAGTGGCGCCGGCATCGTTACCGGCCTGGATGGCAATGGCGGTTCGACGCCTCCGGGTGACGCCCGTACGGTGGTCTTCGAACGCCTAAAGCGGGCCAAGCACGAAGACCCGGCGGCTGTGCTCGACAATCCCGATAACGCGGTTGTCATTGTCACCGGCATCGTGCGGCCCGGCGTGCGCCGCGACGAACTGATCGACGTCGTGATCACCCTCCCGGAAGGCAGCAAGGTCAAGAGCCTGCGCGGCGGCGTGTTGTTGCCGACACCATTGTGTTCGTTCGCCAGCCAGAGCGAAGTCCGGGATAACCTGAAGGAAAGTGGTTACAACGTCACGAGTGAGGGGAACAAACTCTTGCGCGGCCACGACGTGGTCGTTGCCAAGGGCCCAATCCAGGCGGCGCTGAATGGCAGGGGTGACGAGTCGGCGGCCTCGGATGAGCCGCTCAAGAAGGCGTTCGTTTGGAAGGGCGGCAAGCTGCTCGACGGCCGGCCGATGTACCTGATTCTGAAGTCGGAAGAGCAGCGCTATCGCGTCGCCGAGCAGGTTGCGGTCCGACTCAACGAGACATTCCATGCCGGCGAATCGGCAGGAACCAAGGTCGCCGCGGCCCGCCACAAGGACCAGGTAGCGGTTGCGGTTCCGCCGCGTTACCGCTTGAATCGCCCGCATTACATGCGCGTCGTGCGAGCGGTTCCGCTCAATCCGCCTGCGGACGTGACGCGCTACGTGCGTGAACTCGAAGACAAGCTCCTGAAGCCGGAGACTGCGCTCGCGGCGGCGATCAAGCTGGAAGCGCTTGGCGCTCCAGGAGTGCCGGTGTTGAAGAACGCCTTAACCAGCGATTATCCGCTCGTCCGCTTCGCGGCGGCCGAAGCGCTCGCTTACCTGGGCAACACGGCTGCGGCCGAGACGCTGGCCCGTGCCGCGGTCGAGCATCCGTCGTTGCAGGCGTATGCCCTCACAGCGCTCGCGTCGCTGGACGACGCGCTCGGCGTGTCGAAGCTGGAAGAATTGCTCGCGGCGAAGGAATCAGAACTTCGTTACGGGGCATTCCGGGCATTGCGTGAAGGCGACCCATCCAACGATGCCGTTCGCGGCGTGTGGGCCAAGCGCGCGTTCCTCGTACATGAAGTTGCTCCGTCGAGTCCGTCGCTCATTCATCTGATGACGGAAGGCCGAGCGGAGGTCGTGCTGTTCGGCGAAAGTCCGAAGCTGGTGGCTCCGTTCTCGCTCACGGCCGGCCCGAACATCACAGTGACTGCGCGGGCGGGTGATAAAGTCGCGACAGTTTCGCGGTTCTCACCGAAGTCGGGCGGCGAGCCGACACACGTGCAGTGCTCGCTCAATGTGGCAGACATCCTGCGAACGCTGGCCGAGGTGGGCGGCACCTATCCGGACACGGCCGACATGTTGCAAAAGGCCAGCGATCGCAAATCCCTGACCTGCAAGCTGGCCTTCGACGCGCTGCCGCAGGCAGTGCCGATCAAGAAGTTGGCCACGAATGCTCGGACCGATCCGAAGATGGAGTTGGAGTACGACTTGCTGGCCGAGATAAACGCGGCCGAGACGCCCAACTTGTTCGCGCCGTCGGCGGATGCCGGTAAGCGTAACTGAGCCGGGCTCCATGCACAGCGGAAAGGTCGTCGGATGCTCAAGCGGCTCGAGCTGGTCGGGTTCAAGAGTTTCGCCGACCGCACGTGGTTTTCGTTCCCGGCCGGGCTGACGGCCATCGTCGGCCCGAACGGGTCCGGTAAGAGTAATGTCGTCGACGCGGTCAAGTGGATCCTCGGCGAGCAGAGCGCCAAGAGCCTGCGCGGCGGGGAGATGGCCGACGTCATCTTCAATGGATCGTCATCCCGGCGAGCGCTCGGTCTCGCCGAGGTGACGCTGACGCTCGACAATTCCAACAAACAACTCAACACCGAGGCCGCGGAGATCGCCGTCACGCGTCGCGTCCACCGCGACGGAACCGGCGAGTATTTGATCAACGGCCAGCAATCGCGTTTGAAAGACGTGCGCGAACTGTTCCTCGGCAGCGGCGCGGGGTCGACCGCGTATTGCATCATCGAGCAGGGCCGCGTTGACGCGCTATTGCAAGCGAGTCCACACAACCGTCGCGCGATCTTCGAGGAAGCCGCCGGCATCAGCCGATTCAAGGCGAAGAAGCAGGAAGCACTTCGGAAGCTCGAACACACTGCGGAGAATCTGAATCGCCTCCGCGATATTCACGGTGAAGTCGAAGCCCGCCTGCGGCGCGTACGGCTTGACGCCGAGAAGGCACGAAAATTCCAGGAGCATAGTAGTCGGCTCCGCGATTTGCGGCTGGGCATCGGACTCCGCGAATATCATTCGTTGACCGAGCAACTCAATACCGAGACCGATCGCCTGAATGCGCTGCGCGGCGAGATGTCGGCATCGACGATGCAGTTGGCCGTGTGGGATGCCGAGAGCCGGCAGATCGATGAGTCCTCGCGCATAGCGGAAGGTGAGATTGCGCGGTGGAATGACGAGCTATCGGAACTCCGACAAAGCATTGTGACTTTTCAAGAACGCTCTCTCCACGAACTTGCCAAGTCCGAAGACATTCAGAACGAGTTGTCTTCCGCACAGACCCGGTCGGTCGAGCTGGCCAGGCTCGTGCGTGAATTGACGGAATCGACGGAGAACGGCCGCAGTGATGTCGCCGCCGCTGAGGGCGAGGCGGAGGTTCGGCGCGAACGTGCAGAACTAATCGACGCAGCGAGCGAGGAGAATGAGAAGCAGATCGCCGCACTCCGCAAACGAGTCCAGGATGGACGCGATCGTCAATTTCATCTCGTGGGTCGGGCCGCGGCGCTGAACAGCGAGGCCGCGTCGGCGCAAACGCATCTTGAAAAAGCCCAGCGCGAGCGCGATCGCAAACGGCGTCAAAGCGAGGGAAAGGCTGCGGAATTGGGGTCGGTCGATCGCGTGCTCAACACGCTGGGGCACAAGGGATCGGCTCTCAAGAAACGCATCACTCTGGCACGGCAGGCACTTACCGATCGATGCCAAGAACGCGATGGCTTCCGTACACAGGTCGATCGCCTGGTGGAAGCACTCGAGTCCTTGCGCGTTCGCCGGAGCGGCTTGAACGGAAGGATCGACGTTCTCGAAAACCTGGAACGAACACAAGAAGGCCTCGGCACTGGCGTACGCGAAGTGCTTGCCGACCTCGCGACGGGTCACTCACCGCTCGCCGGCATCGTCGTGGGTCTCGTGGCCGATTCGCTGCGCGTGCCGCGTGAGCTTGCCCCGCTTATCGACATCACGCTCGGCGATGTTGCTTCATACTTTGTCGTTCGATCGTCGGCAAACCTCGAGGCGGCTCTTGCGAGCCGCGAGGCGCCGTTCACTGGTCGCGTGGGGTTCATGCCGCTCGCGGAAACAGTGCCGCTGGCACATGGCGCCGATACGGCGACTGCCGATCGCTGGGTGACTTCGGACAATCCAGAATTGGTTGGTCTCCCGGCGCAATTGTTGGGCCGCACGCTCGTCGTCGACGATTTGGCGACGGCTCGCCGGCTGGTGACAGACCCTGATCTGGCCGGTTTTCGCTTTGTCACTCGTGCCGGCGACCTTCTGACGGCCGACGGCACACTCACGGTTGGCCCGGTTCGTGCCGAAGCGGGCATCGTTTCCCGGAAGAGTGAACTACGGGAGTTACGGGTTCAAGCAAAACAACTTGATGACGAGATCGCGGATTCCGAACGTCGCCTTGCCGATCTCCGCGACCAAATCGACGGTCTCGCCGGCCCAATTCATGGCCTGGAAGAGGAAATCAGAGCGCTGACATCCAATGCCGCCGACGTACAAACCGAGGTCTTGAAACATTCCCAGCAACGCGAACGGCTCAACGACGAAATCTCGTTGATTCGACAGGAGTGGGAACTTCTCGAGGATGACCTCCAGCGTACTGAAGCGTTCTGGGGCGAAACACGCGGCAAGGCCGAGGAGGCTGAGCATCAGGCCGAGGAACTGCGGGTCCAGGTCGAGACCGCCGATCACGCCATTCACGCCTACGAGCAGGAGCGTGCCGGTCGGCAACAGGAGCAGATGGCCGCGCACGTCGCACTCGCTGAAACCGTCCAACGGCTCAACAGCCTTCGTGAAGCGCATCAGAAATGTGAAGCCGACCTGAATCGCGGCCTGGCGGAGGCCGATCGCCTTGCCCGCCACGAAGCGACGTTGCTTGGGCGACTTGCCGATTGCGAACTTGGATCGCTGCGCGCATCAGCCGCGCTCGCCGAGTCGTTCCTCGCCAAGGAAGCCGTGGAGCAACGGATCATCGACGGAATGAGCCGTCGCGAGGCCGATCGTGCCCGGCAAGCGCAGTTGATCGAGAACTTGAATTCGGCCCGCAGCGAATCGCAGCAGATCGTCGAACAAGTTCATGCGCGTGAACTGACCGTCCGCGATCTAGAGTCCGGACGTGAACGTGTGACGGATCGCCTGCGTGAAGACTATCAGATCGAGTTGGCGGCCGAATATGCGGCTTGCCCATTGGCTCGAGGCGAGTCTTTGCCTGGCACGTGGGACAGCACGGCGGCGGCCAAGGAAGTCGACGACTTGCGCAAGAAAATCCGGCACCTGGGCAATGTGAGTCTCGAAGCACTGGCCGAACTGACTGAGATCGAAACGCGTGCGAACGACTTGCAATCTCAGATCACCGACCTAGTCGAAGCCGAGCAATCTCTGCGGGCCGTCATCGGCAAAATCAACGAAGACAGTAAGAAGCTTTTCGCGGACACGTACGACGCTGTTCGCGCTCACTTCCAGGAGCTGTTTCGCAAGCTCTTCGGCGGCGGGATGGCCGACATCGTGTTGGACACGCCCGAGGATGTGCTTGAGTCCGGCGTCGACATCGTCGCTCGTCCGCCCGGCAAAGAGCTGCGCAGCATCTCGCTGATGAGCGGTGGCGAAAAGACGCTGACTGCGGTCGCCTTGTTGCTCGCTATCTTCCGCAGCAAGCCGAGCCCATTCTGTCTTCTTGACGAAGTCGATGCCGCGCTCGACGAAGCGAACACCGAGCGACTGGCGAAGACGATCCGCGATTTCACCAGTCAGTCGCAGTTCATCGTCATCACGCACAAGAAGCGCACAATGTCCTACGCCGACGTTCTTTACGGCGTCACCATGCAGGAGTCCGGCATCTCCAAACAGATCGCGGTTCGATTCGATGATTGGCCGGAAGATGAGATTCCCGAAGCGCGGGCCGCCTGATTGTGGTGGCGGAATCGTAAGGTCGCCAACAGAGATCGCCAAACACATATGGGGGGTTGGCGATCTTAGATCGATTTTTCCGCTCCATCTCGTTACGCCCACAAGCGTTGTGTCCGAAACTCGCTCGTCAAAATTCTAGCGCCAGAAAGGCCCGGAATTGGGTCGATCTGACTTTCAGTTTGACGAATTCCGCATCGCCTCTTTAGCGATCGGCTCAACTTTCATTTCATTGCTTTTAGGCTTGCAACCAAACCCCGATCCGGCGTAGCATTCCCATCCGAGCAGGACGCCGCGCGGGGGTGAGCCGCATCGACGGATGGTGCGCAGCCGCCCTCGCCTCGTTCCGTTGACCAGCGATCCTAAGGAGGGGGCGCTTGGCCGACAAGTCCACACAACTGATCGTCGATGCGCTCACGCGTGCCGCGGCCGAACCGGCCGGTCTGTCGCTTTACGCGCAAAAGTCCGAGCCCGGCTTGTTCCCGGCCACGACCATCGCCAAAGTCGCCGCCGACCGGGCCAAGGCCGACGGTCTGCTGCAAGTCGTGCAAAGCGAGACCAAAGGCAAAGGTGTCCGCGAGGTCTGCGTGCTGACCGACAAGGGCATGCAATACCTCGCCCATCAAGCGAGCCCGCGGCAAGTCATCGAAGATTTCGTCCGCGTGCTCGAAGATCGGCAAGCGGCCGTCGCCGAGCTGTCGGCGAACGTCGCCAGAATGGCCGCGGGGCTCGAAGCGATTCGCTCGGCGGTCGGCCATGTGCTGCCCCGGCTCACTGACCATCATCAATCGAATGGGACTCCGATGAACGCAATCTTCATTCCGGCCCGGCCCAAGTCGCCGGCCGCTTCCGACGCCTTGATTGCCGACGTGAAGGCTCGGCTCGCCGAATGGCACGCCGCGTCCGGAGCGTCGCAGGACTGCCCCCTCTCTGATCTCTATCGCCGGCTCGAGTCGGCCAACCAGGTCAGCATCGGCCTCTTTCACGACGCTCTCCGGCAGCTGCACGACGACCACCAGATTTACCTGCACCCCTGGACCGGCCCGCTCTACGCCTTGCCGGAGCCGGCGTTCGCTTTGTTAGTCGGGCATGAGGTTGCGTATTACGCGTCGACCCGTTGAAAGTCCGCAGTCCCCTGTCCTCAGTCAACACCGAAGACTGGGGACTGAGGACTGGGGACGCAGGACTCGGGGGGCTGAACATGGAGGTTCGAACATGACGACCGCTACAGCGACAGCAACATTGGCGGCCTCGCCGCACACGGACCGCGCGGTCGACGCGCTGCGGCGATCGGGCAATCCGTTCCGCAATTACTTCGCGCGCAATCCCGATGATGAGGTTTGTGCGCGCTACCACGTGCCCGACCTGTACGCCGCCGAGCGGTCGCTGCTGCTCAGCGTCATCGATTTGTATCGCTACGATCCGATGACGCATTCGGAAGTCGTGCCCGTGTTGGGCAACAAGGGCGCCGGCAAGACGCA
The DNA here is from genome assembly GCA_036266155.1 of Gemmataceae bacterium. Lineage (GTDB taxonomy): Bacteria > Planctomycetota > Planctomycetia > Gemmatales > Gemmataceae > SIAJ01. The sequence goes on along the minus strand of DATANR010000464.1, from coordinate 3,445 downwards.
TCTGCTGCATTCCCTCAAGCACGGCGGCGACGGGGCGTGGCAGCTCCTCGTCACGCCCGGCACCTATCAAAAAGACGCGGATTTCCTCGAGTATCTGCTCTTCCAAATCATCGACAACCTGCTCGGCGGCGGGCGGCAACGCGGCGTGCGACCGCTCGATTACGTTGGCGAGCATGTCGTACGCCGGCTCCTGGCGAATGCTCTGCTTGGACTGACGAACGATCAGAAGATGGACCTGTTCCCGGCGCCCGGCCTCGGTCGATGGACGCGGCGGCTTGGTCTCGGCGTCAGCCAGGCGCTCGAACGATGCCAGTGGCTCGTCGAGCACGTCGGCGGGCATGGGCAGCTCGGCCGCGGTCCGATGCCCGTGCTCCAGGCGATGACGGAAGCCGGCGTTTCCGTGGACAAGGCGATCGCGATCATCGATGCCTACGTCGACAAGGCCGAAGCGCACAACACGGCCGGTCTGATGCGTCGTGAAATCTACAAGGGCTTCACGCGCGCTCACCTGTTGCGTGACGAGGCCAAGCTCGCCGACTTCCTGACGCACGATTTCGTCGATATGCCCTTCCAGGTGCGACCGAGCCGGCAGGACCTCGTGCTTGCGCTATTCAAGGTGTTGATGGAAGTGTTCCGAGCACTCAAGACGCCGGTCGTCGTGGCGTTCGATCAGCTCGAAGATCTTTTGCTCGCGCGACGCAGCGATGATGTGCACAAGGTGGCCGAGACTTTCTTCGCCGGCATCGTGAAGGTGATGCATCAGGTCGACGGTCTGTTGTTCCTTGTGTTCGCCGAGCGCGGCTTGTGGAACCGCTTCGTGCCGTCGCTCGACGGCTACATCCAGGATCGGCTCAACAACCCGGTGCATGTGCCGCAACACGGGACGATCAAGGCGATTCGCCTGGAAGCGCCGGCGCCTGAACTGGTTCGCAAAGTCGTCGAGGCACGACTGGATGGTTGCCTCCGCGAGTTGCGCGACGCGTCCGACTTTGGGCCACTGTATCCGTTCAACGACGAGCATGTCCGGCGCATCGCCCTCACTGAGCCGACGCTGCGCGACATGCTGCAGCAGTGCCGGCACTTGTTCGACCATCTGGTTTATGGTGCCGACCATGGGCACACCGGCAGTAACCGCATCACCGACGCGCTCGCTGAGGACGACATTCCGACGGCGCAGATTCCGAGCCGGCTGCCGATCGACGAGCCCGTGTCGATGCCGAGTGCCGAACCGCAAATTGCTGTCAAGTCCGTGGAGATCATTCACGCGGTTGAACCGACCGCCATCTCGCCGGTCGTGATGAACGCCGCCGGCATGGCCGAATTGTGGGCCCAAGAAGAACGGGCGGCCCTGCGCAAGTTGATGCCGGATGGCGCCCTGACCGGGGCCACGCGCGAAATCCAGGCCGGCCTCGGCGCGTTCTTGCAGGCCTGTCACGAAAACGGCGTCAAAGTCGGACCGTGGCGATTACAGCATGTCGTGCCGGAATACACGTTTGGCGATCATCCGACCTATGGCGTCATCAGCATCGCGCACTGGGCATGCAAGGACGGCCAGCCGTGGAAGGTCGGCATCGGGCTGTTCCTCGCCAAGTCGGCCGGCAAGCCACGCGACTTGGAGATCAAGCTGTCGTCGATGAACGTCGAGCCGACGGTGATCGACCATTTGATCCTGATGCGTCCTGAAGACGATCTGACGCTGACGGGCAAGAGCAAGACCGTCTGGCAAGAGGCGGAGAAGAACGGCAAGCACGCCCGCCTGGAACCGATGACGGTCGAGGCGCTCGGCATGCTCTACAGTTTCCCGCGGTGGATCGCGGCAATGAAGGAAGCGCTGCCGGAAGGCCAGCCGCTCCCCAATCTGGCGGACATCATTCAGGATCGCTGTGAAAAGCTGCTGGAGCAGGTGTGCATGCCGGTGCAGGGATAAGAAGAATTCACCACAGAGTCACAGAGGCACAGAGAAGAAATAAATATGTTCTTCTCTGTGCCTCTGTGTCTCTGTGGTTAATGCCCGAATGACCTACGACGAAGCGCTCGCGTTCTGGTACGGGCGCATCGATTACGAACGGCGGCAGCCGCGGCCGGGCGATTTGAAGCTCGACCGCATGCGGGCGCTGCTTCGGCGGCTCGGCGATCCGCATCGCCGTCTGCGCTGCATTCACATCGCGGGGACAAAAGGCAAAGGCTCCACATCGGCGATTCTCGCGGCCATCTTGCGAGCGGCCGGCTTGCGGACGGGTTTGTTCACGTCGCCGCATCTTTCTGACGTCTCCGAACGCGTGCAAGTGGATGGCGTCCCGATCAGCCGCGACGAGATCGCCGTGCGCATGAGCGAAGTCGCTTTAGCCGTGGACGCGATGGACGCGGAAGGCGATCCGGCCCGGTCGCCGACGTTTTTTGAAGTGATCACGGCCCTGGGGTTCTTGCACTTCGATTGTCGTCGCGTCGACATCGCGGTTCTTGAAGTCGGCCTCGGCGGGCGGTTCGATTCGACGAACGTCTGCGATCCGCTTGTCTCGATCGTCACGAATGTCAGCTTTGATCACATGGCGATGCTCGGCAACACGCTCGCGGAGATCGCTTTTCAAAAGGCCGGCATCATTAAGCGTGGCGTGCCGGTCGTGACGACCGCCGACAATCCGGAAGTGCTGGGAGTGATCGAACGCGTCGCGGCCGAGCATGACACAGGTATCCGGGCCGCCGGGCGGGACTTCCGTTGGACACGATTCACGGGCAAACCGTATGAAGCGGGAACGGTGAACGTCGCCACCGGCCGGCGCGACTATGGCGTCATGGCATTTGGGCTGTTCGGCAAACATCAAGGGGCGAATGCGGCCGGGGCCATCGCGGCCACGGAAATCCTGTGTAATGCGGGCCTCGCGATCTCGGACGCGGCGGTAGCGGCAGGTCTTCGTGATGTCGTCTGGCCGGCACGTCTCGAGTTAGTTGGCCGTAGTCCGACGGTCGTTCTCGATTGCGCACATAACGTCGCATCCGCAGCGGCGCTGGCGGAGACGTTGCAAGCATCGTTTCCGATCCGCGGTCGTCGACATCTGATCTTCGCCGCATCGAACGACAAGCAGATCGCGGAAATCCTGGCGGTGCTCGCACCACATTTCGATTGCTTTCATCTGACGCGCTATTTGAGCAATCCGCGATCGGCGGACCCATCGGGCGTCGCGGACGTGCTGCGTGGGCTCGGAAAGACCGACATCCGAATTCACTCGAATCCCAACAAAGCTTGGCAGGCGGTACGAGCGGAGGTCGGGCCGGAGGATGGCATCGTGATCGCGGGGTCGGTGTTCCTGGCTGGGGAATTGCGACCGATTGCCGCCCGCCTCTTTATGTCTTGTTCCCCCTCTCCGCTTCGGAGAGGGGGTTAGGGGGAGAGGTCTTCGCTCGGCCCCAACCGAAAACCTCTCCCCCCGGCCCCCTCTCCGAAGCG
>DATANR010000463.1:0-4219 GCA_036266155.1 Gemmataceae bacterium | reverse complement strand
CACCACTCAAAAGCTGCAGAACGATCTGGGCCTTGAACTCAGCCGAGAACGACCGACGCGGACGGGGCATGATACCCACTCCTGACTTGGCCCAGTAATGGTAACACTACTGGTCCAGCGCCAGGGGCGCACTTCACGCCTGTCAACAAGTTATGTACCACAGATGGATTTCTTGTTGTCCTCGGAAAGCGGAGCATTGAGCGAATGGCGTTCATCGTCGACGGTGATTCGCGCGCGGCCCTTGACGAATACGTGCGGGCCAGAAGAGTTCACCAAGTAACCTCCGAGTTCCTCTTCGTAAATGCGAGGGGTGGCCGTCTCTCCGTTCAAGGGATCGCGAACGCCCTATCAGTCCTTGCTCGAACCGCTGGCATTCAGCGCCGAGTGACGCCCCATATGTTCAGACACACCGCTGCTACCTTGTTTTTGCGCAACGGCGCTAGCCTTCGACATGTTCAGGAGTTCCTTGGTCACAGCTCGATTGCAACCACCCAACGGTATACTCATGTGGTCTGTGAGGATCTGCGGCGCGCGTTACAAGATCACCATCCCAAAGCCAATTTAGTCGAACCCAAGCGATCGCCTCGGAGGCAAGGCCGCCGGCCACGCACTTCTCGCTAGCGCAGAGCCAATTAGCCTACAGCACGATATGTACTGGCGCCGCGGCCGCGTATTTCAGTGCGCCCGCCTTCATCTCGCCCTTCACGTCACGCATGCGCACGCCGTAGCAGTCTCGACTCGGAGTTTGGATGGACGATATCGCTTTGGATAATCTCTGATTATCCAAAGTTGCGCGGCCAAGTCGAGTTCATGGCGAAAACTCGCGCATTTGGCGTGGAACGCCACCCGCCAGAGCGTCGCAACGGGTCGTTAGTGAGGTTAGGAGATCATCAGCGCTGCTGATGCGCCCGACAGCTGGGCTACGTATGTCTTGCTAACAGCATCACACCTGCGATCGCAAAGACAATGCCAGCACAATCTTGCAACGTCAGCGGCTCGCGAAACCAGACGAAACTGACCAGTACCAAGAGCAATACGGTGGATACGGCAGACCAGACGCCAACGGCGGCCAGGGTAACGTGGTTGACGACGTAGTACCAGCCGATCGCGGGTAGTGGCTTAACACTGTGTTGACGCTATTGCTTTTGCGAGACCATAATCGTCCCACCGTCGAGGCTCGGAATGTCTCTCGTCGCCCCGTCGATAGCGGTTTTCGCGATCATCGCGGTTGTTTTTTCACCGCAAATCAAAAGGCGACGGTCTTTGCATCTCGTGCAATCGAGATGGAAATAGTCGTCACCGCTAGGGATAACTTTGATCTGCCCACCAAGGCACTCTTGGTGAAACACAGCTAGTGTCTCAACACTGAATACGTCATCTTTTGCTTTCCTTGATACTTCGATTGTGAACATACGCCACCTCTTGCTCCAAGCCAGTGAATCAGATACGCTTCATCGTATGCCAAACCGGTCACGCAAGCCACGTTTACCCGACCCTGCTGAACTGGCGTTCGGGATCATCCAGACCATTTCGGATGGGAAGCCGCCGGCCCAGGCTGACGACGGGAAAGACCCGGCAGCGGTGGCGCTGGGTCGCAAGGGTGGGTTGAAGGGTGGGAAGGCGAGAGCGGCGTCGATGACGAAAAAGGAACGGGTCGCCAGCGCGAAGAAGGCGGCGGCGGCCCGTTGGGGTAAATCCAAGCGACCCTAATTGGTTTCCAACTCCGTCTCTGAGTCGCCACCATTGTCTGGAATGTTGTCAAAGAGCGGGCAGTCGATTTGTTTCGGAAGTGCCCGATTTAGTAGCTTTTTGAACCCGTCATAGTCTCCATCGGCGGATACTTTCATCAAGGCAACCACTGCGGACAAATGCTGCAGCAGCTTCGGGTGCCCAATGTCGGCGGTAAGCCATTGGTGGTGCTTGCTCTTTCGATAGCCGCTTTCGGCAACAGGGTTTCTTTCTTTCAGTTCCGCCAAAATGCCTGGGGCCAATCGCGAGTAAACGATGTCGTTGGTTAAGTGGCCAATGTATCGCGGGGCTTTGATCGGCTTGTCCGCTCCGTATTCCAAGCCACGCAGCCGGAACAACTCCGCATAGAAATCGACCGGAAACGTCTTGATCCACTTGCGGAGTTCCTTGGCGACAAATGCTTCAAGGATCTTGGCGAGCGCATCACGCGCACGTGACTCTTGGTAGCCGGTCGCTTCATCGACTAGCGCCGTAATTCCAACCTCTGCCAAGCCTCTCAAAAGGATGTCAGCGTTGGCTACCACAATGGTTTGCCTAGCTCCCTTGATTACGTCGGCGTCGCGAGCTTTCAGCCACACATTGCAGATCTTTGGCAACAAGTCGGCCCTAACCCCCTTGTGTAAGATTCCGACTCCGCGATCAGAGGTGATCGGTCGATACCAAATCGGCTTTTGCAGCACCGATGCTAATTCCAAGTCAATGAACGGTTTAAGATTGATTGGGGCCACGAAAAGTGGAAGTCCAGCACCGCCCCCTTCGGCGTCTTCTTTTGCGCGATTGTGCGCGTAGCCGCTACGACCGATTCCGAGAGCCTTCAGAACTCCACGTTCCGATAAGACTCTCGTGCCATCCTCTAGGACTCCACACGGGATTTCCAGCTCGCCAATTCTAATCATCCCATTGTGCGGCGCGATCACAGCACCCTTTGCCTTTTCGTCTCTGCCCCATCTCGCGGCGGCCGCCTTCCGAGCGCTAGCACTTCGCTGGGCGGGAGACATCTTTTCGGCCCGTGCCTTCCCACCCAGCGATGACATTGGCACCTCTGCTTTTCGCGACTCTCCCATTGCTCTCTCCTTTGGATTTGCTCGCCTGGGATTGATTATGCGCGCAAGCACGCATAGAGTCAATGCGTGCAGGCAGGCATTTTCGTAATTGCACTTGAAATTCCTGTCCGCTCTGGCATAATGAGTATGCAGTGTGTTGATCGTCTTTGGAGCCCTTCCCATGCTTTGCCCGACCTGCCAGACCGAAGCCCGCAAGTTTGGTCGGGACCGTGACGGCAACCAGCGTTACCAGTGCCAGACGTGCCGCAAGACGTTCTCGGATCGTCCGGTTCGTGCGCTTGGCGACATGCGGCTCAACATGGACAAGGCGCTCACGGTCCTTCACCATTTGGTCGAAGGCGTCAGCATTCGCGCGACGATGCGATTAACCGGCGTGAACCGCAACACAATCATCGACCTGTTGATGCTCATGGGCGAACGATGCGAGCGGTTGCTGTCCGGTCGGATCAAGAACCTGCCCGTGGTGGACGTGCAAGCCGACGAGATTTGGGGATTCGTCGCGATGAAGGAACGGACGCGAGCGAACAAGGCACCGGATCAAGATGGCATCGGTGACGCTTACTGCTTCATCGGGATTGAGCGTCAGACGAAGCTAGTGCTTGCCTACCACCTGGGCCGTCGATCCTCTGAGGACGCCTACCACTTCGCTGGCAAGTTGGCGGAAGCGACCACGGGCCACTTCCAAATCACGACCGATGGATTCAAGCCGTACAAGACCGCTATCCCGTCAGCCATGAGCGGGGCCGACTTCGCGCAGCTCGTCAAGACCTACGCGACGAAAGACGATCATCGTTACTCGCCGGGCGAAGTGAACGGGACGATCAAGACGCCGGTCAACGGCAACCCCGACCCGGACCGTATCACGACCTCGCACGTCGAACGCCAGAACTTGACCGTTCGCATGGGGAACCGCCGCATGACGAGATTGACGAATGCGTTCAGCAAGAAATGGGCGAACCACGAAGCCATGCTGGCGCTCGGATTCGCCTACTACAATTTCTGTCGTCCGCATCAGACGTTGACCGAAGCAAACGACAAGATCAAGACGACTCCGGCGATGGCCGCGAAACTTGAGGACCATGTTTGGACGTTGGCGGAACTGGTCGAGAAGTCGGCAGCGTCAACACAGTGTTAAGCCACTACCCGATCGCGGTTGACCCATAGAGGAGGATAGCGGTCAGCAGAAACAGCCTCGCTGACGAGGGCGTCGCCATCGAGGCAATCTTCACCAGTACATCCCCGCAGACGCCGATCATACTAAGGCCGTACTTGTTTAGCGCCCCGTTGAGCCGAAGAGGTTGCCGAGCAATCCTCGGAATGCCTGGCTCACGAACGTGAATGGGTTGTGATTGCGCTTTTGGCAAGTCGCCAACACCGACGATGTCACTTCCTGGGCTTCAGCACCG
>DATANR010000462.1:0-1866 GCA_036266155.1 Gemmataceae bacterium | reverse complement strand
AGAGGATTACTAATAGCACTGGGTGACAACGGGTGCGGACCGCAATATCGCGCCGCGGCTCTTGCCGGACAGCAAGGCGGTTTTTGGGATCGTTTGTTTGGCGACAACGGTGGCGGCGGCATCGCATCAACACCGCTCGGCCCGATGGGTGGAACGTTCCGGACCGTCTGCGTACGCACATGCGATGGATTCTACTTCCCGATTTCGTACTCAACTTCGCCGGATCGATTCCGGGATGACGAAATGGCTTGCCAGCGGATGTGTCCGGCGTCCGAGGTGTCTCTCTATGCTTATCACAATCCGGGCGAGGAAATGGCGCAGGCAGTCTCCCTTAGCGGGCGGCCGTACTCGGAATTGCCGACCGCTTTTCAGTATCGCAAATCAATGAGTCCGGAGTGCAGTTGTCGACGGCCAGGTGAAAGCTGGGCGCAGACTCTGAAAGCGATTGGCCCGGACGATACGGTCGCACCCGGCGACGTCGTCGTCACCGAGCAGAATGCCAAACAGTTGTCGCAACCGCGCGTCGACGGTAAACCGATGCGACAGGACCAGCGCGCGCCCGCGGCAGCAGCTGCACCGGTCAGCCCGTCACCAAACGCTGAGGCACCCGGCGAGACGGATCCGACGAAACGCAGCGTACGCACCGTCGGCCCAACTTTCTGGCCAGCGCGGTAACGCGAAAACTTTCAATAATCGAATGCTTCGGACTTTGTTGGCTTGCCCGTGATCAACGAAATATCGGGCGACGGCATCGGCGTTCCAGATTCGCGGAAACGGTTGGTTATCGGGTAGCGGCGATCGCGACCGAAATTTTTCAGAGTCACTTTTACTCCCGGAGCGGCTTGGCGTCGTTTGTATTCCGCGGTGTTGATCAGACGTTCAACGCGGGTGACCGTTTCGCGATCGAAACCGGCATCGACAATTGCCGATATCGGCTCCTCACGCTCTACCAGACGCTCCAAAACCGCATCGAGAACGGAATAAGGGGGCAACGAATCCTCGTCTTTCTGATTTTCCCTCAGTTCCGCGGTCGGTGGCCTTGTAATGATATTCTCGGGAATGACTGGCCCGTCCGGGCCATTGGCCCCAAGCGGCTTCCAGCTATTGCGCAGTCGGGCCAGGCGGAACACTTCGGTCTTGTAAAGATCCTTGATCGGGTTGAAACCACCATTCATGTCGCCGTAGAGGGTTGCGTAGCCAACCGACATCTCCGATTTGTTTCCGGTGGTCACCACCATCAGATTGAACTTATTGGAAATCGCCATCAAGATCGTGCCGCGCGCACGTGCCTGCAGATTTTCTTCAGTGACATCCCGTGGCAACCCGGAGAAGACGGGCTTGAGCGCGGCTTCGAAGCCTTCGACTGCCGACGCGATGGGTAGAATTTCGTAGCGCACACCAAGCGCCTTCGCACAAGCAGCGGCATCGTCGAGAGAGGTCTGAGAGGTGAATTTGTAGGGCAGCATCAAACAGCGCACGCGGTCCTTGCCCAAGGCGTCAACCGCCATCGCCGTGCATAGCGCGGAATCAATGCCGCCGGATAATCCCAGTACGACTCCCGGAAAACCGTTCTTGTTCACGTAATCGCGAAGACCTAACACGCACGCCGTGTAGTCGGCTCGATCGGCCTCGACGCTGTCAACCACGGGGCCGTTTTCGCAACGCCAGGTGCCGTTGCGACGCACCCAATTTGTCGTGACAGTCGCTTCCTGAAATCCGCCAAGCTGGAAGGCTAACGAACAATCAGCGTGCAGGCCAAATGACACACCGTCGAATACGAGTTCGTCCTGGCCACCGACCTGGTTGACGTAGATGGTCGGTAGCCCCTGCTCGGAGACGCGCGCAACCGCAATATTGAGCCGCACG
>DATANR010000461.1:0-37070 GCA_036266155.1 Gemmataceae bacterium | reverse complement strand
AACAGCAGCGGCGCGACCGGCGCCGACTACAAGGGCTACTTCACCGCCGGCTCGACCGTGCCCGCCGCCGACACGGACACGCAGATCACCGACAACGGCACCGTCATCAGGTCAGCCGCGATCAAGTTGACCACGCGCCCGGACGGCACGGCCGAAACGCTGCTGATCAACCAGACGCTGGCCAGAAGCTTCGGCATCACGGTCAAGTCGGACGGCAACGGCGGCTTTACCCTGACGGGCACGGCGACGCTGGCACAGTACCAGCAGGTGATCGGCTCGCTGCAGTACAGCAACAACCTCACTTTCCCGAATTCCACCGACCGTGTCATCGCCGTGACAGTCAACGACGGCATCAGCAACAGCAACACCGCAGTGTCGCGTCTCAGCTTCCTGGGCGGCTCGGTCGCGACCGTCAACAAGCAGCTTTACCTGAGCGACCCCGGACAAGGGATGGACCGCGTCGATCCAGTGGCCACGGGCGACACGACCACGTCGTCGGTGGCAGTCATGCCGGTCGTCAGCCCCGACTCCACGGGCATGGCCACCTGGAGCAACAGTTCCAGGAAGAACTTGGAGTATCGCCCCTGGAACCTGACCGCGTTCGCCACGCCGGGCACGACCGCGACCGACGGCGGCAGTTACGAGACCATGGCGAGCGCGGCCTCGGCCAAGCGCAACGAGGCGGTCGTGGTCGGCGTCACCACGGACAAGCACGTCAGCGGCTCGATCTGGAACGGCAGTTCGTGGACGCCGATCGCGATCAACATCGGTGGCACTGTCACGCAAAAGCTGGGCGCTCCGAGCCAACCTCAGTGGTGGGGAGCGGCGGTCGCGTACGAGACGAACAGCGGCCGGGCCATGCTGGTGTGGAATACCGGCGCAACGCTCAACTTTAGCCTCTGGAATGGCACTTCCTGGACCAACGCGGCGACGATCCCCGCGTACACGGGCACCGAGCCGCGCCAGATTCGCATCGCCGCCAATCCGCTGGCGGGCTCGAATGAAATCGTCATCACGGTCACCGACAAGAACGAGGTGGACCGGGCGCTAGTCTGGAACGGCTCGAGCTGGGGCAACCAGATCCAGGTCGACAACAACGGCAGCCACAACTTCACGGACGCGAACGTCGTCTACGAGCAGCAGACCGGGCGCGCGATGGTGGTCTACGCCTCGGGGACGGCCGGGGCGGTCGGCTACAACCTCTGGAACGGCTCCGCCTGGAGTGCGCCGGCCACGCTCGCGGCTCCGGCGGGCTCTAACAACTACGCTCAGTGGACCGTCGTGGCCGGCGATCCCAACAGCAACCGGATCGTGCTGGGCGTGGAGAGCAACGGCAAGGACGCGTGGATAAACGTTTGGAACGGCACGGCCTGGGGCACCTCCACGCTCGGCGTCCAGGACGGGGTAGACAATAACAACAACCTCGAGATCGCCGTCGCCTTCGAGAGCAAATCGGGCGATGCCCTGGCGGTCTATCAGAACAACGAGAATACCAACACCACCGAGCTGCAATTCCGAACTTTCACCGCCGGCGCCTGGTCCGCGGGCACCAATTTCGGCAACTCCTTCAACAACAAGGTGTCGCGCGCGATCACGCTGAACTCCAACCCGTATTCCGACCAGATTATGCTGATGGTCAACGACGACATCAAGGACCTGCGCGCCGACTTGTGGACCGGCAGTGCGTTCGCGCCGTTCACTCAACTTGAGGCCAATACCAACTCGCAAAACGGGCAACCGTTCAGCTTCTTCTGGGACCGCTATCTGCCCGGCACCGTGACGACCTCGACGACCTTCACGCAAACCGCGCCCATGGCGGCGCCGTTCGTTGTACCCCAGGGCGCTGCGGTGAAGGTCACAACCTACATCCAGCTCATCAGCGGGACCCTGCCGGCTAGCCCGAAGCTCGCCGTATCCCTGAGCCAGGGCGGCACAAACGCCGTGACGCTGCCGGCACCGCCGACCGTGACCGCGCTGGGCGGCGGCATCTTCAAGCTCGAGTGGACTGGAACGATCCCGAACAACGTGACCGTCCCGACGGGCAACCAGATTAGCCTGACGCTCACCGACTTCGACTCGAGTTATGCGTTCAACATCCTGTACGACAGCAATACCTTCCCGTCGCAGGTGCAACTCGCCACGGTCACGGGCATCGCAGTCGATTCCCTGAATGTTTACGGGGCGGCTTACCCCGCCGGCTCGCCGATCACCTCCACTCCCGCCGGTCTGCCCGCGTTCGTTCGCTTCACGCTCAGTGATCCATTCGGCGCGTCAGACATCACCGGCGCCGACGTCGTCATCAAGAATTCCTCAGGCGCCACCGTGCTGTCGACGACGTTGACCGACGCCAACGTCGTGGCCTCGACGGCCGGTACGAAGACCTATGAGCTCGCCTGGACCCCGCCCCAGGGCGACACCTTCTCCATCACCGTCACGGCCCACGAGGGCACTGAAGGGGTGACGGCCACCCGCCAGACCGCCATCATTGCGACGGCCGCGCCGGACCTGGTCGTGTCCAAGTCGGACGGCGGCGCGACGGTGAGCGCCGGCGGCACGGTGGCTTACACGATCAACTACTCGAACGCGGGCCTGGCGAATGCGACCGGGGTGGTGCTCACCGAGTTCTTGCCGCCCGGTACTACTTTCAACACCGCCGCCAGTACGCCGGGCTGGGTCGCGCTGGGCAGCGGCGCGTTCCGCTTCGCGATCGGCAACCTGGGCGTCGGGGCCAACGGCTCGGTCGTGTTCGCCGTGACGATGCCGAGTCCGGTCCCCGCTGCCCTGGAGCAGATCAGCAACACGGTGCAGATCACCGACGACGGGACGCACGGGGCCGACACCAACCCGAATAACAACCTGGGAGTGGACGACACGCCGGTCAACGCCGCGCCGGACCTCGTCATCACCAAGTCCGACGGCGGCACCTCCACGCTGGCCGGCGGTGTTGTTCTTTACCAGATCACCTACAGCAACGTCGGCACCCAGAACGCCGACGGCGTCGTGATCACCGAGCAACTGCCGGCCAACACCACGTTCAACAGCGCCTCCAGCTTCGGCGCCTGGGACTCGGAGGGAGGCGGCCTATTCGCGCTGTCCATCGGCAATCTGGCGGCGGGCGCCAGCGGCACCGCGACTTTCGCGGTGAACGTGGCGTCGCCGTTGCCCGGCGGCGTAACGCAGATCGCCAACACTGTCTCGATCGCCGATGCTGGCGATGGTGGGCCGGACCCGACCCCGGCCAACAACACGGCCAGCGATACGACCCCGATCGTGAGCAACCCGCAGGCCGATCTGCAGATCACCAAGACCGACGGCCTCGTCAACGTCCAGCCGGGGGGTGCCGTCACCTACACCATCACCGTCACCAACGCCGGCCCAAATGCGGTCATCGGCGCGGCCTTCACCGATAATGTTCCAGCCCTGCTAATGGGCGTCACCTTCACGACGACAGTCGCCGGCGGGGCCGGCGTCACGCCCGCCAGCGGCAGCGGCAACAGCATCAGCGGCACCCTCAATGTCCCAGTGGGCGGCACGGTCACTTACACCGTCAAGGGCACGCTCAACCCCACCGCCATCGGCACTCTGACCAACTTCGCGACGGTCCTGCCCCCGGCAGGCCTTGTTGATCCGAATACCGGCAACAACACCGCCGTCGATTCCGATCCCATCGTGCCCATCGCGGATGTGTCGCTCGGCAAGAGCTTCACCTTCACCGACCTCGATGGCAGCGGCACGCTCACGCCCGGCGACCGGATCGTCTTTGCCGTGACCGCCACCAACAGCGGCCCCAACCCAGCGTACAACCTCACCGTCGAGGACCTGCTGCCCAATGGTTACCAGTACGTCAGCGACGACGCCGCGATCAACGGCGGCACCTATGCCATTGGGACTGGCATCTGGACCATCGGTAAGACGATCGGCGCCACAACGCCCGGCAACACCGCCGTCCTGCACATCACGGCCATCGTCGGCCCGGGCGGGACGTACGCCAACGTGGCCCAGGTCCACAGCAGCGACAGCTTCGACCCGGACAGCACGCCCGACAACGATGTGACGACCGAGGACGATTACGCCACCGTGACGCCGCCGGTGCAGCCGAAGTCCGATCTGAGCCTGGACAAGACGCTGACGCTGACCTCGGACCTGGACGGCAGCGGCGACGTCAGCATCGGCGACCGGGTGACCTTCACGCTCACGCTTAACAACCTGGGTCCCACCGACGCGGCGAATGTGCACGTCAAGGACCTCTTGCCGGCCGGCTACACGTTCTTCAGCGCCACAGCCAACCAGGGCACTTACACCAGCGGGAGCGGCGACTGGAACGTCGGCACGGTCACCGTGCTCTCCACGCCGACGCTGAGCATCGTTGCCACCCTTGTCGGCGGCAAGCCCACCAGTGCCTACACGAATTACGCTCAGGTTTCCGCTTCCGGCAGTTTCGACCCGGACAGCACGCCCAATAACAACTCAAGCACCGAGGATGACAACGCCGTTGCCGCGCCATTCATCGCGGACCTGAGCGTCACCAAGACGGCTGTCCTCGACGGCGACAACGATGAGAGCGGCACGCTGACGGTCGGCGATGACGTTGTTTTCATCGTGACCGTTACCAACGCCGGCCCTGACTTCGCCAATGGCGTGGAACTCGTGGACAAGCTCACCGCCGGTTTCACTTACGTCAGTGACGACAGCGGCGGCGCGTATGACCCGGTCACGGGAAAGTGGCTTGCCGGCGTCGTGGCGCCAGGAGCGTCACGAACGCTGAGCATTTCCGCCAACGTGAACACCGCCGGGCCTTATACCAACACCGCGCAAGTGACGGTCAGCCAACAGTTCGATCCGGATTCGACGCCCAACAACAATGTGACATCGGAAGATGATCAGACCACGATCACGCTGACTCCTGGCGCCGCGGCACAAAGCCCCGTGGCCGTCAACGACAGTTCGCTGCACAACTCGGCGGGACCGGTCACGTTGAATGTGACCGCTAACGACACGGACCCCAATCTCGATATCGATCCCAATACGGTGGACCTGGACCCCAGCACGGCAGGCCAGCAGACGACACGGACAGTGGCGGGCCAGGGAACCTGGACGGCGGACAGCGACGGCAATGTGACCTTTACGCCCGTGGCCGGCTTCACGAAAGATCCCACACCCATCACTTACACGGTCAACGACGCCACCGGGCGGGTGTCTAACCAGGCCACGATCACCATCGACTACGTCCCGGTCGCGACGAATGACAGCTCCAGCGGCAACACGACGGGGACGGCGGTAACCGTGCCCGTGCTAGCCAACGATACCACCGGCGATATCGTGGTCGCCACGACGGTCCAGATCGTCGGCACACCGTTCCCAGGCGCCCCGCTGGTGGTGCCCGGTCAGGGCACCTGGAGCGTGAACACGACGACGGGCGCGATTACCTTCACGCCGGCAGCCGGCTTTACCGGTGACCCGACGCCGATCCAGTACACGGTGCAGGACGACGACGGCAACACCTCGAACCCGGCCACCGTCACGGTGGACTACGTCCAGCTCCCCCCAGTGGCGGTCAATGACAGCTCGCTGAATAACGCGCCGGGGCCGGTGACCCTGAACGTGACCGGCAACGACACCGACCCGAACAATGACATTGACCCCGCCACGGTCGACCTCGACCCGGCGACGCCCGGCCGGCAGACCACCCGCACGGTTCCAGGCGAAGGCTTCTGGCAGGTGGACGATCTGGGCAATGTCACCTTCTTCCCCGTCGTTGGCTTTGCCAGCAATCCGACCCCCATCAACTACACGGTTCAGGACAAGACGGGGCTGGTCTCCAACCCCGCTACTGTCACCATCACCTACGTGTACCCGGCGGACCTAGCCGTCACCAAGGTTGTCAGTAATCCGACGCCCAACGTCGGCGACACCATCACCTTCACGGTCACGCTTACCAACAACGGTCCGCAGGATGCCACGGGTGTTCGCGTTACCGATACGCTGCCTCCCGGATTGACCTTCGTGTCGGCCACCCCCTCGCAGGGCACCTACATCCCGGCGAGCGGGCTCTGGATTGTCGGCGCCGTGCCCGCCGGCGCTTCGCGGACCCTGGCGATCGCCGCCCGCGTGGATTCGCCCAATGCTGCGACGAATACGGCAACCGTTTCCGCGCTCGACCAGGTCGACCCCAACACTGGCAACAACACCGGCAGTGCTACCGAGACGCCACAGCAGGCCAACCTCGCCGTGGCGAAGACGGTGAGCAACCCAACACCAAACGTTGGCGACCAGATCACCTTCACCATTACTTTGAGCAACGCCGGCCCCAACGCGGCCACCAACGTACTACTGCGCGACTTGTTGCCGGCCGGATTGACCTTCGTGTCGGCGACCCCCAGCCAGGGCACCTATACCGCGGCGACCGGAGTTTGGACAGTCGGCACGGTGTCGGCCGGCGTCCCTCAGACGTTGCAACTCGTCGCCACGGTCGTCAGCCCGCAGGCGCGGACCAACACCGCCCAAATCACCGACGCCGACCAGTACGACCCGGATGGCAACAACAACCAGGCCAGCGCCACCGAGACGCCGAAAAGTGCCGACCTGGCCGTCATGAAGTCCGTGAGCAACGCGACCCCGAATGTCGGCGACCAGATTACCTTCACCGTGACTCTCACGAACGGCGGAAGCGACAACGCGAGCGGCGTGCAGGTCACCGATCTGTTGCCGGCAGGGTTGACCTTCGTGTCGGCCAACCCCAGTCAGGGAACATACACGTCGGGCACCGGCTTGTGGATCGTGGGTGCCGTCGCCAACGGCGCTATCGCCACCTTGACGCTCACGACCACGGTCACAAGCCCCGCCACCAGAACCAACACAGCAACAATTACCCACGCCGACCAGTTCGACCCGAACACCGGCAACAACTCGGGCAGCGCTACCGAGACACCACAGCAGGCCGACCTGTCCATCGACAAATCCGTCAGCAACCCGACGCCCAACGTCGGCGACACCATCACCTTCACACTTACGGCCTCGAACGCCGGCCCGGACGCTGCCACCGGGGTTAGCGTCACTGACCTGCTGCCCGCGGGCGTGACCTTTGTGTCGGCGAATCCCAGCCAGGGAACCTACAACAGCGGCACCGGCATCTGGGCGACCGGCACCATCGCTTCCGGAGCGGCCGCGACTCTGGTCATTACGGCTACCGTGGTCGCGCCGGCCAGCATCGTCAACACGGCCACGATTACCGGAAAACAGTTCGATCCGAACACGGGCAACAACACGGACAGCACTTCGGCCGATCCTCAGGCCGCCGACATAGCGGTTTCGAAAGCGGTCAGCGACGCCACGCCCAATGTGGGCGATCAGGTCACCTTTACCGTCACACTGACGAACACCGGCCCGCACTCGGCCACCAACGTGCAGGTGACCGACCTGCTCCCCGCTGGCTTGACCTTCGTATCGGCAGCCCCCAGCCAGGGGACGTACACGCCCGGAACAGGGCTGTGGAACGTCGGCACGGTTGCGACTGGCGCGACCCTCACCCTGGCGATCGTGGCCAAGGTTGTCAGCCCCGCCGCCCGGACGAACACGGCGACAATTTCCCACGCCGACCAGTTCGACCCGAACACGGCCAACAATACGGCAAGCGCCACCGAGACGCCCGAACAGGCCGACATGCGGTTGACCAAGAGCGTCAGCAACCCCCAGCCCGACGTCGGCGACGTCGTCACCTTCACCATCACGCTGACCGACCTTGGACCGGACGCGGCCACCAACGTACTGGTGAACGACTTGTTGCCCGCGGGCCTCAGCTTCGTCTCGGCGACTCCCAGTCAGGGCTCCTACAACTCGGCCACGGGCGTCTGGAACGCCGGCACGGTCGCCCCCGCGGCCGCCGCCACGCTGCTAATCCAGGCCCGGGTGGACAGTCCAAATACCCGCAACAATACCGCGTCGATCGGCCGCGCCGATCAATTCGATCCCAACACCGCCAACAATAGCGCCAGCGCCGCCGAGACGCCGCTCCAGGCCGACCTGGCCCTGACCAAGGTCGTGAGCGATGCGACGCCCAACGTCGGCGATACGATCACTTTCACCGTCACCATTACCAACAACGGTCCCGACGCTGCCACCAACGTGCAGGTGACCGACGTGCTGCCGCCCGGTCTCACCTACATCTCCGGCCTCCGCAGCCAGGGTGGTTATGACCCCGCGACCGGGATCTGGAGTGTCGGCACGGTCGATCCCGGAACGCCCCAAACGCTTACACTTCTGGCCCGGGTGGACGTCGCCGAGGCGCGGACCAACACGGCCACGGTGACTGCTTCGGATCGGTACGACCCCGACTCATCCAACAACCAGGCCAGCGTCACCGAGACGCCACAGCAGGCCGACTTGCGGCTGACCAAGTCCGTGAACAACGCCCGGCCGAATGTCGGCGACACGATCACCTTCACCGTTCGCTTGACGAACGCCGGCCCCAACGACGCCACCGACGTCACGGTCCGCGACCTGCTGCCGCCGGGGCTGACGCTCGTCGCCGCCGCCCCAGTTCAGGGGACGTACGCACCGGCCAGCGGCTTGTGGGACGTGGGCACGGTGACAGCCGGCGCGACAACGACACTCATCCTTCAAGCCAAGGTTGTCAGCCCGCTCGGGCAGACCAATACCGCGACGATTACGGCGGCCGACCAGTTCGACCCCAACGGCGGCAACAACCAGGCCAGCGCCACTGAAACGCCGCTGCAGGCCGACGTGGTGGTGTTCAAGCGGGTGAGCAATCCGACTCCCAACGTCGGCGACACGATCACGTACACCATTCGCGTGACCAACGCCGGCCCGGACAACGCCACCGGCGTCGTGCTGCAAGACTTGCTCCCCGCCGGCACAAACTTCGTCTCCGCGACGGCCACACAAGGGACCTACAACCCGGTGACCGGTGTGTGGACGGTCGGCACCGTGCTCGTCGAAGGGCCCCAGACGTTGACGATCGCCGCCCGCGTCGTCAGTCCGGATGCGAAGACGAACACCGCCTCGATCGCCGATGCTGACCAGTTCGATCCCAACACCGCCAACAATACCGACACGGCGGAAGTCGATCCGCAGGTTGCTGACCTGCTCGTCACCAAGTCAGTCAGCGACGCCACACCCAATGTAGGCGACCAGATCACCTTCACGGTGACCCTGGTCAACAGCGGTCCTCACTCAGCCACCGGCGTGCGGGTGACCGACCTGTTGCCGCCGGGCCTGACCTTCGTGTCCGCGGCCCCGGCGCAAGGGACGTACACGAGCAGCACCGGCATCTGGAATGTTGGTACGCGAACCAGTGGCGCGCAGACCGTGCTGACGCTGACGGCGACGGTCGCGAGTCCGCTGGCGCTGACCAATACGGCGACGATCAGCGCCGCCGACCAATTCGACCCGAACACTGCCAACAACACCGGCAGCGCCACCGAGACGCCGCAGCACTCTGACCTGGTCGTCACCAAGTCGGTTAGTGACGCGACGCCCAACGTCGGCGACAATGTCACGTTCACGGTCACGCTGTCGAATGGCGGCCCCGACGATGCCACCGGCGTGCAGGTGACCGACCTGTTGCCGCCGGGTCTAACATTCGTGTCGGCCGCGCCCAGTCAGGGCACCTACAACTCGGGCAGCGGCCTGTGGAACGTGGGCACGGTCAGCCCTGGCGCTGCCCAGACGCTGCAAATCGTCGCCACGGTCACAAGTCCCGCGGCACAGACCAACACGGCGACCGTCACCGACAGCGACCAGTTCGACCCGAACACCGGCAACAACACGGGGAGCGTCACTGAGACGCCACAGCAATCCGATCTGAGCCTTACCAAGACGGTGAGCGACGCGACGCCGAATGTCGGCGACACCATCACCTTCACGGTCACGCTCACCAACAGCGGTCCGGACGCGGCCGCCGGCGTTCAGGTGGCCGACCTGTTGCCGGCCGGTCTGACGCTGGTTCTGGCCACGCCCTCGCAGGGCGCCTACGACAGTCCGTCTGGGCTGTGGTCGGTCGGCAACGTCAATGCCGCCGCCTCGGCCACGCTGACTCTCCAGGCTTTGGTCGCGAGCCCAATCGGCCGGACCAACACGGCAACGATCACCGACAGCGACCAATTCGACCCGAATACGGGGAACAACACGGCGAGCGCCACCGAGTCGCCGCAGCAGGCCGACCTGGCCGTCGCTAAGTCGGTGAGCGACGCGACGCCCAACGTCGGCGACACCATCACCTTCACCGTCACGCTGACCAACAACGGCCCAGACGCCGCCACCAACGTTTCCCTTCGGGACTCACTGCCGGCTGGTTTGACCTTCGTCTTTGCCAGCGCCAGCCAGGGGAGCTACGATGCGTCCGTGGGCCGGTGGACGGTCGGCACAGTGGCGCCCGGCGTGCCCCAGACGTTGCAGATTCTGGCAACGGTGGTCAGCGGAGCGCCGCGCACGAATACGGCTGCCCTCGACACTGCCGACCAGTTCGACCCGAATACGGGCAACAACACGGCGAGCGCCGCCGAGACACCGCAGCGCTCCGACCTGTCGCTCACGAAGTCGGTCAGCAACGCCACGCCCAACGTCGGCGACCAGATTACGTTCACTGTCAAGCTGACCAACAACGGCCCGGACGCCGCGACTGGCGTGCGGGTCACCGACTTGCTGCCGGTCGGGCTCGCGTTCGTGTCGGCCAACCCCAGCCAGGGGACATACACGTCGGGCACCGGCCTGTGGGACGTGGGCACGGTCGCGCCCGCAACGCCGCTGACGCTGGCAATCGTCGCCACGGTCGTCAGTTCGGGCGCCCAAACGAACACCGCGACGGTCAGCGACAGCGATCAGTTCGACCCGAACACCGGCAACAACTCGGGCAGTGCCACCGAGACGCCGCAGCAGTCCGACCTGAGCATTGCCAAATCGGTCAGCAATCCGACGCCGAATGTTGGCGACACCATCGTCTTTACCCTAAGCGTCTCGAACGCCGGGCCGGACGCCGCTACTGGCGTGACAGTCACCGACCTGTTGCCTGCGGGCGTGACCTTCGTGTCGGCGAGCGCCAGCCAGGGGACGTACAGCAGCGCCACCGGCCTGTGGACGGTGGGAACGGTCGCGCCCGGGGCGACCCCGACCCTGGCCATCACGGTCAAGGTGACCGCACCGGGCAGCGTCATCAACACGGCAGCGATCGACGGCGACCAATTTGATCCAAACACCAGCAACAACACGGACAGCACCACGGCCAACCCGCAGGCCGCCGACCTGGCGGTCACGAAGGTGGTGAGTGACGCCACTCCGAATGTGGGCGACCAGGTCACCTTCACGGTCACCCTGACCAACAGTGGGCCGCACTCAGCCACCAACGTGCAAGTGACCGATCTGCTGCCCGCGGGCTTGACCTTCGTGTCGGCGGCTCCCAGCCAGGGAACATACACGCCAGGCACCGGGCTGTGGACCGTGGGCACGGTCGCGTCCGGGGGGCGGCTTACCTTGGCGATCATCGTCACGGTCACCAGCCCGGCGGCCCGGACGAACACGGCAACGGTTACTCGGGCCGATCAATTCGATCCGAACACGGCCAACAACACGGGCAGTGCCACCGAGACGCCGCAACACGCCGACCTGGCTGTTACGAAGTCCGTGAACGATGCGACGCCCAATGTCGGCGATACTGTCACCTTCACGATCACCTTGACCGACAGCGGTCCCGACGCCGCCACCGGCGTGCGCGTGAATGACTTGCTGCCCGCCGGCCTGACCTTCGTATCAGCCACGCAAAGCCAGGGGACATATACGCCGGGCACCGGGCTGTGGAATGTCGGCACGGTCAGTCCGAGCAGCCCCGCAATTTTGCAAATCGTCGCCACGGTCACGAGCCCAGACCCGCGGACCAACACGGCAACTGTCGCGCACGCGGACCAGTTCGATCCTGTCACGGGCAACAACAGTGGCAGCGCTACCGAAACGCCGCAGAGGGCCGACCTCGCGCTTACCAAGTCCGTCAGCGACCCAACGCCCAATGTGGGGAACCAGGTCAGCTTCACGGTCACGCTGACCAACAACGGCCCGGACGTCGCGACCGGTGTGCGGGTGACCGACCTCCTGCCGGCGGGCTTGACCTTCGTGTCGGCGACAACCAGTACAGGCAACTACAACGGTATCACCGGCTTGTGGACCGTCGGCACGCTGGCCAGCGGCGCGGCCGCCACCTTGACCATTCAGGCGACCGTCGTCAGCCCCGACCCGCGGACCAACACGGCGACGGTCGCGCATGCCGACCAGTTCGACCCCGCCACTGCTGACAACTCGGCCAGCGCCACCGAGACGCCGCAGCGCGCCGACCTGGCGGTCATCAAGACGGTCAGCGATTCGACGCCCAATGTTGGCGACACCATCACCTTTACCGTCACGTTGACCAACAACGGCTCGGACGCCGCCACCGGCGTGACGCTGACCGACCTCTTACCCGCCGGACTCGCGTTCCTCGGTGCGACTCCCAGCCAGGGTCTTTACGATAGCGCCACCGGCGTCTGGCTCGTGGGCACGGTGACCCCCGGCAGCCCCGAGACGCTGGCCATCACCGCCCGCGTCGCCAGTTCGGCGGCGCAGACCAACATCGCGTCGGTCAGCGCCAGCGACCAATTCGACCCCAATACCACGAACAACAGCGGTAGAGCGACCGAGTCGCCCCAGCGGGCCGACCTGGCGATCGTGAAATCGGTCAACAACCCGACGCCCAATGTGGGCGACACGATCACTTTCACCGTCATCCTGACGAACAGCGGCCCGGACGCCGCCACCGGCGTGACAGTCGATGACCTGCTGCCCGCCGGCCTGACCTTCGTGTCCGCCGCCCCCGGCCAGGGCACGTACAGCCCGGCCACCGGCGTGTGGAACGTCGGCACCGTGCGCCCCGGCAACCCGCTCACGTTGACGCTCAAAGCCGTCGTGAACGACGCCGCCGCACAAACCAACACTGCCGCGGTCGGGAGCGCCGACCAGTTCGACCCGAACACGGCCAACAACACGGGTAGCGCCACCGAGACGCCGCAGCAGGCTGACCTGGCTGTTACGAAGTCAGTGAGCGATTCGACACCGAATGTCGGCGACGTCATCACCTTCACCGTCACCGTGACTAACCAGGGCCCGGATGCCGCCACCAATGTGCAGTTGACCGACGCCTTGCCGCCCGGGCTGACGCCGATCCTGATCCAACCCGACCGAGGCACATTCGGCGGACAGGTGTGGACCGTGGGCACACTCGCTGCCGGCGCTACGGGCACGCTGACCCTTCTCGTCCGCGTGGATAGTCCCGACGCCCAGACGAACATCGCGGCCATCAGCCACAGCGATCAGTTCGACCCGACCACGGCCAACAACACGGCCGGCGCCACCGAGACGCCCGAGCATGCCGACCTGGCACTGACCAAAACGGTGAGCGACTCGACCCCGAACGTCGGCGATCAAATCACCTTCACGGTCACGCTGAGCAACAACGGCCCCGACCCCGCCACCGCAGTATCCGTCGCCGACCAACTGCCAGCCGGGTTGACGTTCGTATCGGCCGCGCCCAGCCAGGGCAACTACAATCCGGCGACTGGCGTTTGGACCGTCGGCACCGTTGCGCCGTTTGCGGCACTGACGCTGGCGATCACTGCCACCGTCGTCAGCCCCCTCCCGCACACCAATACGGCAGCGGTCGCGGGTGCGGACCAGTTCGACCCCGTCACCGGCAATAACACGGCCAGCGCCACCGAGACCCCGCAACGGGCCGACCTGGCACTGACCAAAACGGTGAGCGACTCGACCCCGAACGTCGGCGATCAAATCACCTTTACCGTCACGCTCAGCAACACCGGCCCGGACGCCGCCACCGGAGTGAAGGTCGACGACCTACTACCAGCGGGCCTGACATTTGTGTCCGCCGCCCCCGGTCAGGGCACGTACAGCCCGGCCACCGGCGTCTGGGACGTCGGGACCGTGAACCCTGGAACCCCGCTGACGTTGACACTCACTGCCACTGTCGCGAGTCCGAACACACAGACGAACACGGCCACGATTGCTGGCGCCGATCAGTTCGACCCGGACTCGGGGGACAACACCGCGAGCGCGACCGAGACGCCGCAACAGGCCGACCTGTCCGTAACGAAGTCGGTGAGCAATCCGACGCCCAATGTCGGCGACACGATCACCTACACCATTACCGTGCGGAACAGCGGCCCGGACGCCGCCACTGGCGTGACCGTGGCCGACCAGCTCCCCGCCGGCGTCACGTTCCAGTCCGCCAGCGCCAGCCAGGGCGCCTACGACCAGGTCGCGGGCGTTTGGACGGTTGGGACCGTTGCCAGCGGGGCCGCCCCGACTTTGACCATCACTGTCCTCGTTGTCGGTGCGGGATCGCTCGTAAACACGGCGACGGCGAGCGGAGACCAGTTCGATCCCAATCCGGGCAACAACACCGGTAGCACGTCGGCCGACCCACTCGTCGCGGACCTGGTGCTAGTCAAATCGGTCAGCAATCCGCGACCAAACGTGGGCGATACGGTCACATTCACCGTCACGCTGACGAACGCCGGCCCCGCTCCGGCGACCGGGGTCCAGGTCACCGACCTGCTGCCGGCCGGCCTGACATTCGTGTCGGCGACGCCCGGTCAGGGCACCTACAGTTCGGGCACGGGCGTCTGGATGGTCGGGACGGTCAACCCGGGCGTGCCGCTGACCCTGACGCTGACCGCCACGGTGGTCAGCCCGGCCGCGCGGACCAACACGGCCACAATCACGGCGTCCGACCAGTTCGATCCAAACACCGGCAACAACACGGCCAGCGCCACCGAAACCCCGCGGCAGTCCGACCTCCGCGTGACCAAGACGGTCAGCGACTCGACCCCGAACGTCGGCGACACCATCACCTTCACGATCGACCTGACCAACGCCGGGCCGGATACTGCCACCGGCGTGCTGCTAACCGACCTGCTGCCGTCCGGCCTGACCCTGGTGAGCGCTGCACCCAGCCAGGGGACCTACAACCCGACGAACGGTGTCTGGACGGTCGGCCCCGTCTCCCCCGGCGCCGCTCTGAAGCTGACCCTGAGCGCCACGGTCGTCAGCCCATCTCCGCAAACGAATACCGCAACGGTCACGGACGCTGACCAGTTCGACCCGAACACTGGGAACAATACGGCCAGTGCAACCGAAACGCCGCAGCAGGCCGACCTTCGGGTGACCAAGACGGTCAGCGATTCGACGCCCAACGTCGGCGACACGATCACGTTTACCGTCACCGTGACCAACTTAGGTCCGGACATCGCGACCGGCGTACAACTCACCGATCTATTGCCGCCCGGACTGACCCCGGTCCTCGCCCGGGCGGCCTCCGGGGCGTACGACCCGGCCACGGGAATCTGGGATGTCGGGACGGTCTTGCCGGGCGACACACACACACTGACGCTCACCGCCACGGTGATCAGCTCTGCCGCCCGGACGAACACAGCGACGATCACCGCCGCCGATCAGTTCGACCCGGTCACCAGCAATAACACGGCCAGTGCCACCGAGACCCCGCAACGGGCCGATCTGGCGCTGACCAAGACGGTCAGCGATTCGACTCCCAACGTCGGCGACACGATCACCTTCACCATCACGCTCAATAACGCCGGTCCGGGCGCCGGCACCGGCGTCACAGTGAACGACTTGCTGCCCGCCGGCCTGACGTTCGTCTCGGCAGCCCCCAGCCAGGGCACGTACAGCCCGGTCACCGGCGTATGGGACGTCGGCGCCGTGAGCCCCGGGACGCCACTCACATTGACCCTCACCGCCGTCGTTAACACCGCGGCCGCACAAACGAATACAACCGCCATCGGCGGGGCTGATCAGTTCGACCCGGTGACAGGCAACAACACGGCCAGCGCCGTCGAAATCCCGCAACAGTCCGACCTCCGCGTGACCAAGACGGTCAGCGATTCGACGCCCAACGTCGGCGACACGATCACCTTCACGGTCGCGGTTTCCAATTCCGGACCGAACGCCGCGACCGGCGTGCAACTGACCGACGTGCTCCCCACCGGGCTGACGTTTGTGTCTGCCACGCCCAACCAGGGCACGTACGATCCAGCCACCGGGCTGTGGGTGGTGGGAACGCTCGCCAACGGCGCCGCGGCCACGCTGACGCTCCGCGCCGTCGTCGCGAGTCCGGATGCGCTGACCAACCTGGCCTCCATCAGCGCGGTCGATCAATTCGACCCGAATCCCGGCAACAACACGGCCGGCGCCACCGAGACACCCGAGCTGGCCGACCTGGTCGTGACCAAGACGGTGAACGACCTCACCCCGAACGTCGGCGATACGGTGACGTTCACCGTGGCCGTGACGAACACCGGGCCATCGGCCGCGACGGGGGTGCGTCTCAAGGACCTCCTGCCCGCCGGGCTGACGTTTGTCTCGGCCACCCCAAGCCAGGGCGCGTACGCCAGTGCGACCGGTATTTGGAACGTCGGCTCGGTCGCGTCCGGCGCGCAGGCAGTTCTTACCCTTCAAGCCCGAGTCACCAATGCCAATCCGATTACGAACGCGGCCGGGGTGACAGCCGCCGATCAGTTCGACCCGGACACCAGCAACAACACAGCCAGCTCGACCGTCACCCCGCAACGAGCCGACCTGGCGGTCACGAAGGTTGTGAGCGACGCCAGCCCGAATCTCGGCGACGTCATCGCGTACACGATCACGCTGACAAACCTCGGGCCGGACGGGGCCACGGGCGTCAAACTCCGGGATCGCCTGCCTGCCGGGCTGGCGTTCATGTCAGCTATTGCTTCGCAGGGAACGTACGACTCGGCCACCGGTATCTGGACTGTCGGCTCGCTCGCAAACGGCGGCGCCGCGACGCTCGTTCTGGACGCCCGGGTAACTTCGACCGCTCCCGGAACGAACGTCGCGACCGTCGCGGCCGCCGACCAGTTCGACCCGGAGACTCGGAACAACACCGCAAACGCGCCGCTCAGCGCCCAGCAAGTGGACCTCGTCGTTGGTAAATCGGTGAATAACGCGCGGCCGAACCAGGACGAGGTCATCACGTTCACCGTGTCGGTCACGAACCGCGGCCCGAACACCGCGACCAACGTTTCTCTAAGCGACGTGGTTCCCGCCGGGCTGGTGGTTGTATCGGTCCTCCCGAGCCAGGGGATCTACGATGCCGGGACCGGCGTCTGGGACGTGGGCGCCGTGACGACGGTCATCCCCGCGACGTTGCAGATCTCGGCCCGGGTGACCACGCCGGCGGTCAAATTGAACCGGGCCGCCATCATCTCGTTGGACCAGCCGGACGCCAACCCGGCCAACAACTCCGATCAGGTGACTGTGGCCCCGCGGCGGGCGGACCTGGCGGTCACCAAGACCGTTAACGACCCCCGGCCCGACGTCGGTGACACAGTCACCTTCACGGTCCGCGTGACGAACAAGGGGCCCGATGCGGCGACCGGCGTGCAACTGACCGACGTACTCCCGGCTGGTCTAACCCTGGTGTCGGCCGTCCCGAACCAGGGGACTTATGACTCGGCATCCGGGACCTGGGTCGTCGGTACGGTCAACAACGGCGCCGCGGCGACGTTGCTGCTGCGCGCCCTCGTAGCGGACCCGGCCGGCGCGACGAACACCGCGACTGTGTCCGCGACGGACCCGTTCGATATGGTTCCATCCAACGACTCCGGTTCTGCCACCATCACGCCGCGGCAAGCCGACTTGAACCTCACCAAGACCGTGAGCATCGCCAAGCCGAACGTCGGGGACACGGTGACATTCACCATCGCCCTTCACAACAGCGGGCCGGACGCGGCCCAGGGCGTGACAGTCACGGACCTGCTGCCGCCCGGACTGACTTTCGTGTCCGCTACTCCGAGCGCCGGCACGTACGACCCGGCGAGTGGCGACTGGGCGCTGGCGTCCGTGGCGAACGGTGCGACGGCCACTCTGCAAATCCGCGCCACCGTCGACGCTGCCGGCAGTGCGACCAACACCGGGACGATTACCGGGTCGGGCACCTTCGACCCGGACCCCGCAGACAACCAGTCGTCCGCCACGGTTGTGCCACAGCAGGCCGACCTGGTCGTGACCAAGGCGGTTGACAAGCCGAGCCCGAACGTCGGTGACACCGTCGCATTCACGGTGACGGCGACGAATACCGGGCCGGACGCAGCCACCAACGTTCGAGTCACCGACCTCCTCCCCCCCGGCCTCACGTTCGTCAGTGCCACGCCGAGCCAGGGGACTTACGCGAGTGCGACCGGCCTCTGGACCGTCGGCACCCTCGCATCCGCGGCCACGGCGGCACTCGTGCTACGGGCGACCGTGACCATACCCGGAGCGTTGAGCAACTCGGCCACGGGGAGCGCCGATCAGTTCGACCCCGATCTCGGTAACAACGGCGGGTCCGCGAACATCAGTCCGCAGCAGGCCGATCTGGTGCTCGGCAAGTCCGTGGACAACCCGCTTCCGAACGTTGGCGACACGATCGCTTACACCATCCTGGTCCGCAACGCCGGGCCGGACACAGCCACCAACGTTCGGGTCACTGACGCGCTCCCCGCAGGGCTCACGTTCGTCTCCGCCACACCCACCCAGGGGGCTTATGACAGCGCGACCGGCGTGTGGGCCGTTGGCACGCTGGCCGTGAACGGCGAGGCGCGCCTCACCATCACCGCCGTAGCCACATCGGCAAACCTACAGTTGAACGTGGCGCGCGTGACGGGCTCCGACCAATTCGATCCCGACACGGACAACAACGTTGCCGAGGCCGCCGTCGACCCGCAGGAAGCCGAGTTGGTCCTCACCAAGACCGTCGACAACCCACGGCCGAACGTCGGCGACACGGTCACCTTCACCGTCACCCTCTCCGGACTGGGGCCGGACCCGGCGACCGGCGTGCAGGTGACTGACGCCTTGCCGCCCGGTGTCTCGTTCGTTTCGGCGAACCCGAGCCAGGGAACGTTCGACCCGGCCAGCGGCGTGTGGGACGTCGGCACCGTTCCCGCAGGCGCGACGCCGGTGCTCACGATCATGGCGATGGTGAACAGCCCGGACGCGCAGCTCAATACCGCGGCGATCACCCACGCCGACCAGCCGGACCCGAATCCACAGAACAACGACGGGCAGGCGGCCATCATTCCGCAGAAGTCCGACCTCGCGGTCTTCAAGGCGGTGGACGACGCCAAGCCAAACGTCGGGGACGTCGTCACGTTCACCGTCACTCTGTCCAACCTGGGCAAGAACACGGCGACGAACGTGGCTCTCACGGACCTGCTCCCTGCCGGACTGGCGTTCGTCTCGGCAACGCCGAGCCAGGGCGATTACGACTCTGGCACGGGCGTGTGGTCCGTTGGAACCGTGACCACGGGCGTGGCCCAGACGCTGGTCCTTCGAGCGACCGTCACTTCGGCGAATCCGGCCACCAACATCGCGGCGGTCACGCAAAGCGACCAGTTCGACCCGGACCTGTCCAACAACCAGGATCAGGCGGGCATCGGGCCGCAGCAGTCCGACCTCCAGGTCTTGAAGACCGTGAACAACTCGCGGCCGAACGTCGGCGATGTGGTCACCTTCACGGTTACCTTGAACAACCTCGGTGTGGACGTGGCCACCGGCGTCGCGCTCACGGACCTGATCCCCGCCGGCCTGACGTTTGTCAGCGCGGCCCCGGATCAGGGCACCTATGCGGCTGCCACCGGCCTGTGGTCGGTCGGCACCGTTTTGGTGGGCCAACCGGTAGATCTCATTCTCCGTGCCCGTCTCACCGCCCCCGGCGCCACGACGAACACGGCCACGATATCCGCCGCCGACCAGTTCGACCCGAACCAGGGGAACAACATGGGTGGCGCCACCGTGACCCCGCGGCAGGCTGATCTTGTCGTCGCCAAAGTCGTGGATACCGCGCGGCCGAACGTCGGCGACGTCGTCACATTCACCGTTACAGTGACGAACATCGGCCCGGACGACGCGACCGGCGTGTCCATTAACGATGCGCTGCCAGCCGGCCTGGCATTCGTCTCCGCCAACCCGAGCCAGGGCTCATACGCCGCCGGCGCGGGTATGTGGGCGGTCGGCACGGTCCCGGCAGGCGGGAGCGCCACGCTGCAACTGACGGCGCGCGTACTCGTGCCGCAACCGCTGACGAACATCGCCGACATCGCGTCCGCCGCGGAGTTCGACCCGAACCTGGGCAACAATACCGCGTCGGCCGACGTGCGGCCGCAAGTGGCCGACGTCGTGGTCGCCAAGGTGGTTGACAATCCCCGTCCGTTCGTCGGGGGTACGGTCACTTTCACGATCACTGTCACCAACCACGGCCCGGACGCGGCGGATGGGGTCGTGGTCACGGACTTCATGCCCGTCAACCTGAAGCTGGTTTTGGCGGATCCATCCGTCGGCATCTACGACCCCGCCACCGGCACATGGACGGTCGGGACGCTCGCAAACGGCCAGACCGAAACGCTCAAGCTCACGGCGACCGTGACGAGCGGGGCCGCGGCAACGAACCTGGTCGCCGTGCTCGCGACTCAGTTCGACCCCGACAAAGCGAACAACGCAGCCGCTGCCGCAGTCGTCCCGCCGCAAGCGGACGTTCGCGTCGCCAAGACGGTCAGCTCACAGGTCGTCACCGTCGGGCAGAACGTTGTTTACACGATCGTCGTCCGCAACGCCGGCCCCGACGCCGCGACGAACGTTGTGCTCACCGACGGGCTGCCGGCCGGCCTGACGCTCGTCGGGATCAACCAGATCACGCAGGGAACTTACGACCGATCCACCGGCCGGTGGACTGTAGGGACCTTGGCACCGGGCGCGACCGCCCGCCTCCGGTTCACCGTCCGGGTAAGCCGGGTCGGAACAATTACAAACGTGGCTACCGCGACGCTCAACGAGTTCGACCCGATACTGCGGAACAACCGGTCGGGCGTCTCGATCGTGGTGCGGCCGTTCGATCCGTCCAAGTTCTGGTTCGTATCTGGGTGATGCCCCTTGGCCCCGCGGTCCTTCGTGCTCGTCGGACCGATCGGGCAACCCGAATCCCGTGTGGCCCCTGTGCACGGATGCCGCCTCGCGGATCTGCGGATCGGCGCCGTCATGCTCCTTTGCTTTGTCCGAGCATTCGGTCCAGGATGGCGCGTTCGTCCGACGTCAATGCGGCAGTGAGTTTCAGCAGCAGGGTCAGTGCAAGCGACGGAAACGTCAATAGTGGAAGCAAGCGAAGCGGAAAGGGTCGGGGCGATAAGAGATAAGACCAGTTCTGTCTAAATCCGACGATTACTGTAGAACAAATACCCCTAACGGGAGTCGAACCCGTGTTTTAGCCTTGAGAGGGCTACGTCCTAGGCCACTAGACGATAGGGGCGGCGTTCCGTTCTATTTAGGCAGACCGGTATCCACCTGTCAAGGTTCGCACTGCAAAACCACTCCCGTCGTGTTTCATTTCAACCAACTTCGCCGCCATGGATTCATGTCTAGTTTTGTCTAAGATCGCCGTGGGGAGCATTCGCAAAACGTTGGCGATGTTGGCGACCTTGGCGACCTTACCCCGCAAATTAGACGAAAACAGACTCCGGTCGGACGGCTTCCGGTTGACGCGGCTTCCCGTTCCGGCTATCCCGCCGGGGTTACCATGCTTTTCTGCACCGGCGAGTACGTCCTGTTTCTGGCAGCCGTCGTCACCGTTTATTGGCTGACGCCGTGGCCGCGCGTACGTGTCTGGATTCTGGTTGGGGCGAGCTACTATTTCTATTACCGTTTCAACCAGTGGCTCGCTCTCGTCGTTGCCACGTCGTCGGTCATGGACTATCTCATCGCCCGCGGCATGGATGCGACCGGTCGGCCAGGTCGGCGCAAACTGTTGCTCATCGCCAGCCTGTGCATGAACCTCGGGCTGCTTTGCTACTTCAAGTACGTCAACTTCTTCATCGAATCGTATTTCCAGGCGCTTGACATCGCTTACGACCGCGAAAAGGATCTGCTCAAGATCATCCTCCCAATCGGCATCTCCTTCTACACGTTCGAAGCGATCAACTACACCGTCGATGTCTATCGCCGCAAGATCCGGGCCGAGCGCAACCTCGACCACTTCTTGTTGTTCATTCTGTTCTTCCCGCACCTGGTCGCCGGGCCGATTGTGCGGGCAGCCGATTTCCTACCGCAGGTCAAGAAGATCAAGCACTGGGACTGGTCGCGCGTCGGGCTCGGCGTCGGGCTGCTGGTGCTCGGGGCCTTCAAGAAGCTCGCGATTGCCGACCGCATGGCCTTGTTCGTTGATCCCGTCTTCAAGAACGTCGGCGACTATTCCTCGTCGGCAAGCTGGACCGCAGCCGTCGCGTTTGCGCTTCAGGTTTACTGCGACTTCAGCGGTTATTCGGACATGGCGCTCGGCGCGGCTCACTTGTTCGGGTTCAAGCTCGTCATCAATTTCAAGATGCCGTTCCTGTCGGCGAACATCACGGAGTTCTGGCGGCGCTGGCATATCAGTCTATCAACGTGGCTGCGCGATTACCTGTTCATCCCGCTCGGCGGCAGCCGGCACGGCGACTTCAAGACCAACCGGAACCTGCTCATCACGATGACGCTCGCCGGCCTGTGGCATGGGGCGAACTGGCCGATGGTGATGTGGGGCTTTCTCATGGGCGTCTGGCAAGTGGCCCATCGCTTGGCGACGCAGGCATTGAGGCCGTTCCCCGGCGTGCGTGCGGTGTTGAGTTCACCGCCCGGCTGGGTACTGCGCGTGGCCATCACATTTGCGGTCTTCTGCATCACACTGGCGGTGTTCCGGTCGCCGTCGCTACATGCGGGCGGCGTGATGCTGACGAAAATGTTCGTGCCGACACCTGGCAAGCCGGCGCCGCTGCACATGCAGGCGTTTTGGGTCACGGTGCTGATCGTGATCGCGGGACATGCCATTGGCTGGTATTTGACACGAAGTCCGATGGTCTGGAAGCGCGCATGGCAACTGACGCCGGCGCCGGCGCTGGGCGTGGTCGGAGCCGCGGTGCTGTTGTTTGCGATTGTGCTCAGCCCGGGAGCGACGAAGGCGTTTATTTATTTCCAGTTTTGACGGACATGGGGTTTCGTGTGGGAATGCCGGTGGCCGACGAGGTGAAGTTCTACTCTCTGCGTCGCTGGTTTCGCCAGCATCGCGCCGCGGTCGGATGGCTCTTCGTTGTCTTTGCGCTCAGCCAGGCGGTTCTGGCCGTTTATGTCGATCAACACGCGCCGACGGTTCGCGATCCGGAGTACTACCTGCTCGAAGGCATGCTCCGGGAACGCATCGCTGAGCGGCCGACGCGGCCGACGGCGATGTTCCTTGGCAGTTCACGCGTTGCGCATGGCTTCGACGCTGCGGCGGCGACCGGCAACAACGATGCACTTGTCTTCAACTTCGGCGTGCCCGGTTCAGGTCCGTATTTGCAAACGGTGATGATGGACCGCCTGCATGCGGCCGGCATGCGGACCGACATTCTGTTCCTCGAAGTGTTGCATCCCTTCTACAACACGGCCGGCGTGCGCTCGCTCGACGGTTCGCTGCTCGATGGCGCTCGACTCAGCTACGAAGAAGCGATCGGCCTGCGGCACTACGGCTCGAAGTCGAACAGCGGCCCAATTCGGCGCTGGGTGTATGCACGCCTTCTTCCTGTCTACCGACATCAAGCGGAGCTGCGCGACCAGATTGGACTGGATCTCTTTCAGCCTGGCGAAGGGCCATTGCCGCCCTTCGCGCCGATCGATTTACTCGGATATCGCCGGCGCGAGATCGAAAAGAAGATGTGGCCGGAACTAACAGAACTCGCGCACAAACAATACGACCCGTTCTACACCGCATTCCAGTTTGACGAGGCCGCGTGGGCTCGGCTGGTCGCCACGATCGACGGCGCGAAGGCGGTTGGGACTGACGTGGTTATCGTGATGATGCCCGAGGGATCACAGTTTCGTGACCTGGCGACATCAGAAGTCCGCGACGGGGCAAATGAACTCATTCGGCGACTGCGGGAGCAGCTTCAGGTGACCGTGGCCGACGCCCGCGAATGGCTCAATGACTCAGCCTTCTATGATCAGCATCACCTCTTGCCAAACGGGGCCAAGACCTTCGCAGAGCGCTTTCGCGTCGAGGCCCTGGAGCCGGCACTTCACCGAGCGGAAAAGCGAATCGCGGGACAATCGACCAGAAGTCCATGACTACCCTGCCGTTCGGGCAGCTCGCCGTTACAATCTCGGCATCCCTGCACCCGAGCCGGCCCTGATGCAAACGGTTAATTTCAACTGCCCGCACTGCGGGAACTTAATGGCAGTCGGCACCAACCTGCTCGGCAGGAACGTGCGCTGTCCGCACTGTAAACAGGTTGTCCGGGCGCCGGCCGCGCCCGGTGAGGCGCCGTCGATCCATGCACCGCAAGCCCCGGTGCCGACGCCGCCCCTGCCGGCCCCCGGTCCACAGTTCAATGTGCCCGTCCACACTGAGCATCACGAGAGCATCTTCGGTGAAGCGCACGACGAGGACGTATTCGGCACGCAGCACCTGAAGCCGACGATGCCCACGTTGCCGTCGATGCCGGTGGCCCCGCCACCGCTTGTGCCGCGAAACGATGTTGAAGAGACGGCGTACGTGCCGCCGCAGCCAGTCCCGCAATTCGTGGAGACGCAAACCTACGAGGCGCCGGCGGCCCCAATGCCGGACTATGAGCAGACCCCTGCCACTCTTGAAATGCCGCGTGAGCCGCGCCGCGAGCCAGCGGAGCGCAGCTTCGGCGTACGTCAGCCGCGCATGGAGCAGCCTGGAACGCCCGCCTTCGCGTGGATCCTGCTCGCTTATTCAGCGCTCATCACGATTGTGGCCGGCGTGCTTGGCTTCTTCTACTTCACGGGCGGCGACAGCAAGGGCGACCATCCATTCAAAGCAATCCCAGACTTCTACGGGCAATATGAAAAGGCCAATCGCAAATCGCTCTCGTTCAAGGGCATGCCTGACCCGAAGGGCGACGTGCCGGCCGATCTGCGTGTGAAGCTGGGTGAAGAGATCACAGTCGGCGACATTCAAGTGCGGCCGACGACTGTGACAAAGCAAGTATTTGAAACGACGCGCGAACGAGCGAGCCAAGATGACCTCGTCAGCAAAGCGAGCACTGGGCTCGTCATGGCGATCAAGGTCAAAAACGTTTCCACAGACACGACGTTCTTTCCAAACGACCTTGCATTCAATCGGGCGTTCGACCGCGATCAGCCGTTGCCATATACAGCTCTTCAGATTCGTCGCGAGTTTTTTTACGGACCGTTCCCGTGGCCGCTCGACGCGGATGCCAAGGACAACTACGTGACCGGTTATCAGTATCCGAAGGAACCGCTCGGTCCGGGTCAGGAACAGGAAACCTGGGTGTTTGTGGCGCCTGAAGGTATGCGGACTGCTGGCGACCGCTTGATCGTCAACACGCTAAAGGGACTGAATGGCGACAATTCACCGTTGCTTTGGCGCGTGCAGCTCCGCCGCGGCATGATGAAGGCGAAGACGGAAGACGGCAAAGACGTCGAAGTTTCCGCGACAGCCGTGATCGGCGTCGAGTTTCGTCCGGATCAGATCAAGGATCGTTGAGCAACGGCTAAAATCAAGTCATGCCGCTGCGCGTATCGAATCTGCGACTTTCTGTCGACACTCCTGAGTCCGCGTTGCCGGACCGACTTGCGCGCGCAGTCGGCGTTTCGGTCGGCGAACTACGCGGCTGGCGTATTCTTCGCAAGTCGCTCGATTTGCGGGATAAGCATGATCTCCGCTTCGTCTACAACGCGGAGATCCTGGTTCCCGAGGAAGACGAGCCACGCATCTTGAAACGCGCAGCCTATTCGTCACCGCCAGTGGAAGCCTATCGCGAGCCGCCATTCGAGATGCCGGCGCCCGGCCTTGAGCCCATGCGCCATCGGCCCGTTGTCATCGGTTCTGGGCCGGCCGGGCTGATTGCGGCGGTCGTTCTGGCCGAACACGGTTATCGCCCCGTGTTGCTCGAACGCGGCACGCCGGTCACGCAGCGTATTCGCGACGTCAAGGCTTTTGACGAGGGTGGCAAATTCGAGCCGGAAAGCAACTATCTTTTTGGCGAAGGCGGCGCTGGTACGTTTAGCGATGGCAAACTCACGTGTCGTGGCACTGGGCCCGACGTGATTCGTGTCCTCGAGATCTTTGCCGAGAACAAGGGCCAACAGCCCGGCAAGCCGAGCATCCTTTACTACCATCGTCCGCATCTTGGGTCGAACCGCTTGCCGGCCGTCGTCAAAGCGCTGCGTCGACGCATTCAGGCCCTCGGCGGCGAGGTCCGCTTTCAGTCGCGCGTTGAAGACTTGGTCTTGAAGGACGGCCGACTGGTTGCGCTTGGTACTTCATCGCGCGAAGTACGAGCCGACGTGGCCGTCCTGGCGACGGGCCACAGCGCACGCGACACGATTGCCATGCTCGTCCGTCGTGGCGTGCCGATTGTGCCAAAACCCTTTCAGATGGGCGTGCGCATTGAACATCCGCAAGCGCTCGTCAACCGAGTTCAGTACGGCCCGCGTTCGCATGAAGATCAACTCGGCAACGCCGACTACTCTCTCATCGCCCACGGTTCAGCCGACGTATTCACCTTCTGCATGTGTGCCGGCGGGCACATCATTCCCAGTGTTTCCGAAGCCGGCTATTTCTGTACGAACGGGATGAGCCTGTCGAAGCGCGACTCGCCCTACGCGAACAGCGGCCTGGTCGTCACATTGCCGGTGAGCGAATTTGGGAGCGACGATCCGCTGGCCGGTATGCGCGTACAGGCCGATGTTGAACAAAGGGCATTTGAACTTGGCCGCGGGGATTACCGGTGTCCCGTTCAGCGCGCGCCGGACTTCTTGAATGGCGCCGTCAGTACCACGACGCCAGCGTTTAGCTACCCACGCGGCGGCGTGACGGCGGACTTGCACGAGGTATTGCCACCGTTTATTGCGCGGGCGCTCAACACTGGATTACCCGGCATGGACCGCGCGTGGCGGGGCCGGTTTCTGCGCGACGGTGTGCTCGTCGGCCCGGAATCGCGTGGCAGCTCACCCGTGCGCATTGTGCGCGATGACCACACGCGTGAGTCGCCGATTGTCGGACTCTATCCCGTTGGCGAAGGCGCCGGCTATGCCGGCGGCATTGTGAGCGCGGCCGTCGACGGACTGAAGACGGCAAAGGCCATCATCCAACGCTTCGCGCCAGCCCGCTAGTACGCGATTGGGAACTCACACGTTCGGAGGCACGCCGTGTTTCGGCACACTGGAATCGCTAGCCTCGTCTTCGCGGCGTCACTGATCGCGCAGCCAAAGGAACCGACGGAGGCGCTGCGGTTCGACGCGATACCAGGACTTCTGCAACCGACGGATGGCACGGCGAAGGTCATACGCGCGCTTGCGTATTCTCCGGACGGAAAGCAATTGGCGGTTGCCGACGAAGGGGGAGCGATCACGTTATGGAACGTCGCCGACCATAGCATCGTCGGTCGACTCGCGGACCACGCGGATATCGTTTACGCGCTCGCCTGGTCCAAGGACGGCAAACGGTTGGCGAGCGCCGGTGGCGACAACAAGGCGATCGTCTGGGACGTCGCCACGCGGAGGTCAATTCACGTGTTGGCGCAATCTGGCGGCGTCTTTGCGGTCGCCATTTCTCCGGATGGAAAGACCATCGTGACCGGCGGTTTCGACAAGATCGTGAGGTTGTGGGATGTGGAATCGGGGAAACAGACGGGCGAGCGCAAGGGCCATACCGCAAGCGTGCGAGCGCTGTCGTTTAGCCCAAACGGCGAGGAGATCGCAAGCGGAGGATCGGACTTCTCTGTCCGATGTTGGTCGGTGACCAGCGATGCCGTCAAGGAACTCCGGCAGCATACACGAGCTGTCCGCTCGATCGCCTACCTATCACAAACTTTGCTTGCATCAGTCGGCGACGACGGCAGACTGGCCGTGTGGAATCTCGCGGACGGCGAAGTCACGCGCACATTCGGCCCGTTCCCAGACGGCATTCAAAGTCTTGCTGCGTCGCCGAAGGGCACGTTCCTTGTAACCGGACTCGGCAATGGCCGAATTCACGTGATCGATGCGTTCGAATGGCAAACGCGTGCGGTGCTGAATGCGGGAATCGACAGCGTGTCCGCCGTCGCGGTCGCGCCGGATGGTCGGTCGATTGCGGCCGGCGGCACTGACGGCACGGTTCGTGTATGGTCTACGGCGGCCAAAACGTCGGCACCCGAAGTGGTGTATGCCGCGCGCGTCCCCTTGCGAACTGTTGCCGTTTCTCCGGACGGCAAACTCGTGGCTGTCGGCGGATCGGACGGATCGATTCACCTCTATGACGCGTCAACTGGCATTGAGTCCGCGACGTGGTCGGCGCATCAATTCGGCGTGGAAGATCTGGCCTTCAGCGCCGATGGGTCAAAACTCATTTCCGGTGGCAGCGATCGAATCGCCAAGATTTGGAATGCGGCGACACATGAATTGCTCAACACGCTTTCGGACCATCCGGGCCCTGTGCGGCGAGTTGCGCTTTCGTCGAATGGCAAGCGTGCCGCCACGGCGAGCACCGACAACGACGTGCGCGTACATGAGTTATCTGAGGGAACGATCAAGCTGGTGAATGTCGACAGCCCGGCGGTGGCCGTGCAATTTCTCGGCGACGATTCACTGCTCACCGCGGCCGGGGCTCATGCCTATTGGTGGGACATCCGTGGAACTCCACGCGTGATGCAGCACCTTGACAACGATCAATTCGCGCGCATCACGGGCTTTGCGGGAACCACGGATGGCTTGTTGTTCGCGATCGCGGGTGATCCAAAGGCCGGTACGCAACGGCCAGAAGATTTTGGCTACGGCCGCGTGCTCGCGGTGTCGCGCCATCACGCGGAGACCACGTTCGAGCGACTTCACGATACCGGTGTCGGAATCTCGCGCGTGGCGATTTCTTCAGATGCGCGTGTAATTTCCGTCGCTTGTGGCGACGGCACGGTGCGCGCGTGGGATTGGCCAACGCTTGCCCCCATTCGCAAATTCGCCGCGCATGAGTCTCCGATCCTCGGACTTGCAAGCTCGAGTCGCGGCGAATTCCTGGTGACCGCGGCCGCCGATGGCAATGGCCGCCGATGGAACGGCAGCCGCGGCGAACCGCTGATCTATGCCGCCAAGTTGCTCGATGAATCGAAGCAGGCGTGGTTCGCGCGCGTTTCACCGGACGGCAAGACCTTGATTACCGGCGGCGATGACAAGGTGCTACGAATTCGAGATGGCATGCCGGGCAACGTGACGCAGCTAACCGGGGACTTCAGGAGCGCCACCGCCGCCGCCGTTTCGCCGGATGGCTCGCTGTTCGCCACCGGCCACTTCACCGGGACCGACATTCACATTTGGAACTTGAAGACCAACAAGCTGGTGAGAAAGCTCAAGGGCCCGGCGTTTCGCGTCTATGGATTAGCCTTCAGTCCCGATGGCACACGGCTCGTCTCGGGCGGCGGCAATTATTCGGAGGCCGTGCCTGGCGAGTTGTACGTCTGGGACACAGCGACCTGGAAGACCGTGCACGCGCTCGCGGCTCACGAGCAAATGATCTACGACGTCGCGGTGTCGCCGGACAACAAGCGGATCGCGACGGCGAGTCAGGATCACACCGTTCGCACATGGGACATGGCGTCAGGCGCTGAGGAGCACGTGCTCCGAATGCATGCCGCGGCCGTTGCGTGCGTTGCTTTTTCCAAGGACGGGAAACAGCTTTACTCCGGAGGATTCGACGGCCGACTGCAGTGGTGGGACCCAGCAACTGGACAGGCCATTGACGGGAAACCCGTGAGCGCCTGGTCGGTGCGGCGAATCCGGCTTGCGCCTGACGGCAAG
The DNA here is from genome assembly GCA_036266155.1 of Gemmataceae bacterium. GTDB lineage: Bacteria > Planctomycetota > Planctomycetia > Gemmatales > Gemmataceae > SIAJ01. The sequence goes on along the minus strand of DATANR010000461.1, from coordinate 7,187 downwards.
ACATTAGCGCTTGCGCTGAACATCGGCACCGATCGCGGACACGCGGCAATCTGGAACATCGATAGCCACGAGATCACCACCAAGTTTCCAAACCATTCCGGATTGATCAGCGACGTGGCATTTTCGCCGGATGGCAAGACGCTCGTGAGCGTTGGCGGTATTGCCCACAATGGTCCCTGGCTGGCGAGTGCCGGCCTGCGCTGGGAACCTGGACCGCGTGGCCCGTGGCACGTGAACGTCACGACGCAGCCGGCCGGCGGCAAGACATCGACAACAACCGCGCGGCCGTCCAGCGAGATTCATTACTGGGACCTGGAGTCGAAGGCGGCGCTCGCCGATCTGGCGGGCCCCAGGCACTTCATCGAGGCCGTTCAGTTCACGGCGGATGGAACGCGACTGATTGCCGTTGGCGGCGCTGGAATGGAGCCCGGAGAGATTTCGCTGTACGACTTCCACGGCATTCGTCCGATGGCGGTTGTTCCCGCGCCGGGGGGACTCACATGCGGCCGATTCAATCCTGACGGAAGCCTGTTTGCAGCCGGCTGTGCGGATGGGTCCGTCATCCTTTGGGATGTGGCCAAGTCGGCACGCGGACTCGTAATTCCGGCTCACAAGGGGTTGGTCCGCAATCTTGCATGGTCGCCGGACGGGATGCGCTTGTATACCTCCGGCGAGGATGGCACGGTTCGCGGATGGAACGCCAAGATCGGCGAACCGGGCATCGCGATCGTTGCGGCGGACCGGGCGATCTATGGTCTCGCGGTGTCGCCGGATGGGACGATGGTCGCCACGGCCGCGGGCATGTGGAGCGACCTCAAGTCGGGCCAGCTACGCGTTTGGAACACTTCGAAGGGCGATGAACTGTTTCGTTTGCCGGACACCGACGGTCCAGCATGGGGTGTGGCGTTCGCGGCGGACGGCCTGCTCATCGCCACCCAGATCGGCGACACCGCCATTCGCGTGTTCGACATCAAAAAGAAAAAGGAAGTAAGAGCGCTCGTTGCCGGCACGGATGCACGCGGACTTGCACTTTCATCCGACGGCAAGCGCGTGGGAATAACATCGCAGGCGAGCGGTCTGGTGAAAATCTGGGACAAGAGTACGTGGCGTGAAGCGTTCGAAGTGACCGCGCATCCCGGCAGAGTCGCCTTCACCGTCGACTTCGCATCCGATGGGCAGTCGGTGCTCACGGCCGGGGGCGATGGCGCGGTCGTCGTTTGGAAGATGCCTGGCGGTGCCTGGAAACTGCCGGACCGTTTGCCGCCTGCGCCGCCGCCCGGAGTGCCTTCGGGCCCACCGCCGCAGTTCAACCAGTGAAGGACTCAGGGCTTCGGCATGACGAGTCGAGCGGCCGGAATGGCATCGGCAACGGGCATCACCGGTGCGGCTGACGACTGGCGATCCATCGCAAACGTCGGTGGCCGCCAATTGGTCGCTTGCGTCGCGATGGGCGGGCTCTGCGGTTCCGGGCGCAGCGTGAGGCCCGGCGGCGTCGGCGATGAGATTTTGAGCTGCGGTGATGGCACAGAGGTCGGGGTGACAGTCGATAGATTCGGTTCCGTCGCAGAAGTTTGCGGCGGCAACGTGGGGCCAGCAACTACCTCAAGACCGCCCGGCAACTCGTGAGGCCGAGGCAATGGTTCGGGAGCGGGACGACTTAGGAGCGGCAGCGAGCCAAGGCGCGCTGCCGACGAACTCGACCAATCGGCAAACGCGCCGGCGTCGATGACCTGCCCGGCCGGCGACAGCGCCGTCCACAACGGAACGCCTGCCGTCCAGGACACGTCCATCGGACGATGCGGCGCGGCAGCCAGCGCAATGCAGAAGATCGCGAATTGCGGTCCCACCGGCGGCCTCCCATTCGTTACAGACCTCATCGGCATCGCCACCGGCACGCGTCCATTGATTCCCGGGTTGTGTTGCGCACTCAACTTCCTAAGGGCGCCAATCAAAGAGCGCCACGAAGAGCGCCAGGGATTCATGGGGTTGGCGCTCTTTGATTGAACAAACGGATACAAACCGTTTTATGATAGATGGTTGCGGCAAAACGCAGCCCCGAAAAAGTGGCGCAAGGGACCCCCCTAAAAAGTGGTCAACGTCGCAGCCGATTTGCCATCGAATTTGACAACTAAATGACCATCAGTACAAATTGACCCGATCCGATTCGGTTGCTGGTGACAGGCCACGCGCCGGTCGATATAGAAGCTTGCCGGACGCCCCGGCCCGGACCCGCTACCTTACCCAAAGCGCCCGAATGAAGCTCTTACTGGACGCCCCGCCGATGGCCGACGCCGGAACTGCTGCCGATTTCGACACCCAACTCGCCGCCGTCGCGCGCGATCCTAAAAAGCGGATCGAAGTGCTGCATGCCCTGCTTGGCGAGGCAGCGTGTCGCCAGATTGGCATCTACGCCATTCCGGAAGAGTTTAAGCTGTCGGTGGTGATTCCGGTCTACAACGAGGAGCGCTGGATCCGCGAGATCGTCCGCCGCGTGCGCGAGGTGCCGATCCCGAAGGAAATCATCCTCGTCGACGATTGCTCCAAGGACGGGACACGCAAGATCCTCGATGAGGAAATCAGCAAGCTGCCTGACTGCCGGATCGTTTACCACGAAGTCAACCAGGGCAAGGGCGCCGGCCTGCGGACCGGCTTCAAGCACGCGACCGGCGACGTCGTCATCGTGCAGGACGCGGATCTGGAATACGATCCCGCCGAGTATCCGCGGCTGTTGCAGCCAATTCTCGAAGGCAAGGCCGACGTCGTGTTCGGTTCGCGCTTCATCGGCGACAGTCATCGCGTGCTGTATTACTGGCACTCGATTGCGAACAAGGGCCTCACGCACCTGTCGAATTTCTTCACGAACTTGAACCTGACGGACATGGAGACCTGCTACAAGGTCTTCCGCCGCGAAGTGATTCAAGGGATTAACCTGAAGTCGAATCGCTTCGGCTTCGAACCCGAAGTGACGGCCAAGGTGGCGAAGAAACGCAACCCATCTTGGCGTGTCTACGAAATCCCGATCAGCTACTCGGGGCGCACTTACGAGGAAGGCAAGAAGATTGGGCTCAAGGATGCGTTTAACGCGCTTTATTGCATCGTGCGCTATTGGCTGAAGGATTGAGCAATTCAAAGCCCAGGGCCGTACGGCCCTGGGCTTTTCGGGAGTTTATTTCTTCTTCGTCAACTCTTCGAGCAACCCATCCAATTCGCCTGCCTGCTTCTTCCCTTCGTATTCCTTGACCTTCTTGCCCGACTGATCCCACACATGCACGATCGGCGGGGCCGAGTGGTAGAACTTGGCGTCGCCGGGCTTTTCGTTCTTGTCCTTGTCTTCCAGGTAAAAGTTCTGAAACCACGCGTTGTTCTTCTTCAAGAACTCCAGGGCCTTGCCCTTGTCTTCGGGCTCGTCGATGGTCACGGAGATGAAGACGACGCCCTTGTCCTTGTAATCGTTGGACAACTTCACCATGTGCGGAAACTTTTCCTTGCACGGCACACAGAAGTTGGCCCAGACGTCGACGACGACGACTTTGCCCTTGTGGGCCGCGACGGCCTTAAGGAGTCCGTCGATGGAAACGGTTTCGAGCTTGACTTCGTCCGCGGCCATTGCCGGGATTGCGAGGAAAAGCGATGCAAACAGTGCGACGCGCATGTAGGGGTTCCCCGAGTGAATCAATGAAGTTATCATAGGCCCAAAGCCCACGGATGTACGTCCGTGGGCTTTCGTGGACTTTGACGCTACAATTGTATTTTGAAGCCGTCCTGACCCGACGCGAGAATCGATGCCCGCGCCGAGCCTCATCCGAAACTTCTCGATCATCGCCCATATCGATCACGGGAAGTCCACCCTCGCCGACCAGTTCCTGCTCCAGACGGGTACGATTTCCCAACGGGATTTTCGTAACCAACTCCTGGACGACATGGACCTGGAACGCGAACGGGGCATCACCATCCAGATGCACCCGGTCACGATCTACCACAAGCACACCGACGGGCAGACCTACGAACTCAACCTGATCGACACGCCGGGCCACGTCGACTTCGGTTACGAAGTCTCGCGCTCGCTGGCTGCGTGCGAAGGGGCCATCCTTCTCGTCGACGCTTTCCAGGGGGTGCAGGCGCAGACGGTTGCGAATGCGTATTTAGCCATCGAAAACGACCTGACGATCGTTCCGGTGCTCAACAAGATCGACATGCCGACGGCTCGCCCCGAAGCAGTCATGGCGGAGATGGAGCAGGCCATCGGCGTCAAGCCGGAGGAATGTCTGCGGGCCAGCGGCAAGACCGGTCTCGGTGTTCCGGATGTGCTGGGCGCCATCATCGAGCGTATCCCGGCGCCGCCCGGCGATCCGAATGCCCCGCTCAAGGCCTTGATCTACAACTGCCACTTCGACACCTATAAGGGCGTCGTCGTTTACGTGCGGCTGATGGAGGGGTCGTTCAAAGTCGGGCAGAAGATCAAGCTGATGCGCGGCAACACTGATTACACGGTCCTTGAAATTGGCCAGTTCCGCCCGGGCATGGTGCAGTGCCCGGAGTTGACGACCGGCCAGGTCGGCTACTTCACCGCTCAACTCAAGAACATTCAAGACGTTCACATCGGCGACACCGTCACCGATGCGACGAACCCGACGGCGGCGGCCCTGCCGGGCTACAAGGAACCGCAGCCGATGGTTTATTCGGGTCTCTACCCGACCAACAATCAAGATTTCGAGGACTTACGCGAAGCACTCGGCAAGCTCAAGCTGAACGACAGCAGTTTTACCTTTGTGCCCGAAGTTTCCGAAGGCCTCGGTTTTGGCTTCCGATGCGGCTTCCTGGGGATGCTCCACCGCGAGATCATCGGCCAGCGGCTTGAACGCGATTCCGATCTCGATCTCGTCCACACGGCCCCGAACGTGACCTATCAGGTGCTGAAGAAAGATGGGACCGTCGTCACCGTCAATAGCCCGGCGGACGTGCCGGACGGCGGGCAGGTAGAAGAGTTCCGCGAACCGATCGTGCGCATCAGCTTCCTCTTGCCCTCGAAGCACATTGGCGACATCATGCAACTCGCGGCCGAGCGCCGCGGCGAGTACATCAAGACCGAGTACCTGAGTCCGGAACGCGCGATCATCGTTTATGACTTGCCGCTCGCGGACGTGATTTACGACATGTACGACAAATTGAAGTCGTTCACGCACGGATACGGGACGATGGATTACGAGTTCCGCGAATTCCGGGCAGCGGACCTTGTCAGGCTTGACATCCTGGTTCACCACAACCGCGTCGACGCGCTTTCGGTCATCGTCCATCGCAGCCAGGCCGATCGCCGCGGCCGGGCACTGTTGACAAAGCTCCGCAAGGAGATCGATCGCCACATGTTCGAGGTCGCCCTGCAAGCGGCTGTCGGCACACGCGTCATCGCCCGCGAAACCATCGCGGCCATGCGCAAGAACGTGACCGCGAAGTGCTATGGCGGCGACATCACCCGCAAGCGCAAGCTCTGGGCCAAACAAGCGGCCGGCAAGAAGCGTATGAAACAGGTCGGCCAGGTCGAGATTCCGCAGGAAGCGTTCCTGGCGGTGTTGGAGTCGGATGACTGACCTCATAGGACCTGTGAGTCCTATAGGACGCAAAGGTCCTATATGCCGTGACCGATACCCCCGCTACTTCCGAACCCCCGACCCTGCCGGTCCTGATCTATAACGGGGCCGGTGTCGTCGCCGAACAGCCCGTCGTTCAGCAGGCCCCGCCTGCGACCATCACGCTTCCGACCAGTTCCCGTCGCCGGCTCGTTGAAAGCCTCGTCCTGTTCATCGCGGCCATTCTCTTTCTGCGAACGGTCACCGTCGAGCCATTCGGCGTGCCGACCGGCAGCATGGCGCCAACCTTCTACGGCAACCACAAGGCGATGGCCTGCCCGCGCTGCGGTTACCCGGTTCGCGTCGGCGAGCCGGGCAACAAGCGGCCCGAATACCCGGACGTGAACTGCTCGAACTGTGGCGCCACCGGCCTCGCCATCGCAACCGCCGCGGACATCTCGGGCGACCGACTGCTCGTCGACAAGAACGTCTTTCGATTGCGCTCACCACGACGCTGGGAAGTGGCTGTTTTCATTTGCCCATCGGATAAGTCGAAGCCTTACGTGAAACGGATCGTCGCCCTACCCTCTGAAAAGATCCAACTCATCGACGGCGACGTCTGGATCGACGGGCAACTCAGTCGCAAGACGCTCGCCGAAGCACGCGAATGTCGCGTGCCGGTCTTTGACGGCGACTTCGCCCCGCCCGGCGGCTGGTCGCGCCGCTGGCTTGCCGACGGGACCACGCCGGTGCTGGCATCGGCGACTCCGCTGCCCTACCCCGCGTGGCTCGCCGTCGACGGCAACAACGTGTCGATCAACGCGGAAGGTTCGACCGGCCCTCGGCTCGCAGCCTACTGGCACGTCGGAACGGACTCATCCACCGCCGAGGTGATTCGCGACAGTTTTGAATACAACGGGCACACGTCGCCGAGCCACGATTACGCCGTGCACGATTTTCTCGTCGATTGCGAAGTCGAGGTTCAAGCCGGGGCCGGCGCGGTTGTGCTCAAGCTGACCGACGGCGCGGACGAAGCGACGGCCGAACTGGTTGTCGGCGGCGAGTTCGGCGAGAGCAAGCTGTTGCTGCCGGGCCGCGGGCTTGTCGCGACCGCGAACCAGAAACCGCTTCAGCCTGGCAAGAAGTACCGCGTTGAGATGGCGTTCATCGATCGCCGCGTCTCGCTCGCGGTCGACCGGCACGAATACTTCTCATTCGATTTGCCGCTTGCGGCGAAGCGGCCCGATGTCACCAACCCGTTCCGGCTGGGAGCCGAGGGCGCCACGATTACGTTTCGGCACATCAAACTTTATCGCGACATTTACTATCGACCGAGCGATCGCCACGCGGATCATGCACCCTTTCAATTGGGTGCTGATGAATATTTCATGCTCGGCGACAACTCGGCAAACTCGGATGACAGCCGCACGTGGCAAATCCCGGGCGTTCCCGAGCGAAATTTCTTGGGGAAGCCGTTTTTGCTGCACCAGCCGAGTCGGCCGTCGCATTGGGACCTGGCGGGCCGCCATGTCGCGTCGCAGACCGTCGATTGGGACCGGATTCGTTGGTTGCGGTAAATGACTTGTTCCCCCTCTCCGCTTCGGAGAGGGGGTTAGGGGGAGA
>DATANR010000460.1:0-20098 GCA_036266155.1 Gemmataceae bacterium | reverse complement strand
TGGGTCCTGCCGGACCCGTTCCGGACTCCCCTGCGGACGCCTTCTTGACCAGCGCCCGCGGCTTTTCGTTCTGGCAGTCGTACACGATGTCTCCGTGGATTAACGACTCCCGTGTGATCTCCGGCCAGGCGATGAATCTCCATATTTCCGCGCCCGGCTTTGTCTTGATCGCTCGGACAAGGGCGTCTCGCCGGTTCGGGCTCGTCGTGATTTGCAAGACGCTGAAAGTGTCGAAGGTCGTCTTTGGGTAGTGGCGCTTATGCAAAAGCTGTCTCGCCATCTCGGCGAATCCGCCGGTTTTGCTCGCGGCGATGGCGTTGATCGATGTCGTGGCACGGTCGATTTCGACGTAGAAAACCTTCGCGAGACTCCCTACTCGAAGAAGGAACGCGGCGTCCGGGGCGCATACGAGACGCGGTTCCTTCCGGATCTCGGTGAAGAGCCGGTAGCGCAGGTGTGGTTCCTTCTCGGCGGGGTTGGCGATGTCCCACTCGCTGAGCCAGCCGTCGATCTTCACGGATGGAACGAGTTTAACGGCCTCAAGCAGCGCAAAGTGGAACTTGGCAACATTCACCCAATGGTGGAGATGCTGCCAGTTCGGGCACAGACAACAGGTGTTCATCCATTTGTCGTCGCCCGTTTCGACTGCGAGGAGTTCGCATCCCTTGCGCGACGGGTAGTAGACGGGAGCGGGTGCGCCCCAGTTCGGGTTGCACACGAGTTGCTGCGTCTTGTTGAGAAGACTTTCGGCGTGCATCGCGTTGAGGAGCTTGCGCGCGATCCGGCCCTTCGGATCGGTCTCGCTCAGACAAGCGCGCTGGATCATTTCGCGCGTTGCGGTGTAGCAGACAGCGACGAATTCGAGGATCGAGATGACGCGCGGAGTGATCTGCATGACGACCTCACCGGATAAACAAGAAGCCCAAGCACTCGCGTAAAGTTGGCGAGGACTTGGGTCTTGAGAATCGCGAGGCCGCGATTGTGGTACAACCGTCGTTGGGGTCTGCGAGCGCTCGAAGCGCTGGTCCGTACCCGTCCGTCCGGAGGCACTCGCCGTGAGGCGAGTGATATACCATTGTTACGCGCCTATGCGGGGTTCTGTCAAGACAATTTTCCTCGGATTACGCGATCATCTCCTCGTCTCGCTCGCGCTCGGTCAGGAGCGGCACGGAGTTTGGTAGAGCCGCGGGAACGTCGAACGGCACCTGCGACGGGACGAAGTTGTAAGGGTGCGCGGCGACGACGCGGGCGATGTACAGGTCCAGTTCGCGGTCCCGCCACGCGCGCGTAAGCGGAACGAACTCCATCTTCCCCGCGGCGACGGCGTCGTCGTAGGGGTCTGTCAGGTCGTGAACGCGCAGGAGGAACGGGCGGTCCATTCCCTTGCATTTCACGAAGACGACCCGATCCGGCAGCGATGCGACGATCTTCATGAACTCCGCGAGTTGGTCCGGGACGGAGCGCTTGAGGTTCGCGGTGTCGTAAATTTCCACCTCATGCTTCGCGAGCGGGGCGACGGAGAGCCCGGTGTTGACCGAGTCCGTTGTGCCAATGGAGTGGCTTTTGGCAGTCGCCTTCGACTCGGCCTCGGCCTCGGATTGCATCCGCGCCTTGCCCGTGCCGATTCCCTTCGACGCACCAAACATCAATCCGACAGCGTCGGACTTGGTGGTCACGCGCGACACGCCACGACCCTCCGTATCGGTCAGGGTGACGGTCCTGCCCTCGTTGTGCTGGACGGTCTTGCCCTTGCTCTGGCCTTGCGTCGCTGTTTGCATCGTGCCGTCCGAACTCCCCTTGCCGTGCGTATCCGACCATCCAGCGTTCGCCGTCCGTGTCCGATTCGCATAGTCAAAGTTTTTCACGGCCTCCCCGGCGCTTCCTGTCAGGCCGCGTGCGGCGTTTGTCGTGTCCGAGTGCGTCTGGCCCGTGGCGTTGGTGTTGGTGTTGGTCTGGCTTTCACTCCCGCCTTCCGAACGGTTGAAGCCAATGCCTTCCGCATTGGATTTGGTGAATGACCTACCGAGCGCCTTAGCCTCGGTGTGCGAAAAGGAGAGTGCTGCAGAGACGGCGGAGTTGATCGTCTGCGATTCTGTCATGCCAGCCGCGCGCGATCGGGCCTTTGTGTGCGTCTCCGTGCTGGCGTCCGTGACGGATTGCGTGGAACCTTTCGAAATGCTCGGCAGGAGCACGTAGTCGTACCCGGCCGGGACGATCCTCTTGTCCTTGAACGGCGTGAAGTCGAGCGTGCCATACCCGTAGGACTTACCGAAGAATTCGATGTCTTCTGGATCGCCTTGCTGGAACGTGATCTGGAGCCCGCACTGGGACACGACCTTCGACACCAAGTCGATGTTGCCGCGCCGCAAGCATCCGAGATTCTGAAAGACAAGCACGATGGAGAGCTTGCATTTTCTCAATTCTCCTAATCCGTCAGACAAATCCTGTCCTATGTAGTTTTCCGCCTCTTCGATGATGAGATAGTGGGGGACACGGTCCTCTTCGGCACGCTCGTCGGCAATCGTCTCCGCGGTGTGGATGAGGAAGTTGATGAGCGTCCCGCCGAGAACATTCCCCTGCTCGCGGGAGAAGTTCGGGGCCTTCATGTTCACGAGTTGCATGTGGCGGTTGAGGATGACCTCCCGCTGGCTGATGGACGGGGCGTTCTGGCCGAACACGGCGCGCATGAGGGGTTTCAGCACGGTCACGAGCAAATTGATGAGGGATTCAACCCACTGCTCCCGTTGCCGAGCGTTCTTGGTGGCGCGCAGGTTGCCGAAGTCACGCATGATCTCGCGGCCGAGGTCGCTGAAGATCCGCGGGCCGACCCGGCCTAAGACTTCTTCAAACACGGGGTTGTCCGGATCAATCATGGCGAGCGCCTTGTCCATCCCCGCATGCCGCCCGTCCACGTCGAAGCCACAGACGTATCCGATGTTCCGGAACCACCGCTTAAGGCGCTTCATCATCTCCTGATCGGTGAGCGCGACATTGCGCTCGAATGCGGAGAACGCTCGGTCGATGGTGGCCGTCAGCCAGCACTCGTACTCGAACTGCGTGACTCCCTTGGGTGCTGCAGCGAAGATATCGAGCGAGAAGCAACTCCTGGCCGTTGGGTGTAGCCAGTGGACGAGTGAGGGATCAGTCCCGCGCACCGCGAGGTCCTGGGCGATGCCGCGGACGGTCGTGCCGTGCGGGTCGATGACGGTGAATCCTCGTCCTTGCGCGGCGAGGTGGCGGCAGAGAATGCGCGTGAAGACCGATTTTCCGCCACCGGTGCCCCCGGCAACGAAAAGGTGACGGGCCAAGTGCTCTTCGTTGAGGCGGAGCGACAGCGGTGTGTCCGCGATGATCTTGCCCGGCGAGACGACGAACGGGATCAGCCCATCGTTCATTGCGAGTCTCCGAATTGTTTGCGGAACTCCTCGTCGAGACGTTCCAACTCTGCGTGGAGGATTTCGGGTGGTAGATCCATGTCCCGCGCGGCCTTTTGGATGGCGGAGCGACGCCTTTGAAATTGTTGTCTCGACTCGGCGGTGTCGGCAGCGGCAGGCGCCGCCCGGATGGGTTCGGGTTCGGGTTCGTTAGGTGGTGTGAAGTGAGGGAGTACTTTGGCCTTCTCCTCACGGGCGGATTCCTCCGTCTTGCGTTCGGTTTCCGCGACGCGTTGCCTCTCCTGTTCGGCGGCGGCGCGTTCCTGTGACACCCTGCGCACACTCTCATGGATGTGGCGGAGGATGTCGGCGGCAATCCGCCACGCATGTTCCGGGCTGACATCCTTGTCTTGGCCGTGGAGTTCGGACGCCATGACGGATGGTGGGTAGTCAAACTTGATGAGTTTCTGGTTCTTCGCGTACTCACGCCGAACCGCGCGGGACGCCTCCGCCCGGACGAAGCTCTGGTATCCGTTGGCGTAAATAATGACAACAACTGTGCTGACAAAACCCAGAATGGCAGCGAGTTCACCCACCAATTCCCACTCCCCCGTACGCACCCAGAGATCCGGCTTTCCCTCCGCTTTCTCCGACGATTTTGGAACTGCCCCTGGTGTTTTCTTTTCTGAAGAATTCGGATCGACACAGACCAACAGCAGGAGAGCGCCGAGGGATGCGAACCAGATAAGGGTATAGGCGATGATGCGCGGCATCGCGAAGGATGACTGGGTTTCCGCTTCCTTCGCTGGCTTCTGTGGCAGGTATGGATTTCCGCCGGTGATCGTGAGGAATACCCATATTGCGGTAAGGGGCATGCCGATCAAGAGGATAACGAGCGTGTAGTTGTTGCGCAGTGCCGTGAGAACCGTCGTGATGACCGTTAGAGTTAGGCCAGGGACCGCCGCCTTCCAGAGAAATCGCAATGCCATCATGGAACGGGTCTCACACTGGTAGTCCGATGGTCTTACCGACGCCAGCGGCTCCTCGAAGCGATCGGGGAACAGCGTCCGTTCCGCAATTTCGCCGGTTAGCGGAGAGGTCGGTCACCACCGTCCTGGTTTGTTACCTTCACTGGGTCACGTAATCGCTTCAATCTTGGCCAGGACCTTGCGCGTTGCCGGAACGATCCAAGCCTGGAACACGCGGGCAAAATTCAGGTTCCCAAACCACTCGGTCTTCACCGTGCGCGCAAAGACGTAGAAAAACCGACCACGGAGTGTGAAGGCAAACACGGCGACGCCGGAACCACCGAAGCGATTGCCCACGATCGCCAGATTGGCGTCGTAACCTTCCCGGCCGCAACCGTCGGCTCGTTTTCTCGCCGCCGCGTTACGACCAACCGCTACCCCCTCCTCGGCGAGCCCGACCCTTTGGCTCTCCACATCGATGGCGTGAACACCAATCATCCCAAGCTGATCGGTCAGTGAACCAGACCACGCTTCGCCGAGAATGCTCTGCCCGCTCGCGTCCACAACGCCGACCTGGACATAGGCGAGTTTCGAGGGCCACCACCACACCGCGTACTCGCAGATTCTCTGGAACGTAAGCTGCGGCGTCGATTCTGCAACAAAGCTCCCTGGGTCACGAGGGAAGAGTACGTAGCATGACGCGGCAATCGTGCAGATTGCCACGCCGAACACGTCGACGAACACGTACGCCCGTACGCGAGGGCTGATCTCGCCAGCGAAGGCAGCATGAAAGATGCGCAGCCAGTCGGACAACGAATCCGGTGCGCACGCCAAGCTCAACAGCGTGGACGCAGAGAAGACAATTGCGCCACCCATCACCGCCCACCCGCGGCGGTACGGATTGATCATTGACCGTTTATTGGTGCCGGTTTCCCGATAGAGAAGTGCGACGACCGCCAGAACAACCAGAAACTCATTTGCATTGAACATGGCGTTCTCGACGGGCGAGGGCGGTGAATTCACATCTCCAGTAGCTAGCAGTCCGTTGAAGTAACCAGGTTCCACGCGACACCTCAGGCCGCAAGACGAACAACCGGAAAATGTTCGTAGCGCCGACACCGAGTGCTGCTCGGTCCGAGTCGGGTCACCTTGCTTTTCGGTGCTCGTCCGAGTCGCCTGAACAGCTATTGCGCAAGCATGGCAAGGCCGCCACCGCCTTGGAGGCACCTCGGTTTCCCAATTACGATTAGTTGGCGCAGAGTCCGACCCAAATTGTGTGTGGTTGCCACGATCAAGTAACGTTTGGTCCCATCCAAGCCGCGAAGATGTCTGTCGCAGGTTCCGTGGTGGGACGAGTGTCCAAGCGGCTCTTTCTCCTTTGACGAAGCACAATTCTCGGCAGGTCTCAATTGCTTCACCGGAACTACTCGACTTCGACGCTACTGTGAGCCCCTCCCACTCCCATGTTCGCCGCCCGGCGCTATGCGTTCCGCCAGACGTTGGTCGACAATTCCCCTATGCCTCATCAAACATTTCGACAACACTTACCGACAACAAGCTCCTGATCGGATCGCTATTGCTAGTCTCACGATGAAGATCGTACTCGTGTAGCCAACATGATCGAATCCAAATTCATCGACTCAGCCAAGACTCCAAAGAGGAGACGTGAGTTGGGGAGACGTTTCGCGCGATTTGGGTTTTCTTGTCGATTATTTTGAAGGAGGGGAAGGAGTCCACGTGACGTCGCACAAACTGGCTTCATGCGGAGTGATGGCAAGTTGGTGTTGATCGGCGGCTCGCGGAGTTAGACTCACGCGCAGTCGCTGGCCCTCGGTTGATAGTAGCAACGGAACTGGAACTCCAACTGACTTTGCATTCATGACCGTTAGTGTGAGCAATCGTCCGTTCCACGCGGCCGAAACCTCTATTGGCCGTCCATCGAATAGGAGTTTAATGCTCCGTTGATAGGGTAATTCCAGTGAATCGATGGAACGAGGCGTGTGATCCCTTTCCATCTGATCGAACCACTTGCGGACCGCAGGCACGAAGCGGCCAGCCTGGTGTTCTTGATCGATCCACTCGCTTAGGCGAGAGAATAAAGGGGACCACTGACCGCGGTCGATCCAGTCCTTCGGTGTCGCGGCCGATGGTGTTCGCTGGAGATGGTGAGGTGCCAATAATTGGGCTAGTCTCTGAAAAAAGCGGGTTCGCAAAGACATCGCTCCTTGCGAATGATTGGTTTCCTCTCCGGTGTTCATTGTTTGCACGGTGAGCTCGCTACTTGACTCTGGCGGATGCAGGCCTAGCTCCCGGAACGCGTCGCACAAGCGGCGATAAACTGCTGCAGGTGAGCGAATCTCGATCATTTGTTCGCGTCGGTCGGTGAGATGGTGTTGGAGCACCCCATCCGGCCCGAGTCGGAACTGATGGTTGCCAATCTGGAGCGACCCGAGGAGTCGATGCTGGATCCACGCAGTGACGGCGGCCCGTTCGGATTCTGGCACGCTCTCCGGCTGGATTGGCCAGCGGATTGGGACGAAGTACTCGTCCCATTGACCTTCCGAGGGTGCGTTAAAGGCTTCCAAGCGTGAGAGAATATACACCCTTTCGAGGCGTGGCCGCAAGGGTCGCATGCGAGTGTTCCTGACAAGGAATAGAACCAGACGGCTGCGAGACTCAGGACATCAAACGACGAAAGACATGGTTGAGAGTGTTCGGCAATGGTATGTGAATCGGGCGCGCTACCGACTACGGGTCGATCTTGGCAAGAGGGATTTTGAAGCGCTGACTGTGCTGTTCCCACCACTGCATGAACTCCGGCGTCGTCCTTACGACGTCAAAATCGGAATGGAGAACGAGTGCACCGAGGGATTGCGGATCAGCGAGAACCGCGGCGCGCAAGCAATCGACGATATTTCCAACGAGCTGCTGGAATTCTTGACGTTCCTCCATGGAGAGTTCAGGCAGCTTTCGACCACCACGAAGGACCAGTGCTGCTCGTGCATGGACACGTGCGACGAGGCCAAGTTGCTCTGGAACCACAAGCGTCATCGTGCGAAGGTCGCTTAGCACTTGATGCATGCCCGCAATATCGCGATTTCCATTTAATTCATTCCAATGGAGACAATAAAGTGGCACAGCGAGTTCTACTGGCAGGTCACGCAGGGTCTCGCGTTTGAGCCCCTTCTGGGCAACTGCGATGATCTCTTGGAGCCGGGCTGCTCTCTGCGCAAGACCCTCCCACTCTTTCTTCTCGACCGGCGATGCCCCAGCGAACTGAACATCGAATTTGAGCGACCATTGATTGGCCGCCGCGAGGTTATTCAACTCGAGTTCGACGCCAACTAGTTCCAGCGAATTTAGCAAGTTGGTGCGAGTGACATTGTGACGAATCTCGGCAACGATCTGGGACGTGAGCAGGTTCTGGAAAGCGTGGTCCGATTCCGTGAGCGTCTTGCGGGCTAGGTCGAGGTCGCCGTGGTAGCGTTGACTCAATCCCAGCCAGTAGTTGGCGAATACGGCGGCCTGACGGGAAACATCGGATGGTCCGGGAAGACGCAGTACCTCGCCTGCGGTGCGGGCCCCTTCGATGGCGTGTTGCTCGGCTCCGGTCCAATCTCCTCGCTTCAAGCTGAGCACGAGCATACGTTGTCGGGAGACCAAGAGATGGCGATAGCGCGTCGGGACGCTCGGCTCCATCTGACGCAGAGTTAAATCGGCCTCCAGGGAAAGCGTCTGCCACGCAGTTGCCGTCCCCAAATCGCGTTCGTCTTCGGCGAGATCTCCGAGTCGATTGCAATTGACCGACAATGCCTCGACAGCGTCCACGTTGTGGACGTCATTCTCGATTCGCCTGCGATCTACTTTTCGAGCTTCAAGAAATAGCTGTTTGGCGAGGGCTGGGTCATGCGTTTTTCTAGCAGCATCACCTCGCCCCGTCAGGGCCACGCTCAAATCTCTCAGGGACGCGTCGTCTTCTTTCGACGCGTGCAATTCACGGCAGATCGTCAGCGCTTTTTCAAAGGGCTCGATGGCGCCTTTGGCGTTGCCGGAACGAGAACGGGATTCTCCTTGTCCTCGGAGGGCTCGTGCGAGCAACTTCCAGTCCGACTCCAACCGTGTTTGTTCGTAGAGGATGCTGCGCTCCTCGACGGCGGCCGTGAAGACGTGTTCCGCTTGAGCCAAGTCTTCGCTCACCAAGCATAAGTCGCCGCGAAGACATTGGAGCACCGTCCGAGTTCGTCTTGCGTCTTCGGTTGTCTCCAAGAAGTTCAGTTCTTTTTCCGCCTCGTTCCAATAAGCGTGCGCCCGCTCGGGCCGATCGGTCTCGTACTCAATGGAACCCACTTCGAGAAGTGTTTTCACGCGCAGGAGAGTGACGGGCTGATCGATCTCATCGAGTAGCTGCATCTGGTCAAGTCGATTTCTCACGTCTGCGACAAGATCCTGGCGGATGCGCGCCAGTCCCGGATAACGCTTCATGATGCGCAGTCGTCGCAGGTTTGTACCGAGATCGGCGAGGAGTGCATCTCGATGTTGCGTGACGAGAATCTCCGATCGCTCGGCCCGCTCTTTCTGTTTCTCCGTGTGGCGCTTCTCCACGCTCAGGACAACAGAGAAAACCACAACAATGCCCAAGAGTAGGAGCAATCCCGACGCCGCCGAGATGGATATCCTGGGATGCCGCTGCATCGTCTTCAGAAGCCGAACCGTCAAACCTGGCGGCTTGGCCTCAATCGGGTGCCCTGAAAGCCACCTTCCGAGCTCGTCCGCAAGATCCAATACCGTGCCATAGCGATTGGTCGGAAGTTTCTCCAGACATTTGTGAGTAATAGTGTCGAGATCACGCGGGATGCGCGGTCGAATCCACCGCCAGTTGCCCAGTTCCAGGTGATTGATGCGATTGATTGTCTCTACAGGATTGTTCGCTACGTAAAACGGGCTTTGCTTCACGAGCATCCGATAAAAAATGACCGCTAAACTCCAAAGATCGGATTGTCCGGTTGCGTTGAGCGGGGAGGAGAATTGTTCGGGGGACATATACTCCACCGTTCCCTTGAATCCGCCAGGTTGTGTCAATCGCGTGATCTCCGGGTCACTCAAGTCAATGGCTAGGCCGAAGTCGCTGATACAGAGTCTCCAAGTTGCGACTGGCGTAGCAAACAAATGTTCTGCATACTTGGCCGCCGCGTGTCGGCGATGATCAATCGTGGCGAACAAATGGGGCAGGGTGGCGAATTCTTCCGGAAAGGGCTCCGGTGTGCCCTGGAAGTCGCCCGTGGAAGCTTCGGCCATTAGCGGAATTGACACTTGGCGAGGGCCTTGCAATTCGGACTCGACCGGTGCGAATGGAATCGTTTGACTGCCCGGAAGTTGCACGAAGATATTCGCTGGCTTCAGGTCACGGTGAATTACTCCAATTTTGTGAGCTTTAGCTACAATTCGCGCGAGTCCGGCCATCACTACCGCAGAATGCCTTGGCGTCCATCTCGGATCGTCGAGAACGTCTTCCAGGGTGGGGGCATCGATCCAGCGCACCATGATTGCCTTGTAACCGCGAAATCTCCCAAATGCCAGAACGCGCATGAACTCGTCGTCATCGAGTCTGGCTAAGATCTCGGCTTCCTTCCGAAATCCTTCCAATTGGACATGCGTCGCCGTATCGGTGCGTAAGAGTTTGAGCACCACAAGTTGATTGAGGTGTCTATGGCGGACCCTGAGTACGAAGCCCTGCCCTCCACACGCGATCGGACAAAGTGTTTCGTCATCTACCAATTGGTCTAGTCGGTCGACATGTTCACTGCTGACACCTGAGGGAATCGGTTTGCTAGGTACGTTCGTTGTCTCCGGGTCGAGCAATTCATCGATGGCTTGGCGTTGGCTTGGCAACGCGCCGTGAAACAACCGCGTCAATCGCGCAAAGTTTTCGTCGATTTTCTCGTAGGGCAACGCCGAAAGTGCCTGGAGATACGAATCAAAGTGCATTTTCCAATCGGCGTGAGAGCCCTCACTGGTCGCCGCTCCAGGCAGCCGTGACGACTCGACGGCCGGGGTGCTGTCGCGCGAGTTCCAACCGAGAGCATCCAACAATCGGCTATGTTCGATACGGAGAATCGCTAGCTCGGCGATGTTTCGCTCGATTTGTCGGCTGAGCCATTCTGAATGCTCGCGCCAACCCGATTCCTCGTTGTCAGTGTCAATCATCGCGTCAGTCCTCCTCGAAACCGAGATTCTCCCGCAGCGCCCGGCGAGCCCGGTGCAAAAGCGCCTTCAACGAAGGAACTCCAATCTTCTCGCGTGCCGCGATTTCTTCGTAGGTGTGCCCTTGAATCCGCAATTGCAATACACGTCGCTGACGATCCAGGAGGCGCGACATCGCCTCACTCAGGAACTCGCGGAATTCCGCATCTGCCGCTAGTCCATCCGGCAATGTCCCTTCGTTAGTTGCCAACGTCGCGAGCGCTGACCACGTTCCCTCGGGGCGATCCAAGGAAACATACCGCGCGTGGTTGCCTCTCTTGCGCAGGTAATAACGAAAGAGACATTGACGCAAGTAGGCCGCGAATTGACCCTCGGAACGCCCATGAAACGTTTGCCGCTTTTCCCATGCAATCACAAATACCTGCGAGGTCAAATCTTGCGCAGTTGCGGCGTCTACCACGCGTCCGGCCGTGAGTGTCTGTGCGTGTGCCAGCAAACCGGGCATAAAGGCCGTATACAGTTGCTCGAAGGCTGCTCGGTCCCCTTGGGAATAGCGTTTCAGCAGTTCGTCGTTTGCTAGGAGTGTCGGGGTCACAGTATCCTCATGGAGACATGAGTGATCGTTTAGTTACGCGCCAGTATGGTGAAGAGGGCCAATTTTCGACAACAGCTCAGAGCGAAGCCGTAACCCGTCACCTGTGGCTCGAAATCCATCGAATCTGAATGTGCAAAGGGCTCCTTGGCCGCTGGCCGAGATGCAGCCGAATCGCATGGAGGACGGCGTGTCCGGGTCGGATCAGGATCTCCTCGATCCAAACTTACCTCGTCGCTCGGGCGGTCGTAGAGCTTGATGCTGCGATGGATTCGTGCAACGCGATGTGCTGACTTTCTCAAGTGTCCCGCTATTCAGCACAAGGTCGTGATACGGTCGCCCGGAATGTATGGCAGGAGATGTTACGCGGAAGCCCCGCCGCGAGCGTGCGTCTGTTGACCATTGCGAGCACCTCCCGCCGTCCCATCTTGTTCATTGTCAGTATTTTTTGAGTGATCATGGGCGTACTCCACTGCGAAATACGAAGAGGCTAGCTACGCCGAGTTCGTTTCGGCGAGCGATGTCGCTGCTGTCGTTCCATTTGTCGTTGCCGAAGCAACGACCCCGGAAGGTGACGGAAAACTGCGTGCGTGTCGGACCTCTTCTCAACCTCATAACCAGCGGCATCTGCTGCGTCGGCGATGAGTCGCACCGATGTTCTCGGCGGGAGATTCAACTTCTTGTTAGGTCGGCAAAGCGAATGACGCGGCCGCCGATGTTGTGAGAGTCGCTGAACCAGCCGAGCAAGAGGACCACGCTCCCTTTATCAGTTGCCGCCGCGTATGTCGGAGTCGGAAGGTTCGATTTTCTTCTTCAGCGTTTCAATCATCCTATACCCAACCGCGGTTCACGCCGTACCAGAAATGCGTGGAATCCACTCGGGATGCGGCTTTCCAGAGTCCCGCCAAGTTCCCACACCAGGGTTCCGGGAGGGTACCGAGCAGCGTTTCCGGAAGGGGTACCTTGCACCGCAAGAGCGCCGTTTCCAGGCCGCTTCGACCGCTGGCATGGAGGAGATCCCGTGTTGGGTACAGACTCCGAAAGACCAAGAGATTCTCGTCAGGCAAGTCGTGGAAAACTGGCAGCGGGCTGATTTGCATCCGTACGACCTGGCTGACGCCCTCGCCCAGATGCGCGACGGCCTTGGTTTCTCGCAGAAGAAGATCGCCGAACTCACCGGGAAACCCGAGAGCGAGATTTCCAGGCTGCTTTCGCTCTTGAAGGTCAACCCGCTCATCCAGCGTGAGGCCCGCCAAGACAAGACCGGCCTAATATCGAAGCGGCACCTCACCGCGATCGCTCAACTTCCAAAAGAGGACCAACAGGAGGCGATGGTCGAGATCAAGAGCAAGCAGATGACCGCCATCCAAACAGAGAAGTTGGTCCAGGAAACGAAGAAGGAGCAGCGCGGTGAGGCGAAACGCGGTGCACCGGTCGGGGCAAAGTTTCGCTATACCACTTCCGCCGCACTCGTGACGATCGCCTTTCGAAAGAAGACCGCCTCCGACAAAGACGCCCTCGCGGTGCTCACCGAACTCCAAGCGCAAATCAAGAAGAAGGCAAAAGACGAACGATAGTTCACGCGCGACATTCTTCTCCTGATCGGCCTGTGCAGCAGTTGAGCTTCACGCCTTTCCCTTGCGCTTTCCCCCGAATCATGGCATCGTGCGTTTGGTGTTCCTTCGGACCACGGGTAAGGTTCAGGTGAGGCAAGCGCTGTTTCCATTCATCGTGGACAGGGCGCTTGCCTTATGCGACTTCCATATACGAGGCAGCCGTCCCCGGCGGTCCGGGGTTAGAGGACGCAAGTGACACAGCAAACAGAGCCCGAAGCCAGCGAAGCCTATCCCCTGCGATTTGTGGCTCCCGCCCTGGTTGTGGGGTTAGTCGTGATGATCTTCCTGTGGGTGATCTTTGGCTGGCGTGATTCGCCGCCTCACGCGGTGAAGAACAAGGAGGCGGCAACGTCCAAGAAGTGAGATGCCCTCCTCGGAAATCCTGAACTTTGCCTCTTGAAGCCCTTGAGGCTTTTTGAACCGTTCCCCGGCAGCATTGCTGCCGGGGTTTCGTTTGTTCAGGCTGCGTGCCTGTTGAATTGCAGTCGGACCGTTGTGAGGTGAGATAGCTATTCCTTCGCCCGAATGGCGAACTCGGCGACTGAGGGAACGGAAGCAAGCATCGCTTCTCTCTGACGACGGATGCGCGCGGTGACCGGCTCTTCTGCGGATGAGGTACGTTTGCCGGCACGCTCTGGTTTGGTGTCGATCGTTTGGGCGGATCTGAGCGCTTTGATCTGCTCGGCGAGTTCGGTCGCGGTTGGCTCCGGTTCGGTGCCTTGCTCTGTCTTCGCACCGGAGAGGCAGGCCCTGAGCCTGTCACGGAGACTGGCGAGTTCGGAGAGAACGGCGTCGTGGAGGAAGGGCTTGCCGAGACGCGCTTGGTAGTCGCGAAGTTGCGGCTCCGCGATGGCGAGGTCCTGCCGGACGCGGTCGCATTCGGATTCATACGCCGTGGCCAGGCGTTCCACCGCGTTCAGAACGGCACGCGGTCCCTGGTGTTCACGGGAGAGCATCGATTGGCGCGTCGCGGCACCTTCGAGGTACACGTCCGGGGTGAATTGCGGATGCAACGCCATGCCGAAACGCAGCCCGCGATACGTGCCGAGTGGAACACGGCGTGCTTCGCGAATGTTGCGGAGCAACGAATCCAGTTGGCTGCCGAGGGCAGCGACTGCGTCCTCGCGCGAGTACGTGCGACCGCCGATGCTGATCTGGGCGGTCGCATGTTCCGTTACCGTGGCCATGTCTTTCATGAGGTTGGCCAAGCGCGCGGACAGTTTGGCAATCGTTTCAGGCAAGGATCGGACGTTGCGTCGCGCAACGTACTGTTCGTCCATGTGGTTCTTTTTCAAAACGCTCAGCCGTTGCAATTCGGCATCGGCCTCGGCAAGCGTCAACACCGCCGGGTTGCCCGAAGCGATGGCCTTCACCTCGGCGTAGGACAGTTCCTGGCCGCCGATGTCTTCGACCCTTCGAGCGGCGTTTTCACCCGTGATGACCTGGGCGATGAACCGGGCCTTGGTTTCCAGTGCCTGCCACATGTAGGCATCGAACGACCCTTCGGTGACGTACCGATAAATCGAAACGACTTCGTTCTCGTTCCCTTGGCGAAGAATGCGGCCCTCGCGTTGTTCGACTTCGGCCGGCTTCCATGGAGCATCGAGGTGGTGGAGCGCGACGAGACGCTTTTGGACGTTCGTTCCGGTACCCATCTTCTGTGTGCTGCCGAGGAGCACCCGGACCTGGCCGCTTCGGACTTTCTCGAAAAGCGATTGTTTCTTGGCGTCGGAATCAGCATCGCCGATCGCGGCAATTTGTTCGCGGGGAACGCCGCGGTCGATGAGTTTCGAGATCACGTCGTCGTAGGCGGAATATCCCCAGGCCGTCGAGTGAACGCCCATGTCGCAGAAAATCATCTGCGCTCCACGAGTCGCAGCGGTTCGATTCCAGTTTGCGACCGCATGCTCGACGAGCGCATTGACCTTGGACCCCTCAAAATCGGGAGCCCGACCGTCGAGCATTCGGGCGTCGATCGCGAGTTTGCGTCCATCGGTCGTGATTGAGAGAGCGTTGTCTTCTCGCGGATCCACCTTCTGCGACCGCAGTCGTTCGTAGCGCTCCACGAGTGTCAGTTGAAGAGCATGTTGCTTCTCCGACATCGGGCACGCGACGACGATGGGCTTACCCGTTTCGAGGCGCGGCCGCGGAAGATCCAGCATCTCGGCCGTCTGCACGTCGGCGAAAGCGCGGAACATCTGCTGAAGTTCAGGGAGATTCGTGAAGCGGGCAAAGCGACTTCGCGGACGAAGCGAATTGCCGTCCGGTGAGATTTCCATCGTGTCGATCACTTCGCCAAACGTCGCGGCCCACGCATCAAAATGATCGAGCCCACGGCTCCGCAACCCGTCGGGATCGAGGAACCTCTGCATCGTGTACATCTCGACCATCGTGTTGGAGATCGGCGTGCCGGTCGCGAACGTGACGCCGTGCCCGGCGTGTTGCTCATGCAGGAAGCGTGCCTTCATGAACACGTCGAACGCTCTTTCGCTGCCGCCGGTCTGAATGCCCGCGACGCGTTCCATTTTCGTTGGAGTTTCGAGGTTCTTGTAGTACTGCGCTTCGTCGATAAAGAGGTGGTCGACCCCGAGTTCATTGAAGACGAGTCCGTCGTCTTTCTTTTCCTCAGCGAGCAAATCCTTCAAGCGTTCCTCGCGTGCCGCCTTCTGCTTCTCGATCGTCTTGATGAGATTGCGATGCGCGCGGGTGGCGTCTTTGCTCGCGCCGTCGCAAATCAGCTTCTGGTATTCCTGGATTTGGTGCTGCAAAAACTGCTCCTGATATTCGCGGGACATGCCGATCCGCTCGAAAGAACTGTGCGTGACGATGATGCCGTCCCACTCGCCGCTGGCGATCTTGGCGGTCAGCATCTTTCGTCGGTCACGGGTCAGGTCTTCTTTGCCGGCGATGAGCAGGCGGGCGTTCGGGTAGAGTTGCATGAACTCGCGGCCGAACTGCTCCAAGAGATGGTTCGGGACGACGTACATCGGCTTCTTGATGAGGCCGGCCTGCTTCATCTTCATGCCGGTCGCCGCCATCGTGAACGTCTTTCCGGCACCCACCGCTTGGGCGAGAAGCGTGTTTCCCGAACTCATCCCGCGCCAAACGGCATCGTTTTGATGCGGATGAAGCCGGATCGTCTGATTCATGCCGGGGAAGTCGAGATGCGAGCCGTCGAAGAGGCGGGGACGGAGGTTGTTGTAGGTGTCGTTGTAAAGACGCACGAGACGTTCGGTCCGGTCGGGATCGGTAAAGAGCCACCCACGAAATTTCTCCTTGATGAGCTTCTGCTTTTCGCGGGCAGCGAGCGTCGCCTCATGGTTGACGACTCTCTCGTCTCGCCCGCCGTTATTGACCGTGTCGTAAATGACGGGCGTCTTCATGTTGAGGGCCAGTTCCAGAAGCCATGCCCCGCTGGCTCGACTGGTACCGTACTCGGACGTCACCGAAACGGATCGCTCCGCTGCGTAGTCGGCAACGATGCTCCATACTGCGTCCTTCGAAAGGTGCCCCACCTGGATCGCCGATTCCTCGACCCGAAAGAGTTCGACTGCGAAGGCCTGAATGTCTCTCTCCGGAATCCAAGGCGCGCCCAGGTTGGCATCGATGTCACCGGGGAGGACGTCTTCCGGCTGTACCTGAGCCAGAGTCTCGGCGTTCCGTGCGTACGCCGGACCGGCATTCAGCGCCGCCGCAAGTTTGGCACGGACATTTCCCGAGAGGTACGCGTCTGCCGTCTGCCAGGCCTTCGGTTCCGGATCATGAAAGATGAGGTCGCCGAGTTCGGAAACGACTTGCTCTTCTTGTTTACCGTAAAGCGTGGCGATGAACGGCAAATCGACTGCACCCCGTTGATTAAGGGACACGAGCAGGCCGTCTTCGGCACTTTGCACGGATGTGATCGGCGGAGTTTTGCCGACGACGTCCTTGCTCATGATGGCGGCTTTGGCGGCCTTACCCGTCGCTTCGTCGTAGTTCTCCAGAGACATCACGAGCATCGCGTCCGGGTCTTCGCGAAACTTCACCAGATTGGGCATGCGACGGATGACACCGCCTCCCTTTGATTCGCTGGTCGTCGTCTTGTTGATCGGGCCGTAGGTCGCGACGAATCGGTCATAGATCAGATTGAGTTCCCTACGGGCGTCGCTGCGATCGGCTTCCGGCCAGCCGTCGTTCTGCGATCGCAAAACGCGGCGGGCGATGTCCCGCAAACTAATGAGTGCTGCCAGGCGCTTGCCGGTGTGGGTGCCGCCGGCTCGCAGTGTCGTCCCGCCATACACGACGGGAACAGCTTGTCCATCGATGCTCTGGCAGATGATCCGATGATCGTCGATGAAAAAGCTGCCTTCTGCAATGTGGCGTTCCGGCGGCGGGGGCGTGAAGGCAGATGTCGGGTGCTGCGGAACTGGTGAGGCTTGAAAGGTGGCGAATTCCGGCAGGCGACGGATCGCGGCTTTCAGAAGCGGGGCGAGGTCGCCGCTGCCGGTGACGCTGTAGCCCTCTCCATACAGAGTGTCCGTGCGGGTCCAGGTACCAAGCACCATCTCCGGATGGCGCACGAAATAGCGATTGATCGAGACTTCGACGCCGTCGATGGCAAACGGCCTCGACCGATGCCATTCCGCTTCTTCATGGCGAGCGGATTCACCATCGGCACGCTTGCGCATGAAGACGATGTCCGTGACGACCGCCGTACCCTCCCGTTTGAACGCATCCGAAGGCAAGCGGATTGCTCCCACAAAATCCGCCTTGGACCCAAGATATTCGCGAAGTGCGGCGTTCTGTTTGTCGAGCGTAAAGTGCGTGGTGACAAGGGCCAGGACTCCTCGGGGCTTGAGTGCGTCGATCGATTTCGCAAAGAAGAAGTCATGCAGGGATAATTTCTGGCCACGATACTCAAGCTTGAGGTCGGCGAAGGGAACGTTGCCGATCACTCCATCAACGCTGCCCTCGGGCAGGCGCGTGTCGCGAAAGTTCTCGATGCGAATGTCGTGACCTGGGTGAAGTGCCTTCGCAATGCGGCCGGAAAGGCTGTCCAACTCGACGCCAATGAAGCGAAGCCCCGGCGCCAGACGCATGAAATTGCCCGTGCCGCAGCCAGGCTCCAAAACGGTGGCGTTTTCGGGAAGTCCCAATCGACCCATGGCTTCATGCATCGCCGCGATGACGGTCGGGGACGTGTAGAAGGCGTTGAACGTCGTGCGTTTGGCACTCTCGTATTCCTCCGGTGTCGTGAGCGACTGCAACTCTTCGCCAATCGCCTGCCAACTCGCGTCTTTGAATCGCCCGGTGACGGGATCGGGAAAGATCGACAGCGCGACCGGGCCAAACCCGGCGAAGCGAAAGAGTGCACATCGCTCTTCTTCAGTAGCCTCACGCCGGTCTTCCTCGATGGACTTGAGGACGCGGATAGCGGCGATAATGTCGTGTGCCTTGGCTTTTTCACCGCTGGCAAGACTAGGGGGTGCAGACAGTAAAGAGGGTTCGGAGCGAAACAGATTTAGCGGACCGGAGACCTCGGTAACGACGGCAATGTGCGCGACTGTCGGCGGGGGCCTCGCCTCCAGTGCCGGTATCTGCGGCTCGTCGTTGAGCGGATCATCGGGAGGAAAATCGAAAAGCGTCCGTTCTTCGCGTGCCGGCCATACGCGACGGTGCAGAGATTTTTGTTGGACACTGTTGACTGGCCTCGGCACGAACGTTTTTCGTCGGCCAGATGGCACTTGGTATCCAAACAGCCCTTCGCCAGGTCGAAGTGATCGGGCACCGTCTCGTGACGAGTCATCGTCTGATTGGTGTTGCGATTCACCGTCGGAAGTGGCGTCTAGATGCTGCCGAGTTGGCACTGCGAGAACACGGTCGTCTGGCTCGACACTTTCGTCCGGTGCCGAAAAGAAATCGAGCACACCCTGCCGCAACGTTCGCTGCAGCGACACAGGATCCAGAGTCGGAGGACAGAACTCCGCTCGATCTTGCGCGCCTTGGGGTGATTGCTCACGTTCCAACGCAGGAGTGTTCGCAAGGTAAAGGGGGTCATCGTCCTCCTTTCCGATCAGGAGGGGAAGTGGCGCGGATCAACCTCACCTGAATCCGCTGTTGCGCCGTGACGGTTTTTGTGTCATCGTTTTCTGCTTGCCACCTTGTTGGTGCCAGGGAAGCCTGAGACGGCTCTTTCTCCTCACCGATTCCTCGAACCCGAAGGAGGCCAATCATGGCCGCACCGAAAAGTAAGCGTACCGCGATAGCACCTCGTCACCCGGAACAAAAATACGGTCCGTTCCACGGCGGCGTCGGCGTCGCGGTCTGGCTCAACGAAGTCCAGACCGACAACGGACCCAAATATTTCCGTTCGGTCACTATCGCCCCCCGGCGATACCGGGATCCGAAAACCGGCGACTGGAAGGATGCCGGTTCGCTCCGCTCCTCTGACTTGCCTGCGCTGATTCTCGGACTGCAGGCGGCTCAACAGTTCATTTCTTCGGCGTCGCTGCCCGGTCAGCCGATCGAAGACGACCAGACGGAACCAGCTGCGCCCGAAGACAACGGCAAGATTCCGTTCTGACGATTCAATCCGACCCGTCTCAGGAAACGCCCTCCGCTTGTTGCGGAGGGCGTCTTTCGGAGTTTCATGGATTCGATTGACCCTTGGCGAAGATGTGTGGCAAATCGTTGAACGCGAGTTGCCGCCTCTCTCGGCGGTGAAGGACTTGCTTCGCCGCTTTGCGGCACGGACATCAGTTCAAATAGAAACCGTTTTGAGAGTGCTTCGGCGTGTCGGACGAATGGCACTTAGTTCTCGGCCCCCCGTCTGGCCATCTTCCGTTTGATTTCGGCTCGGGGCCGTGTCAGGTAGTCGTAGTTATTGCGCCGCCGCTTCTTCAACCGCGGCTCGAATCGGTCGGGGCGGTCCCCGACCCGGTGCGTGGCAATGGCGTGGAGCAACTCGTGGTACAGGCGGAACGGGTGCGCGGCATCGCCGGCCGCTCGGAGTTCCAGGAGCGGCTGGAAGGCCACCAACGTCTGCAGCGTCCCCGTGAAGCTGATCGACCGCGGCAGGAGGTCGTGTTCCGCCGCGGCTTGAGCCATCACCGTGCGGATTAAGTTGTAGGCCAAGACATGCGTCCAAACTTCCTTGCGGACCAACTCCAGCTTCTTGCAGCGCAGTTCACGCATTTGCATTGCCGATTTGATCGAGCGCAGATCGAGTTCCGTTTACCAGCCATAATGCCTCCAAAGATAAAGCCTATATCAGGCGTTCAACGCGGTGACGTTGCCGCGCTGAACGCCTGAGTGAATCGCCTCGAGGTTACTTATCGTCGCGTGGCTTGGGTGTGGTCAAGTCCGGCG
>DATANR010000459.1:0-13023 GCA_036266155.1 Gemmataceae bacterium | reverse complement strand
CCGAGCGGCTATCCGGGGGTCGAGATGAAGGGAAACAAAAGTCGTGAGGGCCTTCCGATGACGAGCGAACAATTCGCCGACTGCGGCGACGTCTCCGCGGACCACCCGGTCAAGAAGGTCTTTAGTCGTGTCCGAATCGGTCCGGAAGGTGGCGCGCGCAGGATCCATACACAGTGACCCGTCAAATCGATGACAATGTGACCTGGAAGATTTGGCGGCCAGCGCCCACCTAGCACCAAATGGTGTAACCGCCTGTTCAGGAAAACGATGAGACTTTACGGAATTCGGCCCTCGTCCACGGAAGATGTAGCAAAAAAGCTGCACTCTAGAGCCGGTCTGGTAACGTCCCATTGTTCACGGAAACTTCCCATTTTACCATTTGGTGCTAGTGACAGCGTAGCCAGTCCTGACGGTGGCGGGTAGTTGGGATAGGGCTGCCTACCTGACGGATTGCGTTCAACTTGATGGACGAGAGCCAAAATCTCCTTGCTCCGAGCTTGCCGTTACTGCTCGGCCTCGCATTATCTCCGACAACTGCCCCCAGTTCATCGCGAAAGACTATAAGGAGTTCAATCGCATCGCTGGCACGTCGCAGGTCAAGACATCTCCCACTATCCACAATCCAACGGCAAGATCGAACGCTGCGCGGGCCATGTTCCTTGCACGGCTCGCCTCTCGCCCAGGGAACCAGTCATCGACCCTTACCAAGCCAGTACAGTGACCCCGCCACACAACGAGGCAAACCCTTGATCCCCTAACTGAATCGGGCCATTCTTCCAATTCACACTAAACCAGTACACGAAGACTCTTGCCATGAGCGGAAGTTGTTTGAGCACACATGCAGCGCTCTAAGTTACGTCGCAAATAATCGATCAGTGACTAGAGCGCTGCGGATTGCGCATGCAAAGAAGGTCAACGTTACTATAAACTGTCTCAAGACCCAGAAAATGCCCGGAAACCCAATGAATCCGGCTGCCAAAAATGGCGTTTTGAATCAGGCTCTATGCATGCAAGAGAAATAGCTGAATGCGTAGCAGGCCAGGCTGGCCACTGCCACCAATGATAAGTTTAACAACACTCGTGGAGTGCAGTTGCACCTCGATGTGAGGAAACTTCGCCAAGTCGCTAATGTTGTCCATGGGCGCCCACCATACTGCCTGGATTTGATGGGCGAGACCAGTGTCGATCAAATGCTCGGCAGTGCCGGGATGCGGCGCCTGAAATGCACCTTGCCCCTGCCCAGCCCCGCCGCTTCCCAATACATACGAGCGTGAATTGTCTACCGGCATCGAACGTCTCCCTATAGACTATGCGAATACCCCAGTCGATGGGCCAAACAAAACCCAATACACAGAAACCGAGGGTACATTCGCAGAGCTTCGCAATCAACAGCATGTGAGCGGTTGCAGCGACACGTCGAATTAACGATCGCAGACTTCCGGGAAATTTCAGATGTTGACACCTTAGTCAGCCATGAAACCACCCTGCACTCTTTACCCGCGTGTTTGCAGGAAGTGTGACTCGATTTCTGAAATATGAGGCAAATCAGCACTACAGCGCGGGTTTCGGGATCACCGATGTTGTTGTTATTGGGAGAGGATCCAATGCAGTGCAAACGCATAAAACCAACTGAGTTTTGCGGGTTTTAAGAAACTTGATTTGTCTGGTTCGGACAAGCGAAGCGATCATGTTGTTCCGCAGTGCGAAACAGCGTGACAAGCTCGACGCGCGGAAGCGTTTGAATCGCTTAATTGAAACGCTCCGCGGCGGCGAGCCAAAAGGTGAGGAACTGCGGTAGTCGCGAGCGGCGCAAGAGATGGAACTGGCGGGTGGGTTAGATGCTAGTGCGCTCCTCAAGAAATGGGCGAGCGGAGTATCCAATCTGTGGCTGGCCGAAGACGCAAAAGCTGCTGTGATTCGATTGAGTCGCAAATAACGCCAGGTCAGTCAAATGTAGCCAAACTGTAGCCAACCGGGCGCACAGTGATGGATACGGGCGGAAGTGTATCGGGTCAAAACGTTAGTTCTCCCCGAACATACGGACATGCCCGTACAGTGCCTGCCTAGCATGACACAAAAGGATTCACAGTTTCAAATCTGGCCGATCGAAGCGAACAAACCTACCAATGCGCCGCTCGGCGCAATTCGTGGGCCAACTCTACCAGCGTTCCGGCGCTCATTCAGCTTGCTTCTCGAAGCCTGACGCAAAAACTGCCTTCCAACGTGGACTTGGCGAGAACCAGAGGGATAATCCCTTTTCCACCAACAATCGGCCAGTCTGGACTTCTTCCGAACTTCTCGCGCCTGCCCATGAATCAATCCTCTAAGTTCGAGTCCGTGTCGTCGATCACCAACGTCACATCAAGTCCACGGCCTGGCAGTCGCCGGACAGTGACCAGACCGGCCGCTTCGAGGGCTCTCACACCGCGCCGGGCGGTGTTGATGGGAATGCCCTGCCGAACAGCTCGTCCAAGGCAAAAGTGAACCGTCAGGGACTTCTGAAGCCCTGCCTCCAGCCAGAGCATCAGGCCGAGGTGGACCGCTTTGCCTGGTAGCGCCATTGCGGCCTGTATCCACGGCCACGGAATCGGACCTCTCAAGAACTTCCCACGAACCCGTCGTGGCGGTTCAAGACTTGAGCCAACCACGCGGACCGACACGGGGTCGGGGACGCCAGCTTGCCATCTACTCGGGTCGAATGGATCGATTCTGACCACAGTGTCCTCACGTCATTACTTGAAAGAGAAGAAACAAGAGACTGGGCGGGTCTCCCATCGTCGGTAGCATCCTCCTACCATCGGCGGGAGGTGCCCCAAGTCATCCGGACTGTGGTCGTTGCAGCCCATCGCGGAAGTCTCGTCAGGAAAGTCTGATAGCCCGGCAGTACTTCCGGCGCCATTCTTCCTTGAAGATCTCCTCATACGCCGTGTGTGCGAGCGACTTGTCGGCCGCCAACTCGGTGAGTCGCATCGGGTCCGTCTCGATCAGGTGGTGCGTCAACCATTCGCGTGCGCGGGCGTCGCCTTCGATGGCTGCTTTCGCTGCCGCCTGACCTACGAGCTGCCATGTCTTGAGCGGAACGGCATCGACCAAAACCGCAAGGTACTCCCGCTCGATGGGACACCGCTCCAGGACCGCACGCTCTTTTTTGTTCTTCTTGACTGCCATTCAGTGCTTCACTTTGCGGTCACCAATAGATGACTGTCCTCCGGGGCCGTGCGGCCGTCCGAGCGTCAAGTCGCCGGACCATTTCGTCGAAGAACTCGGCACCTCGATCGTCCCGGTAGCGGTTCGGAGCGACGACGATCTTGGTGTCGGTGTGGAGCCGAAGGCCCGACAGGACCGCTTCAGACGCGCGGCCCATCCCGTCCTGGGCGATCGCTATTGCGGCGTCGATGTCCCGTGCCGGGGCCTCGATGAGCAATGCGTCGTGGATCGTGGTGTTGAGCATCGTGCCGCTGTTGACCACGTTTACGGCGGCAAGTCGGAGCATCTCGGCCCCATTCGCTTGGCACGGAAAATTCGCCAGCGACCGCGGATTCGGGTCGGCCTTAGTCCACACCTGCCACCCGAACCGCGTCCACAGACGACCAGTGAACAGGGCCAGGTTGACAGCCGCATCCGACCATTCCCAGAACTTCCTGTAAGTCTGCCGATGTAGTCGGAGCAAGTCGCGGGCATAGACGACAGGCTTGTTGAACCGCACGGCCAAGCTCTGCTCGCCCATCCCGTATTGCGTTCCGAGGATCAACTGCTTGACCACGTCGCGCTCGGGCCGGTGCGTGTGCTTCGTTCCTTCTTGCGGGACCATGCCGATCCGCTTGGCGAATCCGAGGTACGGATCGCCGCGTTCGTAGTCGGCGATCATCTCCGGATCGCCCGACAGGACCGCCCCGATGCCATACTCTTGGCTCGACCAGTCGATGTAGGCGAGCGCCTGACCTTCCTCGGGCCGGATCAGAGAACGCATCCATGCGGCCCGGCCGAAGATGAAACCGCTTGTCGAGGGGGCGCACCGGCCAGTGATGGTGCCGAACGGAGACAAAAGACAACGGTTTCGCCCATCCCGGCCAACCGGCAGATCGGCCAGGCGAAGTATGTCCATCATCTGCCGGAGTTGGACAAGTGGTGCCAGGGCCGGGTAAGACACGACCATTTCCTTGAACACCTCGTCCGTGAGTTCCAGGTCGCCTGAAATCAATCGCGGCCACGGGATGTGCCGCCGGGCCAACCAGCGGGCAAACCGCTCTGTCCGGAAGTGGATGCCGTCGTACACCCCGTAATCGGCGTCCACGGCCCGAACCATGTCGAGTTGCAGCGATTCCCAATGCTCGTCGAGCCGGGCCAGAATCGGCACGTCGATCGGGATGCCGTTGTACTCCATCTCGGCTACCGCTTTGACGAACCGTCCGCGGAGAATTGCCCGCGGCATGTCAACGTGCGGCAGCATTTTCGACAATAATGCCACTAGCGCTACCACGTCGGATTCGCAGTAGTCCAGGATCGCCGCCTGCTCATCGGCCGTGTACGGGCCTCCGCGAAGGGCGAGGTTCCGCATGTCGGTCTTGTCGGTGGCATCCATGCTCGGCAGACCGAAGTGATCAAGGGCGTAGAGCAGGCACGGCTTTCCTGGGAACCCATCGCGTCCGCAGCTCAACCACTTGAACTCGGCGTACAGATCCAAAACGTGCGCCGGCATCAGCCAGTCAAGTACTCGGAAGCACCCCATCTCTGCTGATGCGAAGAACGAAACAAACAGAGCGTCCGGCCCGGTATTGAATGGTGCCGCTGCCGGCACTGGCACGCGGTCGAGCCATTGCCGAATGGTGCGGCCAGTGCGAACCTCGGTGGCGACCAGACAACGGACGACGGGACGTTCGCCGTCGTCCGCCCCGAACTCAAAGTCGGCGCACCAAACCTCCTTAAAGGACAGCCTCTCCACTGGTCAATCCTCCAGCCGTAGGCGCCGCAGAACCGGGTGGGTCAAGCTGTCGATCGTGTACCCCTGAAACGCCAGTCGCAGCCACTCGCTGAACGGCAAGTCGGGCCAGGTCGGCGGCTGCTGCTGATCCGGCGGCCGCACATCAAAGCCGGCGACATAATGGCCAGCGTCCCGATTCGACTGCATTCGCGCCCAGCGGACCTTTGCGCTCTGTGCGATCTGGAATGCGGACTCGTGCCAAACGTTCCATTTGCCGTCCGGATCGGCCGTTCGGATCGGCCAAAGGAATGGGGTACCTGCCTTGGTCACACAGGGAAACAGGGCATGGATGCCGCACAGTGACTCGTTCGCCAGTGCTGCTCGCAGCTCCGGCAAGACCATGTAGGTTTCGTTTTCGTCCTTGAGTGTCAACAGAAAGGTCTTTAACGCAAACGTCGGATGGACCCTAAAGACACGGGCCTTGCTTGGTTTCTCAACCTTGATGATGTCCCACTTCGGCTTCACGGGGCTGAATGCCGCGAAGTCCTGGCCGAGGCCAAGGTATTTCGGGTCGAATGGGTCGTGGCCGGTAGGCTTAGGCTTGTCGGCCTCCAGCTTGGCGGGGTCGAGGTCGATCGAATCACCGGAGGCATTGTTCGGTTCAAAGGCGTCGCCCTGGGGTCCGTGGTCATAAAGGTCGTGCATGGTGAAAACAACTCCATCAGAATTCGTGGGATCGATCCGTGCCGGAGGGCCGGCGCGCGCGAGCACGACCGGCCACCTTCACAACGGGGGATTGTTGGCGATGTGCCGTGATGGGATCAATGGGGACAAATTGTTCTGTCGGACGATTTTGGCAATCAAGGGGGACAAAAGATTATGTCCCCTGTCCCTTCCGGCGGTGATAGGCTTTCTCGACGGCGTCGCGATTAAGGGCCTTCCCGTCCTTGCCGTCCAGGCGCTGGCGGGACTGACGGGACGGACTGATCCTGAGATTGGTTGAATGCAGGTCGGTGACCCGCCCCAACTGTAGCCTAGCTGTTGCCAGCCCGGCGCACGGCGGCGGACATGGGCGGAAGGTCGCCATCCGGATTCACTGGTTTTCCCGAGCAAATGGACAGCAGCGGACATGCCCGTACATTGCCCGCCGAGCATGAGTCAAAAGAACAAATCTTCGTCCCCGAGTTGGCTGCCTACCAAATCGGTGGACCACTCGAAATCAAGGACAAAAGGGTCAAGGGGATTATTTCCCATCTGGCAAAGTTTGTGTAAGTCTCCATTCTAACTTGAGTTCTATCTCCGGTACATTTCGGCCTACCATCTTCCAGATTCCAGACCCAAGCCCTTTCCAAGGGGCCTCTGGACGCGAAACTCTTTCTGGAGGCCAGGAGGAGGAGCAGGAGCGGACCCTCTCGTGCCGCCCCGTCCTGGCGTCCGGCTCCGGCTGGAACAAGCGGTCGGACTTGATGCCGTCGTCACGGGCCTCATAGTGCAGGAAGTCTTGGTCGCTCGCAACTGGCTCTCCGGGCGTCGATGCAAATCCGGATGTGCCTGGTGGAGCGAGGGACTACTGTACATCAACAGTCGCTGATGCATGAATTACCGAGAATCGATGCTCTTTCATGCTCCCGCACGTCCCGCCTTGCTCTGGGCGGCTTGATGCAGTAAAGTCATAAATAGTAACTGATTTCGCACGACTGAAGTGGTGTCCGGACCCGCCTCTTAATCAGCGGGTTGTAGGTTCGAGTCCTACGAGGGGCACTGTTAGTCTGTAAGCACTTGCGGAAATTCACCTGACCCTCTGGCGACGTCCGTCAGAGAAGTTGGTCAGAAAAGTCCCCCGGCCGGCTGCCACCGGACCGGGGGTTCCAGAGCCTTCCCTGGCCATCCGGGTCACAAGGGAGGCTTCTATGTCGCACTTTCCAAAGCCATTTTTCGTCACTGCTCGCCAAGTCTGGCGTGTGCAACTGAACGGCGTTCAGCACAACCTCGGCCCCGATCGGGAAGCGGCCTTTCTCAAGTATCACCAGTTGATGGCCACGCAACCGTCCGCGGAATCGGTTGACCGCCACCCCGTCAATCCCGATCACCCCTTCGTTGTCACCGTCCTCGACAAGTTCATTGGCTGGCTCAAAGAGCGGGTGAAAGACGGCACCAAGGCGGAACGCACGCTCCGTTGGTACACCGATTACCTGCAATCGTTCCTCCGCTTCGCCACCGCCGACTACCGCATGGCCGATTTGACGGTGGATGCGCTTCAGCCGCTTCACGTCTACCAATGGGTCGATGCCCAGCCCAACTGGAAGACCGGCAAGCGCGGAGCGATGGCGGCTGTTCAACGGGCCTTTCGATGGGGTGGCCGTGCCGGGCTGCTCAAATCGATTGGCGGCACGTCGCCGATCGCGGCCGTGGAGAAGCCCGCCCAGGGTCGGCGGGAGTTGCTCATCAGCCCGGACGAGTTCGCCGAAATGCTCAGCTGTGTCCGCGACCAATACTTCCGCGACCTTCTCGAAACCGCCTGGGAATCCGGAGCCAGGCCGAACGAACTGCTCACCGCTCAGGCCCGGTTCGTCGATCTGGCCAATGCCCGGTGGGTGTTTCCCGTCCGGAGGAGCAAGGGACGACGCGTGCAACGGGTCGTCTACTTGACAGATAAGGCACTGGCGATCACGAAGCGCCTGATGGCCCAGCATCCGACGGGCCCCCTGTTCCTCAATTCGGACGGACTTCCGTGGAACGCCTATTCGGTCAACTGCCGCTTCCAACGGCTTCGCGTGGCGATTGGTCGGCAGCGGATCGCCGGAACGGGCGTCTTGCCACCCAAGCTGAAACGCCTCAGTGCCAAAGAACGTCTGAATCGAAATTGCCGCGATGTTCACCACGCGGCCGTGCTTGCGCGACGGAGGCAAATCGCTGCATTGGCACGCGAACAATGCCCGAAATACTCGCTGTATGCGATCCGTCATTCTTGGTGCACGCACGCTTTGGAGTGCGGCAAGCTGGACGCGGTTACGGTCAGCGTTTTGATGGGCCATAAGGACACGACCATGATTTCGCGTGTGTACGCTCATCTTTCCCAGAACCCGAGTCGGCTGCGGGACGCGGCTAGGAGAGCGAAAGATGGTCCAGCCGCGGACGCCGTGTAGTTGGGGCCGGCGGGGCGGGCTTCGGCTCGCCTTCCGCTTCAACAGTCCGACGTCGGCGATACTCGGCAATCGCTTCTTCCGGGATGCGAATGCAACCTCGCTTCATTCCATGACGCTCATGTCGGAGCTTGCGAGCGGCGCAAAGGCCATACACAAGGCTGGCACTGACCCCAAGGCGCTCCGCGGCCGTCTTCACCGTCAACATGTTCCCTCCCTCATTGAGAAAGGGCGTCCTTGCCGTCGTTCGGTAGCTCAGGCTCCCAGCTTTTCTGTTTCCATGCCAGGCAGGAGTATTCCCCCAAAAAAAGACTGTCCCTCTCCTTGATGAATCTGCCTTCCCGAAGCATGTTCCGATACTCGGTGAGTAAGGCGTGGAGTATTTGGCACGCTGCGCTCAGGTCTTCAGGGCTCTCAAGGTCTCTGATCACGTCCAGTGGGTCGATGTCGTCTTCCATGGGGCGGAGCCTACCTGACCCTGCGCCTACAGCCAATGCTCAGCTAAGTGGGCCCTTTTCCGGTTCGTTCTTAGGATTGGGCACTGGTTACACTTCCATGTCGCGGTAATGGAACTTTTTCCCCGTCGCGAAGAACTCCCGTCCCGCCGCGGTCAGGCGGATCATGAAGTCTGGTTCGTCGTCAATGAGAACGGCGTCGAGCGTCTCCAGCTCGACCAAACCGGCGCGTTCGAGTTGCCCGGCGGCCCATTCAAGATGGATGTGGGCGTGTTCATCGTCCTCGTCAAATCCACAGGCGACGGCCACGCGTTCCTGCGAGCCCGGTTTCGCGTTATAGAACCGGCTGTAAGGCACCTGCTCCTCGGCCACCAAGACCTCGACCAAGTGCTTGCCCGCCTTCGCCAGGTTGTTGTGGTAGACCAATGCCATGGCAAATCTCCCCTTTGGTTAGGCCGTTCGTGGCCGGTTCAATTCCTGCCCGGCTCTCGCCAGATAACACTCCGCCCTTCCCGCACCGACCGACAAACCACATAAGCGAAGAACCCACGCAACCGGCGATAGAACGCGTCGGGATCGTCATCGAGGAGATGGGCATGCTCGCAAAAGAACATGTCGAACTCGTCGAGCAACTCATATAGCAGGGGCGGGTCTACAGCCAATCCTCCGGGTGGTGTTGATATCTGTTCTTTGTTGCCGTGCAGCCGATGTACATCTCGCCGGCCGTGCCGATCTTCACGCTCACGACGGTCAAGGTCGGATCATCAAGGCACACGACGCGCTTCACTTCCTCCAGGAAGTTGTTCCCCAGCCAGGCGGCAAAGTCATGCTGCGTGGGATCAATGTCGATGTGATGGACATCGTTTAGCATGGTGTGTCCGCCATCAACGGGTCTGCCGTGCTCGCCTCGGCGATAGCGGCCTTCGCGTCGTAGTCCAGTTCCATGAAGCCATCAAACATGGACACACGGTTGAGGTCATAGCCGTCGGGGCCAAATTTCTTTTCCAGGTCGTCATGGGCTTCATCCCAATTGAGGCTGATCATCTCCAGCAGCCGCTTAGCGGACTGGAAACCCTGCGGCACCCGCTTCGGCATGTCGTCCAAGGCCCATCGCGCCCATATCACGAGCGGCAGGGACAGGACGATCCACGGCTTCTTGTTCTCTTCCATCGAACGCTCCCAGTTTGAGTTTGCCGACGCAGACGTCGTTGTTTCACGACACCTTCTGGCATTTTCGCCAACTGATGTCGATTCCAGGCTGATGGGTAGGCCACGAGGCCAAATCGTGGCCATGGACCTTTTGGTCCGTGTATTCGAGGACGGCAGTCCGAACACTCTTGGCGAACCATGCCGTATTGGCGGTAAGAGCATCGAACTTGTCCATTAGAATGCCCTGGATCCTGAAGTGCATGTCGCCCTCGTAGGTGTCTGCGAGGGCGACAGATTTCGGGCGCGTTTTCGGCGGCCTTCAAGGCTGAGGTCGCCTATTCCCGACGCAACGCCCATAGCGTCAGGACTGCGTAGGCTGGGAATTCGATCGGGTGGCCATCATCCGATCAAAGTCTGCCTTGCAGAGGAAGGTCTCGGTCATCGTGCCTTTGGTGCAGGTGACGACATAGCCGTCCTTGTCCTTGCCGCAGTAGGAACAGACACGCGTATCCCGCTTGTGCATGTGAAACTCGGTTGGCAGTGGCATGGTTACCTCGGTTGGAAGTGTCGACGGATCGCGTAAGCGATTTCTTCCGTCGACCACATTGGTGAAACTCTCGGTGGTCGGTTCCATTCGCTCACCAGGAAATCAAACGTTTCTTGCGATGACATCGCTGCATCGCGGCACACACATACACAGCGAACCAAACCAGAAGAACCGTTGAAACCTTGATGGCTTTCCACTTTCAGACAGTAGGCCTTTGGGTCGCGGATCTGGCTCCGGCTCTCGAAACGGACCGGGTTGATCGTCTTGATGATCGTCTTGTTCAGCATCGTGATGATGCCGTCCGGTATGTCCGGCAAATCGTTGATGGCGACCATCTTCTTGCCGGCCTTCAAGCGGTACGTCCGGCCATTCACTGCGCTGCCGCGGCCGACGGCGCAGCCGGATAACTTCACGTCCAGCCCAAGCCCAAGCCATTTGATCTTGGTCCGTTTTTCCCTGAGGGTTGTGGGGATTCGAAAGTATCCGTGAACGCCGAGATTGGGTGTCAACACTTCCATTGGGCTCGAAGCCTTGTGCTGCTTCAAGAACGCACTGGTCGCTGCTGAACGTCCATCTTTGTCGAGCACGGCTACCCCTGTTCGCTCACCAATCAGGATCCCGTAATTGAGCGGATACCTTCGAAGCCAGAAATCGATTTGGCCCCGTTCCATTACTTTTTCCTGCCAGCCGGCCATCATTGGCCGCTTGCTGTTTTCCACCATCAACACGACT
This sequence comes from Gemmataceae bacterium, assembly GCA_036266155.1. Taxonomy (GTDB): domain Bacteria; phylum Planctomycetota; class Planctomycetia; order Gemmatales; family Gemmataceae; genus SIAJ01. The sequence goes on along the minus strand of DATANR010000459.1, from coordinate 2,076 downwards.
CGGTACCCAAGGTCATGGGCGAGCAAGGCCGCTTCTCGGGTAAAGTCGTTCATGGGCTCAGCCTAGCGCACCTGCTTCTTGTTCATCTGTTCTTTCTGAAACTCTGCATCTCTTGACGCGACGCCGATACAAGCTGCGAACAGAAATAAAAGGATGAGAAAGATGATGCCGAACACTTCGCCCACGCTCGTTTCTTCGGCCGGCGGATCCGGAACGCTTGGTGGCGCCGGCGGTGGCGAGCCACTCTTATCAATGCGGAACTCTTCCATCTCAATGCTCCTTCCGGGTTAGCGTTCGTCGGCGTTCCAGCCGGCGAGCACGTACAGGTCGAACAGAACAATCGCCGGGTCGTAACGCACGGCCGGCGGCGAGGGCACCGGCTCAAACCAGCTAGTGCGACCAACCTCGCGGGTGACGGTGAACTCTTGGATCTGATCGCCGCCGACCACTTTGACAGCCGACCGCATAAAGTCGGGCGTAGCCGCCAGCACGGCTTTGACGCGATGCGGAATGCGCGGTCCCTGATTTGTCCAGTAGTCGTGGCGGTTAGCGTTCACCAAATCGTGCAGGACGCCGGTCATCGTCCGCGTCTCGGTATGCGTCGTGCCGCGACGGTCGGTGACTTCGGTCGTCTTCGTCTTGCTGAGCGTGTAGAAGTAGTGGCAGACCTTCGGGTCCGACTTCGACCACTCGATGAGGCCGATGAGCCCGTCGCCGACCAACTTGTTCAGCGCGCCGACGGACCCTTGGGCAAGCGACCGCGCCGACTGCGCGATTCCCTGGGTCAGGATTGCGTGAATGTCGGCAACCGGCTTTTCGGCCAGATAGAAGTCCGTTGTCTTCGTAATTCCCGTCGGGGGCTGGACCGTTTCGATGTGCCCCGCGGCCTTGAGCGAGGTGTTGATCAGGTGAATCACACCGGCGCGATCATTGTCCATTTGTTGGTTGACAGCGCCATACTGGCTGAACAGGTTCGCCTTGTCCTGGTGCAGGACCAACGGTTTCCGGTTGATGAGGACACGCGCCAACCATTCGTCGCTCTGGGCCGCGAACGAATCGGGCTCGACGAACGAGCGGTTGGCGAACTTGCGAATGTTGCGTTCGATGGTCATGTCAGACTCCAAAACATGGAATTGAGCGAACGAATAGTGAATGGGCTGGCGTGGCGAAAAAAGGCCCACAAGGGCCTTAGCCGGTGATGATCTTTTTGAAGAGATCGCCGATGGTCTTCACGCTGGGCTCGACAGGCTCCATCTTGGAAATGAAGCTGTACGGATCGGTTCGCATACGCTCGGCCAAGAGTCGCCTTGCTTCGGGTAAGTCGGCAGGGGCTTCGATGTAGCCGTTGAAGGGCATGGAATACTTCCAGAGAATGATCCTCATGGGTAAGGGGTGAAAGAGTTAAGAGTGCTTCTTGGGCCAGGTATGTTTGGGTTTTGTTTTGGGTTTGATGCCGAAGCAAACGTAAAGAAGAAACAAGATCGAGAAGGCTGTCACCATAAATGGTTGGGGGTTGGAAGGAAGTAGATGGCCTACCTCCAGCACGACCGAGGACGGGGGTCAAAAGTAGGGAGCCGCGGCAACTTTTGACGCCCGGCCGAAGTGTCGTGCTACCCTCAGGACATCTACGCCACGGGAGGGGTCGGGGCGGGGTCCGCGGCGTAGGGGTCGGTGATTCGATGCTGAAAGAAGAGAACACTTCAATCGCTCCATGAGGGGTGCGAACTGGTATCACCCCCGACTCACCCTTTCACCACCACGATCCTTACGGCTTCGACACGTCCTTCTTCACGAAGGAAAGGCTTACTTTCCGTTCCCTCAGCTCCTTGGTGTCCTTGTCTTCCGCGAACGCGATCCACACGTCCTTGTGCGGATTGTCGATCACGTCCTGCCACAGAGCGTAAAAGCTCAGTTGATGGATGGGCTTGGTCCAAGTGTAAACGCCGAACGAGAAGTGCAGCGCCTGCCGAGGTACGGTCCGCCGAATGAGAAGTGCAGCGCTCCCAGGGTTTCTTGGCGTACGGTGACGATCACGCCCGTGATCGGACGCTGTGCGCCAGGAGGCGGGAGTGTTCA
>DATANR010000458.1:0-14699 GCA_036266155.1 Gemmataceae bacterium | reverse complement strand
CTGCGGCCGGACGCTCCTTTGATCAATCCGGGTGACCTAAATATCCCGCAAGTGCTGCCGGATGGTCCCGCCATCATCGTGGCGATCCGCGAACATCATGCGCAGTGGAAGAAACAACAGGGCTAAGTCGCACAACTGACGTACCGAGAGCAACATCCATGGGCAAAGCAAAAGCGACCGCACCCCCACCCCAAGCCAAGGCGAATCCGCTCGCCCGCTATGAGGGCGACGGCTTCACGTTCCCGAACCTCGACTATTACGATCGCCACGTCGTCTTCGACCACGTCGTGCGCATGGAAGGCGCGACGCAGCGCGATCGGTTCGAAGCAGTCGCCCGGTCCCTCCGCGACGTGCTGACACAACGTTGGTTGAAGTCGGCCGACACGCAGCATCGCGAGAACGCCAAGCAGGTTTACTATCTGTCGATGGAATTTCTGATTGGCCGTTCGCTGATCAACAACATCGTGAACATGGGCGTCGAGGAGTTTGTCCGGAACGACCTCCAGTCGGACGCCCGGCAAGATTGGACTGAAGTAATCGAACAGGAGCCGGACGCCGGGCTCGGCAACGGCGGCCTCGGCCGATTGGCTGCCTGTTTCATCGATTCGCTCGCTACGCTGGAGATCCCCGCGATCGGTTACGGCCTGCGCTACGACTACGGCATTTTCCGGCAGGAACTGAGGGACGGCTTCCAGGTCGAGCAGCCGGACAACTGGCTCGCACGGCCGGACCCGTGGGAAGTCGCCCGGCCCGAAGAAACCGTCAAGGTGCCGGTCTCGTGCTCGTTCGACGTGAAGTCCGGACAGATCTGCGCTCTGCACGGCCACCCGATGTCCTTCGTCGGCGTGCCATTCGATCGACCGGTGGTCGGCTATGGCGGGAAGACGATCAATACGCTGCGCCTCTGGCAGGCGGCCACGCCGGACGCGTTCGACTTTGGCGAATTTTCGGGCGGCGACTTCTTCGGCGCCGTTGCCGACCGGGTCATGGCCGAGTCCGTCACGCGCGTTTTGTACCCAGACGACTCAACGCCCCGCGGTCGGTCGCTGCGGTTCATTCAGGAGTATTTCCTCGTCCGTTGCTCGCTCGCCGACATCATCGCTCGGTTCCGCCGGCGCGGCAACGATTGGAGCGCATTGCCGGACAAGGTGGCGATCCAACTCAACGACACGCATCCGGCCATGGCCGTCCCCGAGTTAATGCGCATTCTTCTCGACGAAGCAAAGCTCGGCTGGGACCAGGCGTGGGACCTCACGGTGCGGACGCTGGCGTACACGAATCACACGCTCCTGCCGGAAGCCCTGGAGAAATGGTCCGTCGACTTGTTCGACGCCCTGCTGCCGCGGCACCTCGAGATCGTTTACGAGATCAATCGCCGATTCCTCGCGGATGTGGAAGTCAAATTCCCCGGCGATACCGGCAAGGCCGCGTGGGTCAGTCTGATCGAGGATGGCCCGCAGCGCCGCGTGCGCATGGCCAATCTCGCAATCGTCGGCTCGCATAGCACGAATGGCGTCGCGGCGATTCACTCGGAGTTGTTGAAGAAAGTCACGGTCCCCGATTTTGCGCTCCTCTTCCCCGAGCGGTTCAGCAACAAGACCAACGGCGTGACCCCCCGGCGCTGGGTGCTGCTCGCTAACCCGGACCTGGCGCGGCTGTTGACCGAAGCTGCCGGCCCGGACTGGGTGACGGACATGACCCGGCTCGGCAAGATCGACATGCTTGCCGACGATTCGGCGTTCCAGGACAAGTTCCTGACGGTGAAGCGCGCAGCCAAGACTCGTTTCGTCGATTGGATCAAATCGACGGCCGGCATCGCGCTCGACCCGGACACGCTCTTCGATGTGCAGGTCAAACGCATCCACGAGTACAAACGGCAGCTTTTGAACGCAATCCAGGTCGTCGTTTGGTACAACCGGTTGCGTGCGAACCCAAACGTAAAGGTGCCACCGCGAACAGTGTTGTTCGCCGGCAAAGCGGCGCCGGCGTATCAGCTTGCCAAGAACATCATCAAGCTCATCACCAGCATTGGCCGGGTGGTGAACAACGATCCGGCTGTGCGCGGCAAGTTGCGCGTGGAGTTCTTATCCAATTACTCGTGTACGCTCGCCGAGCGCTTGATCCCGGCATCCGACGTGTCGGAGCAAATCTCGACCGCCGGCTACGAAGCGTCGGGCACCAGCAACATGAAGTTCATGATGAACGGCGCATTGACACTCGGAACACGCGACGGCGCCAACATCGAAATCGCCGAGGAAGCCGGCGAAGAGAATTGCTTCATGTTCGGTCTGACCGCCGACAAGGTGCTCAACGGCCGCGCCTGGTACAACCCGCACTGGCACTACGATAACGACCCGGAAACGCGCGCCGCTCTCGACATGATCTTCGACAACCACTTCTCGCCCAACGAGCCCGGCATCTTCGAGCCGATCCGCGAGACGCTGCTCACCAAGGGCGATTACTACATGCACCTCGCCGACCTCGGCGAATACGTGCGGACGCAGGAACAGGTGGCTACGGCATACGGCGACCGCAAGGCCTGGGCCAAGAAGGCGATCCACAACGTCGCCCGGTCGGGCAAGTTCTCCAGCGACCGGACGATCGCTGAATACGCCGCAGAGATCTGGGGGGCCAAGTCGTGCCCAGTCCCCTGACGGCCGAGCTGCCGACCGGCGTGCGCCGGCTGTTCACGGAGGGATTTCGGGTCGCCGACATCGCCGAGCCACTGGCGTCATTTGACGCGGAGACCCCGGCTCGCACGGTGTCGGCGACCTTGGAGCGCACCGGCTCTGCGGTGGCCGGCGTTTGTCGCGATGGTCGCGTGGCGGGGTTTGTCGAGCCCGCCGACCTCGGCACCGGTAATTGCGGAGAGGCGATCAAGGAATTTCCGGCGGGCGCGATCCTGCCGGACTCGGCGCCGCTGTCGGCTGCGGTCCGAGTCCTGGCCTCCGCGCCGCATGCGTTCGTCACCGCCTTCGGCGACGTCGCCGCCGTGGTGACGCGGGACGACGTGCAGAAGCCGCCCGGCCGCATGTGGCTGTTCGGCATGGTGACCATGATCGAATTGCGCTACACGCGGTTGATTGACGAACATTGTCCGAACGGATCGTGGCGTGAGTTCCTGTCTGATGGCCGACTCAAGAAGGCCGAAGACCTAATGGTCGAGCGCAACCGGCGGAACCGCGTGGTCGGGCTGCTCGACTGTTTGCAGCTATCGGATAAGGGAACGATCGTGGCCCGCAACGAGGCGATCCGCGCTCGAACGATCTTCACGTCCCGGCGGCAAGCCGAGGACGGGATCAAGCTCCTGGAAGGGCTCCGGAATAACCTGGCGCACGCCCAGGATGTCGTCGTCACGGACTGGGATGCCATCGTGCAGTTGGCCGGCCACCTCGATCGGGCCTTGGACGCAGAAGTTTGACATGGGAGCGGGATGACCTGGGTGCAGCGATACCGGTTGCGACGTACCCTGCGCACCTCGCTGGTGCTCTGGGGGGTGCTGGCGCTGGTGGCCGCACTCGTGGTTGCGCCAGCCGTCCGGTGGGTTGACGAGCGAACCGGCTGGAAGATCTTCGGGTTCAACCCGGAAGGCGCGCGGTCCTTGCTGGGCGTGCTCGTGGGGTCGATGTTGACGTTCATCGTCTTCGTGCTGTCGGCGACGCTGATCGTGGTGCAACTGGCAAGCGGGCAATCGACGCCGCGTGTCGTTGCCCTGGTCCTCGCCAGCCCGGCGATGAAGGTCGCCCTGGGCACGTTGACCTTCACATTCGCCTTTACGCTGGCCGCGCTCAGTCGAATTGACGATCGCGTACCGGACTTTCACGTTGGCGTGGCGGTCATATTGAACCTAATCTGCATCGTCGTGTTTCTGGAGTTCGTGCAACGGCTGTCAGGCAGTCTTCGGCCGGCGGCGCTCATTCAACTCGTGGCGACTCACGCGCATCAAGTCTTTAATGACGTCTACCCGTCGCCGTTCGACGCGGACCGAACCGAACCGACCATCGGAGAACCTGTGTCGAAGCCGGCGAGCACGACGGATGTACCAGCGCATCGGTCCGGAGTCGTCATTGCGTTTGGCGCGAGTGAATTGGTGCGTCTCGCGGAAAAGGGGGACGCCGTCGTTGAACTCGTGCCGCAGGTCGGGGACTTCGTTGCCATCGGCGAGCCCTTGTTCCGCGTCGCCAGCCAGTGGCCCACCGTGTCCGCCGATTCACTGCGGGACTGTGTCGTCATCGGCCCGGAGCGCACGTTGGTCCAGGACCCACGCTTCGTCTTCCGCATCCTCGTCGATATCGCCAGCAAGGCCCTGTCGCCTGGGATCAATGATCCCACCACGGCCGTCCAGGCCCTCGATCAGATTCAGCACTTGCTGCATGTGCTCGGCCGGCGGCACCTGGACGAGGGCCGCTTGCGTGGCCCAACTGGAAATGTGCGGCTCATCTACGGCACGCCGGACTGGACAGACTTTGTGCTCCTGGCGGTGAGCGAAGTCCGGCATTTCGGGGCCGGCAGCTTGCAGGTCGCTCGTCGGTTGCGGGCGACGCTCGAACACCTCCTGGAAGTACTCCCCGAGGACCGACGACCGCCGCTTCGTGAAGAACTGGCGCTGCTCAACAAGGCGGTCGAGCGGCACTTCGCGGACGAAGTCGACCGTCGGCGGGCCGGCGTGGCGGACTTTCAGGGCGTCGGCGGATCGGAATCGTAATGGGAGGGATCCTCTTGCAAGCCTGGCTCGAGGTCGTTGCGAAAGGCACGGTGCTCGTCTTTGTGGTTGCCTGCATGGCGGCCGCGGGATTGGGCCTCGGCGTTCGCGACCTTGTTGCCCCGCTGAGCCGGGCCCGGCTGGTAGTGTTGGCCCTCGTGGCGAACTTCGTCGTTGCGCCGGCCGTTGCCTACGGGCTCACTCGGCTGATTGCTCTGGAGCAGCCGTATGCAATCGGTTTGCTGTTGCTCGGCGGGGCTGCCGGGGCGCCATTTCTTCCAAAGCTGGCCCAACTGGCACGCGGAGACATGGCCTTCTCGGTGGGCTTGATGCTCTTGCTCACGGTCGGAAGCGTGGTGTTCATGCCCGTCGTTTTGCCGCTCCTCGTTCCGGGATTGTCGCCGGACCCATGGGCAATCCTGCGCCCACTCTTGTTCACGATGTTGATCCCAATCACCGCTGGCATGATCATCAAGGCCCGTTCGGAGCGTTGGGCGACTCGGTTGCGAATGGTGTTTGTACCGTTCGCCAACCTCAGCATGGTCGTGGCGGTGGCGTTGCTGATCGGACTGAATTTCGACGCCATGATCGGCACGCTTGGGAGCGGAGCACTGGCGACCGGCATCTTGTTCGTGACCTTCAGCTTGATCGTTGGTTATGCTGCCGGTGGCCCGGAACGACGGACCCGATCGGTGCTCGGACTGGGAACCGGTCAGCGGAACGTGGCGGCGGCATTGCTCATCGCCACGCAGAGTTTTTCCGACCCGAAGGTGGCTGTCATGCTTCTAATGACGACGCTCGCTGGGTTAGTGGTCCTGGTCGTTGCGGCCCGTTGGTTTGCCAAAGGCGGGCCAGGCGGCGGCCGTCGCGTCGCGGACGTGATTCACGCGGAGGCGGCAGTTCCCAATGAGACAAGAGTGCGGGATGCGTTATCACTGAGTTGATTGTTGCGGCACCCGAGATAAACGAGCTAACCCATGATCCGCGAAGACATTATCGATCTGTTCCGCGTGCCGACCAATGGGAAGGTACGCCTGAAGGATTACAATCCGGGCTGGAAACAGACGGCCGAGTTTGAGGACTTCGGCAAGGACGCTGTGAAAGAGCGAGCACAGGAAATGCTCGCCAAGAGCTTGTGCGAATTGGCCGAAGCCCAGGATCTGCTTTACGCGGACAATCGCTATGCGATCCTGATCGTCCTGCAAGCGATGGACGCGGCCGGCAAGGATGGGACGATCAAGCATGTCATGAGCGGGGTCAATCCGCAGGGCTGTCAGGTCTTCAGCTTCAAGAAGCCGTCGAGCGAAGACCTTGAACACAACTTTCTATGGCGCCACATGAAGTGCCTGCCGGAACGCGGCCGCATCGGCATTTTTAACCGGTCGTACTACGAAGACGTGCTGGTCGTGAAAGTTCATCCCGAGCTGATCAGCCCGCAACTGCCGCGCAAAAAGGAAAAGGTCGGCAAGAAGTTTTGGGAACACCGGTACGAAGACATCAATGCCTTTGAGCAGCACCTCGTGCGCAACGGGACCGTGATTCTGAAGTTCTTTCTAAACGTGTCGAAGGACGAGCAAAAGGCGCGTTTCCTGGAACGCCTGAGCCGGCCGGAAAAGCACTGGAAGTTCTCGGCCTCCGACCTCTCCGAGCGCGCCTACTGGGACGAGTACATGGATGCCTACGAGGACGCCCTCGCGGCCACCAGCACTAAATGGGCCCCGTGGTACGTGATCCCCGCGGACAACAAGTGGGTCACGCGCGCCGTCGTGGCCGACATCGTGACGACCGCCATTTGCGGTCTTGATCTGAAATACCCCGAGGTAACCGCGGAGCAGGAGAAGTTGTTGAACGAAGCACGCACGAAGCTCGCGATGGAGACGTGAATTGGGCGAGCGTCGAGACGTAAGCCCGACGTGCAAAAGCGGCCACGTCGGGCTTACGCCTCGACGCTCGCCGTGCAAGGCGATTTGGAATGCAATGCGATGCACGGCAAGCGACCTTGCAGAGGGGGGTGGGGATGGTTGCCGCCCACCATTTCCGGCACCGACCGGCGGAGTAGGCGGTTCACCGTAGCGATCTGCGATCAGCCCGCACCGAGAGAGTGCCCATGACGATCCCGAACACCGGTCAGCCCTACCCGATTGGGGCCACCTTTCAGAACGGCGGCGTCAACTTCTGCCTTTACTCACGGTCCGCCGGGGAGGTGGAGTTGGTCTTCTTCGACCGCGAAGATGACGCCCAGCCATCCAAGGTCGTCCACCTCCATCCGGCGGCCAACCGATCCTACCACTACTGGCACACGTTCGTGCCCGGCGTCCGGCCGGGCCAGCTCTATGGCTACCGCGTGCATGGGCCGTCGGACCCTGCCAATGGCCTTCGCTTCGATCCGGGCAAGGTGTTGATTGATCCATACGGGCGCGCGATCGTAACTCCGGCCGGCTATACCCGCACCGCCGCGCACAATCCCGGGGACAATGCCGCGACCGCGATGAAGAGTGTGGTTGTCGATTCGGCCGCTTATGACTGGCGGGGGGACACGCCGCTCCACGTGCCGTCCGCGCGGACCGTCGTTTACGAGATGCACGTTCGGGGGTTCACGCGTGATCCCAGCTCAGGACTGGGCGACGAGGTTCGCGGCACCTATCGCGGCATCGTTGAGAAAATCCCCTACCTGAAGGAACTGGGCGTGACCGCGGTTGAGTTGCTCCCGGTTCACGCGTTCGATGCCAAGGACTGCCCGTCCGGCGTGGTCAATTACTGGGGATACGCCACGGTCTCCTACTTCGCCCCGCACCCGGCCTACAGTTCCAGACGCGACCCGCTCGGGCCAGTCGACGAGTTCCGCGACATGGTCAAGGCCTTGCATCGTGCCGGCATCGAGGTGATCCTCGACGTGGTTTACAATCACACGGCCGAGGGTAACCAGGACGGGCCGACGCTGTGTTACCGGGGCATCGACAACCTCTCGTACTATTTGCTGGAAGCGGACCGCAGCAAGTACGCGAACTACACCGGATGCGGCAACACACTCAACGCCAACAAGCCCGTTGTCCGTCGGATGATTCTGGATAGTCTGCGCTACTGGGTGACGGAGATGCATGTCGACGGGTTCCGCTTCGACCTGGCTTCGATCCTGACACGGGGCGAGTCGGGCGGGCCGCTGCCCAATCCGCCGGTCCTTTGGGACATTGAGTCGGATCCATTGCTGGCGGGGACCAAGCTGATTGCCGAGGCCTGGGACGCGGCCGGACTTTATCAGGTCGGCAGCTTCGTTGGCGATGCCTGGAAAGAGTGGAACGGCAAGTTTCGCGATGATGTCCGTGATTTCTTCCGCGCAGCGCCGGGGTCCGCCGGCCGCATTGCCGACCGGCTCGTGGGGAGCGCCGAGGTGTTTGGCCGCGAGGGCCGTGAGGCCGAGCAGAGCGTCAACTTCGTAACCTGTCACGACGGGTTCACGCTCAACGATCTCGTCAGCTTCAACCAGAAGCACAACGAGGCCAATGGCGAAGGAAACCGGGACGGCGCCGACGACAACCGCAGTTGGAACTGCGGACATGAGGGGTCGACGGACGACCCGGGCATTGAAGCGTTGCGGAACCGCCAAGTGAAGAACTTTCTGACCGTGACGATGATGTCGCTCGGGGTCCCGATGATCGTGATGGGCGACGAGGTGCGCCGGTCGCAGCAGGGAAACAACAACGCTTACTGCCATGACAGCGAATTCAACTGGTTCGATTGGTCGTTGCTCAGCAAACACGCGGACGTGCATCGGTTCGTCCGACTGCTTCTGGCACGCCGGCTGTTGCGCGACGTTGAGCACGAAGAGCACCGCGTCAGTTTGTCGGCGATGCTCGCGGCCGCCAGGATCGGCTGGCATGGTACGCGATTGAACCAACCCGATTGGGGGCCCGATTCGCATGCCGTCGCTTTGTCGTCCGAGTTAATCCAAGAGGGTATCCAGTTTCACTTGATCTTGAATGCTTACTGGGAGGCACTGGACTTCGAATTGCCTCCGCGGAACGACCACGGCCCCTGGCTTCGGTGGATCGATACTTCACGCTCGTCGCCGGAAGATATTGTCGAATGGAAGGCGGCCCCGGCGGTATCCAATGCGAGCTATCGCGTCGGTCCGCGGTCGGTGGTGATGCTGTTCGCCCAGAACCGTTGACCGCAGTCACAACAGAAAGAGGTGGCCGATGTTTCTCGATTACCTGTCGCTGTTCATCCTCCTCGCGGGGCTGACGCTTGTGTTTTATGGGTTCATCTACATCCACGATTTGCCGCACAAGATCGCCGAGAAGCGGCATCACCCCCACGAAGAGGCAATCCACGTCGCATGCTGGCTCAGCTTGCTCACGCTGCACGCGATGTGGCCGTTCATTTACATCTGGGCGTGCATGCACGCGAAGACGGAGGAGGACGCGGCGAAGGGGAAAGTGGCGCCATTTTCCGGCACAAGAGTCGGTGCCGGCGGCGAGTCGGCGGTCGAACTCGGCGTTCGCCTGGGCCGGCTGGAACAGAAGCTCAAGATGGCGGGCCTCCTCGATACCGACGGCAATTGACCCAAACACACACGCTAAGGAATAACTCCCATGGTCGAACTTATCGTCGGCACGTACGGCGTGCTGTGCTGGCTGCTGTTCAAGAAGTTCAAGTTGATTCCGATCACCACCTATTCGATTGTCACCGCCTTCCTGGGCGGCGGCGTGATCCTGCTGCTGCTGTACATCTTCCTGTCGGTGTTCCATCCGGTCAGTCACGATGGGCGAATCTATGCCCCGGTCGTCCAGATCGTCCCGAACGTCCGCGGTCTCGTGATCGAGGTTCCGATCGAGGCGAACAAACCGATCAAGAAAGGCGAGGTGCTGTTTCGGATCGATCCTAAGCCGTTCCAGATTGAGGTGGATCGTCTGCGTGCGTCGCTCGCCGTGAAAAATGTGAATCTCGCCCAACTCAGCGAAAAGCTGGCCGAGGCAGAGGCGGCGACCAAGCAGGCGGTGGCCCAACAGTATGTCTCTGAGTCGCAGTTCGAGCGCCAGGCACGCGAGAACTACGAAAAGGAGAATGCACGGGTGGCCCAGGTGAACAAACAACTTGACCTCGCGAAGCAAAACCTTGCCCGAATCGAGCCGCTCGCCGCCAAGCTAGTGGCCACTCAGCAAGACCTCGATGTCGCGCGGACGCGGGTCGCATCTCTTGAAGAGGAAAACAACCAGGCAGTTGCGGCCGCCAATGTGGCCAAGGAACAGATGAAGACCGGGAACAAGAGCCTTGAGGCCGTCCGGCAGGACATTGTCCGGCTTGAAGCGATCGAGCGTGGGATTCGACTCCAGGTTAAGGCCGAACTGGATGGTGTGAACCCGGAGGTGCGTGAAGTCGAGGCCGAACTGGAAAATGCCCGCTGGCGACTCGAGCAGACGGAGGTGCGGGCTCCGAGCGACGGGTACGTGCCTCAGCTCACACTTCGACCCGGCCAGCTCGTACTGCCCGTCCCGCTGACACCGGTCATGGTGTTCGTCCCAACAGATGAAAAAGTGCTGATCGCCACCTTTGCCCAAAAGGCCATATCGGACATCAAGCCCGGCATGAACGCCGAAGTGACATTTGAAGCCTTTCCAGGCAAATCATTCAAGGTAAAGGTCAAGCGCGTTTTCACAATCGTACCGGAAGGCGAAGTGCTGGCGAGCGGCAAACTGTTGGAAGCTGCGGACAAGCACGATGAAGGGCGTATCCCGGTGTCGTTTGAATACGGCGAGGACATCGCCGCGCTGAATCTGCCGGCAGGAACCCAAGCGAGCGTGGCGGTCTACACCGACCGCGTTCACGCCTTGTCAATCGTGCGCAAGATCATCCTGCGCATGAAGAGTTGGGAGCATTTTGTTATCTGAGGCGCCCATTCCCCGGCGGGTTGGACTAATGTCCGGCCCGCCCTTACTACTCGGCAATTCTGTCGGGTCAACTTGGAGTCTACCCCATGACATCACGCAAACATCGATTCGGCAGAATCGCGATCCTGCTGATCGCCGCAGCCGCGACCGTGGCCCTGATCACTCGCCCAAGTCCGAACCGGGCTGACGCGGCCGGGCAAAAGGGCGAAGCCACGAAGTCCGGCGGCGAAGCCGAGATTCGCAAGGCGAATACCGATTACGGCACCGCACTGACGGCCGCCGACCTGGATGCCATCATGGCTTTCTGGGCCCCCGACGCCGACTACATCGACGAGTCGGGCAAGCAGACTCAGGGCAGCGACAAGATCGCCGAGTTGTTCAAGAAGTCCCTCGCTGACATGAAAGGGACCAAGGCCGTCGTCCGCGTGCAGTCGCTCAAGTTCATCCGGCCGGAGATTTGCCTGGAGGATGGCGTCGTGGAGCGGACGGCCGCGACCGGGATCAAGGAAACCAACCGCTTCGCCATTGTGTGGACGAAGACGGGCGACAAGTGGCTGATTTCCAACGTCCGCGACCTGCCGACCGAGGCGACCGATCTACCGAGCATTGCCGCCGGTGCGCTAGCAGATCTCGGTTGGCTGGTCGGTGAATGGACTGGCGAAGGCGACAAGACCGCGGTCAATCTCAAGATCACGTGGGCGGCCAACAAGGCGTTCCTGCTGATGGACTACAGCATCAAGCAAGAGAACGCCGACCCCCTCGACGTGACCGTCCGCGTTGGCTGGGATCCGCGCCAGGCCCGCATTCGATCGTGGGTGTTCGACTCGACTGGCGGGTTTGCCGAGGCCTTCTGGGCGAAGGATGGTAAGCGTTGGGTCGTCGGCACCTCCGGGGTTCTACCGGACGGCGGCACGGGTGGGGCGACCAACATCTTCGAATTCGTGGATGAAAACTCGATTCTCTGGCGATCGACCGAGCGCGATGTAGACGGCCAGCCGTTGGCCGACGCGGAAGTCAAGTTTGTCCGTAAAGGCGCCAAGAAGTAAGGAGCCGACTCATGCGACGGTTCCTCTACGTGGCGGCCCTCGCGACCGCCCTGTTCACAGCGTCCGCGCCGGACGCAGCCGGCCCCCGCGGTGGCGGCGGTGGCCGTGGTGGCGGCGGTGGCGGTGCTCGGCCCAGTCCGGGCGCGAGCCGCCCGGCGGCCCGGCCGGCTCCGGCCCGGCCAGCACCCAAGCCGGCAGCTCGGCCGGGAGCCGGGCCCGGCGGTGGGGCTCGCCCAGCGGCCCGGCCCGCAGCGCCAGCGGCGCGTCCGAGTCCGGGTGGCGGCCTCAACCGCCCCGGGGGCGGAGCGAGCCCTGCAATCAAACGGCCCGCGAACCTGCCGGCGCAGCGCCCGGCGGCACGGCCAACACCCGGCCCGGGTATCAACCGCCCAAACACCGGAGCCATACGGCCAGGTGGCGGGGCCGGCGTCGCCAATCGACCGGGCATCGGCGGCGGCTTCGGCGGCCGACCGGCAAATCTACCGGCACAGTCCCGGCCTGGCGTCGCCAACCGGCCAAGTACTTTGCCCGGCAGCCCGAACCGGCCGGGTGCAGGCGTCCGGCCCAACCCGCCTGGGATCGGCGGTGGGGTTGGCGGTCGACCCGGCGTTGGAACTGGAATTGGCGCCGGTATCGGTGCCGGCATCGGAGCGGGTATCGGCGCTGGGATTGGTTCCGGAATTGGCGACCGACCTGGGATCGATAATCGACCCGGTGAGCGTCCCGACATCGGCAATCGGCCAGGCATTGACAATCGGCCCGGCGGCATTGGTGGCCGCCCTGGGATCGACAATCGACCGGGTGAGCGACCCGACATCGGCAACCGGCCGGGGATTGATGGTCGGCCCGGCGGAATCGGTGGTGTTGGCGGCGTTGGCGGTGTTGGAGGGGTCGGTGGCGTTGGAGGTGTTGGCGGCGTTGGTCGGCCGGGCGGTGTCGGTGGCATTGGCGGCGTCGGCGGCAACCGTGTGATCGCCGGCAATGGCAACATCAACGTCAACAACTGGAACCAGTACAACCGCAACGTCGCCGCGATCGCACCGGCCTGGGGTCGAGCGGGGAACTGGAACCGGCCCTGGTACGGCAACCGGCCGGCCTGGTATTGGGGCCGGGCGTGGTACAACCGCCACTGGTTCTGGCATCACGGGTTCTGGAATTACTTCTCCACCCCGCCAGCCATGTGGTTCGGCAGCGGTCTGGCCATCGGCTGGCTCAGTTCGCCGGGCGACACCGTTGTGTACGAGAACCCGTACTACGCGGCACCGGCAGCGCCGGACGTCAACGTTTACAACTATTCGCAACCGATCCCGGCCCCGGCCGAATCCCAACAGGCGGCTGCGTACCCACCACCTGTGGATCCGGCAGCCCTCGAAGAAGGCGGCAGTCTGCCCACGACGGCGCCGCCGAGTCCCGAACCAGACGATGCGGCCAAGAAAGCCGACAAGTTGTTCGGTGACGCACGCGAATTGTTCAAGGCCGGGAAGTACGCCGAGGCCTTGCCCAAGGTCGACGCGGCGATCAAAGAGTTGCCGAGCGACGCTACCTTGCACGAGTTCCGGGCGCTCACGTTGTTCGCCCAGGGCAAGTACAAGGACGCGGCCGCTGGCCTGTATGCGGTTCTCGCGGCCGGACCGGGTTGGGACTGGGAGACGATGAAGATCCTGTATCCAACCGAGGCGGCCTACACGGAGCAGCTCCGCGCACTTGAGGAGTTCGTGAAAACCAACCCCAAGGAAGGGTACGGGCATTTCCTCTTGGCGTATCAGTACTTGGTGCTCGGTCAAAAGGACTCGGCCGTCCAGGAATTGAAGGAAGTGTCGAAGTTGCAGCCGGACGACAAGTTGTCGGCCGCGCTCGTGAAGGCATTGACAGCGCCGCCGAAGTGACGCCAGGGAGCCGCGCTGCACGCGGCTCCTACTTCTGAAAAATGATCCGCCGTCGTCCGAACCCGGACGGCGGCGGATGACAACTATTTCAAATAGCTGCGAATGAACTCAATCGCCCGCGTATGGGCGTCGGCCACCAGCTTTTTGTCGCCGCCGGAAAGCCCGTGGCCGGCGCCCTTCACGGTGACCAGTTCGTGCACGACCTTGTAGCGCTTCAGTTCCTTGGCCATGTTCGCGGATAGCTGATAGGGGACATCGGTGTCCTCGGTGCCATGCACCAGCATCGTCGGCGGGTACTCGGCCGACATGTTGCGCACGGGACAATATTTGTCGAGCTTCTCGGACTGCGTCGCCGGGTCAAAGCCGGTGACCTCGTTCGTCCACAAGCCGTTCTGACGGAGATAGTGGTAGAACCGGCTGCGAAGTTTGAAGTCGATGCCGTCTTCGCTGCCGGTGATCACCTTGCCGCCAACGCCGGCGAAGGCGTCGGTCTTGTCGATCAGCGGCACCTGTTTGCGATAGAACTCCGACGGCTTGGTGTACCAGTCGCCGTCCACGTCGCCATAGCCCCAATAAGCAACCAGCGCCTTCGGCCGCGGTCCGACGATGATGCCGGTCATCAACGTCAAGTAGCCGCCTGCTGAACCGCCGGTCACGACGCGGGACGAATCGAGATTGCACATCTTCGCTCCGTCGCCGTGCATCCAGTGAAAAGCGTCCGCTACGTCGGCGATGATGTCCGGCAACTTGACCTCCGGGGCCAGTCGGTAATCGATGGAGACGAGGGCGTAACCTTGATCCCGGCACAGGTCGAGCAAGTTCTGCGGAACGGACTTGCGATTGCCCATGATAAGCGCGCCGCCGTGGATCCAGACGACGACCGGCCGTGTCTTCTTGTCGTCGGCTCGATAAACATCCGCCTGGATCTTCAGATCGCCGACGGTTTTGAACGTGTATGTCATCTTGGGGAGCGGCGGGTCAGCCGCCGAACAGGGGGCCGCGATCACAACGGCAATAAGGCAAGCCAGTCGACAGTTCCGAATATTCATGGGTGCTCTCCGCGAGGGTGCCACGCCTGCTCATTAAGGCTGTTTGCAATGAATTGCGCCGTCCGCAAGCGTCCTGGGTAGTTTTGGTCAGTTAAGGTGCTTTGCAATGAAACAGTTCGGCGCGCGGC
>DATANR010000457.1:0-8368 GCA_036266155.1 Gemmataceae bacterium | reverse complement strand
GGGTGGTTGCCGCCCACCAATTGGTCGGGGGAACTACAATGACCCCGACGCAAATTCCCCACGCGAGGCGACCGACGTGAGCGCTCCGGCCCGAATCCTTATCACGGAAGACAATCCGCAAGGGGCCGAGTTGTTGGAGGCGTTCCTCGCGGAGACGGCGCACGAGACCAAGGTGGCCGCCAACGGCGAAGAGGCACTGCGGGCGATCACGGAGTGGAAGCCGGACCTCGTGTTGCTGGACATCATGATGCCGCGACTGAGCGGCTTCGAAGTGTGTCGAGCCATCCGCACCAACCCGGCGACGCGGAACATCGGCATCATCATGGTGACCGCACTCGATCAGCACGCGGATATTGACCGCGCCGTCGACGTGGGCACCGACGATTTCTTGACCAAGCCAATCCACAAGGCCGAGTTGCTCCTGCGAGTTCGGGCACTGCTGCACGCTCGCAAGGAAGCCGCCGAATTGCCGCGCACGCTCGAGTATGTTCGAGCCGTCGAAGAGAACGTTGCCTAAATGTCCGTTCCGAAAGCCATTCTGAAGCCCAAGCGGGCGCAACCGTTCCTGGCCCGCCATCCGTGGGTCTTTTCCGGACTGATCGATCGCGTCGAAGGCGAGCCGGCCGACGGCGCCGAGATCGATCTGCATTCGTCCGCCGGCGTCTTCATCGCCCGCGGGTTGTTCAACAGCAAGAGCAAGATCCGCATTCGACTCTATTCATGGCAGCCGGGCCAGGCACTCGAACGCGAGTTCTTTCACGAGCGCATCACGCGGGCGGTTCGCTTGCGCGATGACCTTGGCCTTCGCGGACCTGGGCGAGGTTGCCGGCTCGTGTTCAGCGAAGCCGACGGCCTGTCCGGATGCACGATCGACGAGTACGCCGGCTGGATGACGATTCAAATGACGGCGCTCGGCATCGCGGGCCGCCGAGAAATCATCGCCGATGTGCTCAACGAAGTCGTGCAGCCACGCGGCATCTACCTGCGCACCGAGAAAGGTGTCGGGGCATTGGAGGGCCTCGAACTTCACGACGGCCTGCTTGCCGGCGAACCACCGCCGAGCGACCTCATGATCGAGGAAGATGGAGTGTCCTTCCTCGTTAATATCGCCGAGGGCCAGAAGACCGGCTTTTACCACGACCAGCGCGACAATCGCCGGGCCGCGGCCCGACTTGCGGCCGGGCGACGCGTCCTCGATTGCTTCGGTTACACCGGCGGCTTCGGCCTGCATGCGGCCCGGGCGGGCGCGACAAGTGTCGAGTGCGTTGACGTGTCCGAACCGGCCCTGGCGCTGGGTCGCCGCAATGCCGAGCACAACGGCCTCACGCAAGTCGCCTTCACGCGGTCGGACGCCTTTCGCCTGCTCGATGGCCGAGTGCGTGACAAACAGCAATATGACCTCATCGTGCTCGACCCGCCGAAGTTCGCGCGATCGCGGTCCTCGATTCCGGAAGCACTGAATGGCTACGGGCATTTGTTGAAACAGGCAATCAAGCTGACGGAGCCAGGCGGCTACATCGTCTTCTGCTGCTGTTCGGGCCTTATCACGGCTGAAATGCTGGCCGAACTCATTGGCCAAATTGCCGGCGAGGAGCGCCGCGACGTGCAGATCGTCGAACGCCGCGGCGCGGCGCCGGACCATCCCGTCGCTGCCAGTTGCCCGGAGACGGCCTACTTGAAGTGCTTCATCCTGCGAATTAGTTAGAGACATGCTTCTGCGTGCCTGCCACTATGCGACCGGCGAACGGATCGACATCCGTCATGAAGGCGGCCGCATTGTTGCGTTCGCGCCCGCGGGGACTGCCTCGGCCGATCGCGAAGCTAGCTGGATCGCGCCGGCGCTGTTCGACTTGCAGATTAACGGTTGCCTGGGAATCAGTTTCAACTCACCCACATTGACCGCCGAGCAGGTCCGCACGGTCGTCGACGAATGCCGCCGCCACGGCATTGGCGGCTTGTTGCCGACATTGGTGACCGGCTCGTTCGAAGCGCTAGCACATGGGTTCCGCACCTTGCGTCAAGCCTGTGAGACGGATCCCGTGGTCGCGATGGCTGTGCCGGGCTTCCACCTCGAAGGGCCGTACATTGCTTCCGAAGATGGGCCGCGCGGCGCCCATCCCCGCGAGCACGCACGCGATCCGGACATCGACGAATTTCGCCGCTGGCAGGACGCCGCGGGAGGACGCATTCGCTTGGTGACGCTGGCGCCGGAACGGCCGGGGGCGCTGAAGTTCATCGAGACGATCGCGCAATCTGGTGTAGTCGTCGCGATCGCGCACACGGCGGCAACGCCCGCACAGATCCGCGATGCCGTCGCCGCCGGGGCGAAGTTGAGCACGCACCTGGGCAACGGTTGCCACGCGATGTTGCCGCGCCATGAGAACTACATCTGGGAACAACTCGCGGCCGACGATCTGTGGGCTAGCCTAATTCCGGACGGCCACCATCTGCCGGATTCGCTGATCAAGGTCATCGTCCGGGTGAAGACGCCATCACGATCGATCATCACCTGCGATGCGAGCAGCCTCGCGGGGATGCCGCCCGGGCGCTATGGCGAGTGGGGGACGGAACTCGACGTGTTGCCCGGCGGCAAGGTAGTGGTGCCCGACACGCCGTTCCTCGCCGGCTCCGGGGTCTTTACGGACACGTGCATTGGCGTCGTCATGCGGGCGGCCGGTGTGTCACTGGCTGAGGCCATTGACATGGCATGCGCCCGGCCGCGCGAATTGCTCGGTCTGCCGCGGTGGAAATTGAAAGCGGGACGCACGACTCCGCTCGTGCTCTTCGATCAGTCGCCCAGCGACGCCTTTGTCGTTCGCGAGGTGGTATCGTGACTGAGCCGCAGCCCGCGAAGCCGTGGTATCAGCGGTCTCTCTTGCCGAGTTGGTTGCCCGAATGGCTGCTGGCTTCGTTGCTCATCTCGATCGGCTTCGGCATCTGCTTCGGGTTGTTCCTCGATTCCCGGCGACCGTGGGTCGTGGCCGGCATCGCTGCGGCCGCCGGGTTTGGCCTCGCCCTGGTCGTCCTGTCGCTCGCATCCGCACGCAGCCCCAATACTCCAGAAGGGCAGCGGCTGGCCCCACCGGCGATCATTCGCGTGCCTATTCTGGTCGCGCTGATCGGATTCGGCCCCTTCTTCTGGCTGATCGAAGGCCCCGCAGCCGCCGGACTCGCCACCGAAGTTCTCAGACTCCTGTGGCTGGCATTGATCGTTGCCGCGGTCGGCTGGCGCGTGCGCGAATTGTTGCACAAGAGCAACCGCGTGTCGGCGGTCGACGCGCTGGCGTTGGCGGTTGCCCTGATCAATCTCGGTCTTGGCATCGCCCTCGTTATCACGCGACACGTTGGATAGCAGGTCGCGAACAATCATGGCCCGGTCAAGTCGAAGCATGCCATCTCTTCCTCGTTCCGCACGTAGATGCGGCCATGCGCCATCGCGGGCGTGTTCCAGGTCTTGGGGCCCTTGGTCAGTGCGGTGATTCGTCCGAGTTCGCGAAACGCGCTGGACGTCGCTTCAACGAGGATCAATTCGCCGTACTCCGTCAGCACGACGATCAAGTCGTCCGCCAGCAAGATTTGGCCCTGACCGAAGGCGTCGCCGAGCCTCGGGCGGCGATCGTCTTTCCAAACGGACTTGCCCGTCTTGAGATCGATGCACTCAAGTTTGCCGGGATCGTCGAGGCCATACGCGTAATCGCCTTCCGCTTGCTTGCGGCGAACCGGGCTAGAGAACTTGCAGCGGATAACTGTATTTTTCGTGCGCCAAACTTGCTCGGCGGACCACTTGCCCGCGGCCTCCGTGATCTTGACGAGCGCCCCGCCGGTGGCATTGCCGCTGTAGTCGGAGCAGATAAAGACCGTCTGGTCGTTCACCACGATCGGCTGCGCGACGTTGATGCCGAACTTGGTCGCCCAGGGAAATCGCCACAACTCGGCGCCGCCCGCCAGGTCGTGCCCGGCAAGACCATCGGCATCGAAGATGAGGACCTGTTTCATTCCGCCGAGCGTCGCCAGTTGCGGCGAGACGTATGCCGTCTTGTGGTTGCCGGCCGCCCACATCGGCCGGCCTGTTGTGCGAGCGAAAGCCTGCACGGCGAGGCCCCGTGCCGCTTCGGTTTGCGCGCCGACGTTGACAATCACCAGATCATCGACCACGAGCGGCGACCCGCTCTGCGCCCACTCGACGTTTGCATTGCCATCGAGCGTCGACACCCTCCATTTCTCTTTTCCGTCCTTGCCATTGAGACAGACGAGTCGGCCTTCGGCGCCGAGCGCAAACACATCGCCGTGGGCGATGGTGGGCGTCGCCCGCGGGCCAGGGCCGCCGAGCGATTCGTCGAAGCGCGTATTCCAACTCGTCGTCCAGACCTCCTTGCCCGTCGATGCCTGGTAACACACGACAACCTCGTCGTCGCGCCGTTGCTCGATGGTCACGAGAAAGCCATTGGCGATCGCGAACGACGCATACCCGCCGCCCGCCGGTTGGCGCCAGATTTCCTTCGGCGGCGACTTTGCCCAGTCGCGCGCCAACTTGGGACCGCCGACGACGCCATCGCGGTTCGGGCCGCGAAATGCGGGCCAGTCGTCCGGCAGTTCCGTCAGGTCGGCCTCGATGCCGGCAGTTCCCTGTTCCTGACGGTGCTTTTCGAGGATGGAATCGGGACTGCCGCCCAAGAGAACCGCGCGCACCCAGCTTCGAGGGACAATGATCGGCCGGAAGTTGCCGTTCATCGATGCGGGCCGCCAGAACAGCATCGGCACGCCGATGACGAAGAGCACCATCAGGGAGATGATCTTGCGCCGCCCGCTCAGGGGTCGCATGGCCAGTAATAGTCCGATAGCCGTGGCGAGCAGGATTGTCAGCAGTTTCACCACGCGGAACGAATCCGCCTCGTTGCCCGGCCAAACCCAGGTCACGAAAAGGATCGCGATGCCGACGACCAAGATACCCGTGGGCAACATGCGGCGGCCAAGGCCGACACGATGAACCATCGCAGGTGGAGCGGACGTAGTGGACATGTTGACCTCGCATGACACGGACGCGTGAATTATAGGTTCGGCAACCGGTCCCGAGTTTCTATCATGAACCGACGACCGTCAATCGCATCGGACCTGCACCCTCCGGGAGCCTGAATGGGGAGCGAATCCTCGCCGACCTCCGACCTCGTCAAGCTGCACGACAACGTCGCCTCGGTCGTATTGGGCAAGCCCGGCGTGATTCGCCTGGCCCTTGTGACATTGTTGGCCGAGGGGCACTTGCTCCTCGAAGACGTGCCCGGCGTCGGCAAGACATTGCTGGCCAAGGCTGTGGCCCGCAGCATCGACTGCACGTTCCGCCGCATTCAATTCACGCCGGACCTGCTGCCCGCCGACCTGCTCGGCACGAGCATCTTTCACCAGCCAACGGGCGAGTTCCGATTCATCCCCGGACCGCTGTTTTCGCAAGTGGTGCTCGCCGACGAGGTCAATCGCGCCACCCCGCGTACGCAGTCCGCGTTGCTGGAGTCGATGGGCGAACAGCAGGTCTCCCTCGACGGCCAGACGCACAAGCTCGGGCCGCCCTTCTTCGTGATTGCCACGCAGAACCCGTACGAGTTTGAAGGCACCTATCCGCTGCCTGAGAGCCAGCTCGATCGCTTCTTGTTGCGTGCAGAGATGGGCTATCCGGATCGTGGGGCCGAGCGCGATCTGCTGCGGCAACATCGTGAAGGCGAACCCGTCGATCACTTGAAGCCCGTGCTGCACGCGCGCGATATCACGCAACTTCAGGAGCGGGCGCGGGCGGTGAAGGTGGCCGACGCCATCGCCGACTATGTGTTGGACGTGGTGGAAGCTACGCGAGCGCGGGCCGAGATCGTTCTCGGGGCGAGTACGCGGGCGGCCATTGGCCTTTATCGAGCGGCGCAAGCGTCCGCCTTGATCGACGGCCGCGACTACGTGGTGCCGGACGACGTCAAGGCGTTGGCCGTCCCGGTGCTGGCGCATCGCCTGATTGCCAAGTCCACCGGCGTCGGCGGGCACAACGAAGCCACCTCCGAAGCCGTTCGCGACATCTTGCAAAAGGTGACGGCGCCGACGTAAAGGCACGGTGCGCGGTCGTCGTGGCATAAGATTCCGATCTTGTGCTGGACCGACCGCACAACATCGGAATGTTATGCCACGAAGCCACGAGGCACTTGCCATGACCACTCGCCTGGTCCTCGTCGCCCTGTTCGTCTCTTGCTCGACAGTCGCCGCGGACGATCCGATCCGCATCGAGCTAATTAAGGCCAAGGCCGCGAACAAGAAGGAATTGACGCGCCTTCACGACAAACTGCTGGCCGACATCAATGCCGTCATCAAGGCGGAACACGATCGCGGGGCCGGCATCGACTACTTGCTCAAAGAAAAGAAAGGCTTTGAGGAGAGCGGAACGATCCCGGTCTTGCCCAAGCTCCTGCCAGCGAGTCGAGAATATCAGGTCGGTATGCGCAAGGCGGACGAAACCCTGTCGGCCGCATATGCGACGGCAATCGCGGCGCTCGACAAGGCCGGGCAATCGGCCGACGACCTGCGGAATGAGTTGAAGGAACTTCAGCCCGACAAGCAGCTCAAGGAACGGGTCGCGGTGACGGCTGGCAAGGACGAGTTCCTCGCCGGCACCGTCTGGGTGGGCACAACCAGCAACAAGGTGGACAAGACTTCGGCTCAGCCGATCACGCTGATCGTGGTCTCCAGGGATGGACGCCGATTCAAGGGAATCGAACGCCGGGTGGCGGCAAATGGCAAGCCGGAGTTCGACGACGTCGAAGGAACGGTCGACGGAGACGAGATCCACTGGGAGATCCCGGCGATCAAGGCGAAGAGCGTACACGGTTACGCGGGACGGACTGGCGACGGAGTGCTCGCCTATCATTGGGCGTATAAGAGCGGCAACGCCGGGGAAGGGATGCTCAAGTTGGTTAAGCCATAGTAGGCCATCTACCCAATCGGACGAATAGGATAAGCCGGAGACCGAAGCGCAGCGAGGTCGACGGAGTCATAGACGACACGACCTCGACCGCGCTGCGCTTCGGTCTCCGGCTTCACGGCTGACCATCCACCTTTGAGTGGTCGATCTTGGCAACCGCTGGAGTCCTGATGGTCAGCCCTCCGCCTGCAGAACCCGACGTAATCGAACTTGCCGTCCCGACGGGGCCAGGTCCGCGGACGCCCTGGCGCGAGGCCATATTCTGGATGCTCGCCGCCGCGGTGTTGCTCTTCATTGGCATTCTCAAGGGCATCAATCTCGTCATCGTCATGGCCTATCTTCTGGCCGGTCTCTGGGTGGTGAACTTTCTATTGGCCCGTCGAGCGGTGAGTGGGATCGCGGCGCGGCGACTGCCGCGCCCGCCGGTCGTGGCAGGGGCGCCGACGGAATGGAATGTTGAGATTCACGACGATGGGTCGCGCAAGGGCGCCTGGACGTTGCACGAGCGCATCGACGAGGCGACGGCTGCGTGGCTCGTCGTTCGGACCGGCGCGCCCGCGACATTTAGACCGCGCATCCGTGCGACGATACCGCGACGTGGGCGCTACACGCTCGAACCAATGGTGGCTCGGTCGACATATCCCTTTGGCCTGGCGAGTCGGGCCAAGCAGCTACTTCCCGGTGAAGAGTTGATCGTCTTGCCGCGTCCCGCACGCGTGGACGGCGAACGGCTACGCGCCTGGCTGTTTCGGGCGTGGGCCGGTCGTGATGAGGAGCGACGCAAACTGCGCCGCGTCGTCGAGCGTGAAGCGGAGGTTCACGGGCTGCGCGATTATCGTGCGGGCGACTCACCGCGCCGCGTTCACTGGAAGGCGACGGCGCGACGCGGCAAGTTGACCGTTCGCGAGTACGAAGACTCCGCGCCGCCGCGCGTCTTGTTAATTGTCGATCCGTGGCTGCCGAAGAAACCAAGTGAAGCCGATCGGGCGAACCTGGAAGCGGTGATTTCGCTCGCCGCCGGCGTCTGTCGCGAATGGCGTCGCGCCGCCGGCGCGCGGCTGGCGCTGGCGGTTGCCGGGCCGACGCCCTGGTCGCTCGACGGTCCACCAGGCCCGGCGTTGACGGAGCAGTTGCTGGTCGGTCTAGCGCTCGAGTCGGGCGGCGTGACGGGTGACGTCGCGGCCGCGCTCGGCGGTTTGACGCGCGGTGCCAAGGCCGCGCCGGCACTGGTCCTCAGCAGTCGTGTCGATTCGCCAATGCCGGAGGCGGTTAGCAAGGTCCTGGGCCGCAAGGCTGCGTTCGTTCCCATTGGCCCGCCAGCGGAGTGGTATCAATTCACGTAAACAATCCTTGACGAGCGGGCTAAGGCGAGCGGAGCCGCGTGAGCGGCCCGATGATGTCGGTGAAACATTATCGGGC
>DATANR010000456.1:0-30799 GCA_036266155.1 Gemmataceae bacterium | reverse complement strand
CTTCCCCGGCGGCACCGATGTTCAGAAGCTCATTCGGCATCAGACCGAGAAGCCTTACCCGCTTGAGGAATTGCGGCCGGGGCTTCCTCCGGAAGTGCACCAGATTCTCAATCGGATGTTGGAGAAGCGGCCGGAGGATCGATACCCAACGCCGCGGCATCTCGTTGAGGCGCTCGAGTTGTATTTGAATCCAGCGCTGCCATCGACGCCTGTCCCGCACTCTGTCGCTGAGACGCCGCCCGTCGCCGACACCCCGGTTCCGAATCGCCACGTGACGCGTGCGTCGTCACCTCCACTGCCGCCGTCGGCACAAACTCGACCGGCGCCATCGCAGTCGATGCGCGATACGATGCCGATTCCGGCGGACCTGGCCGAGGCGCTGCCGTTCCACAGCCCGACGACGACACGATCCACGGGTCAGACCAGCATCCCGATCACACGGCCGCGGACGCCGTTTGCCGCGCATAACGGCCTGATTGGCGGCCTCGCCTTTTCGCCGGACGGCCGGCTGCTCGTCACAGCCGGGATCGACGGTCGGGTTCGTCTTTGGGACATCACCGGACCGACGGCCCGCGAAGTTGGCAATTTCTCACGGCCAGGGATCGAGTTTCAATCGGTCGTCTTCGCACCCGATGACGATTACCTCGTCGCCGGCGGTATTGCCCGCGGGACGGCCGGCGTCTGGCGCTGGGATTGGA
Organism: Gemmataceae bacterium; assembly: GCA_036266155.1. Taxonomy (GTDB): domain Bacteria; phylum Planctomycetota; class Planctomycetia; order Gemmatales; family Gemmataceae; genus SIAJ01. Next base: position 30,101 of record DATANR010000456.1, on the reverse strand, counting down.
ACGAAAACAAGCTGGTCGAGTGGGGACAGTATCAGGGCGACAAGGTCGGCGTGCCGGCCCTGGCGTTCGCTCCCGATGGCAAGCGCTTGGCGGCCGCGATCGGGCCCTTCGTCGTCGCGTTCAAGGTGAGCAATCGACAGGCGGGCACCGGCGAGATTTTGAAGGGCCATTCCGGCGCCGTGCGTGCGGTCGCCTGGTCGCCGGACGGCAAGCGCCTGGCGTCTGGTGGCGAGAGCAAACATATCGTCGTGTGGTCGTGGGGCTGGCTCGGGGCGTCGCAGAAGGCCAAGGTTCGTGCCCACACGGACATCCTGACCGGCCTCGCCATCTCGCCGGATGGTTGTCGACTCGCCGCGATTGGCCTCGACAAGCAGGTCGTGCTCTGGGACGCGGAAGAGATGAAGGAAGGCACAACCTTATCTCTAACTGGGCATCACGATCCGTTGCGGCTGGCCCACTATCTCAAGGACGGGCCGCTGGTCACGATCAGCCAGACCGGTCACATGATCGTCTGGGATACGCGCGCGGCGACCGCCATCGCCGAATACAACCTCAGCGATCGCATGGCGCCGTCTCTGACCATTTCGATGGACGGAAAGCACGTGGCCACCGGCTCGACCGACGGTCGGGTCTCCATTTTCGAGACGATCCGCGTTGCTTCGGGCGCTACGGTCGGCAATTAGGCCGCTGACCCGGCACGGCCGCGCGATGTACATTCTTCAGCTGTGTTCCATACCGCTAACCTCTCTGCAAATTCCGTTGTCCGCAAGGAACCCTGCGATTGCTGATCGATTCACTCTAAATCACCCAGGTCGGTGGGGAATTCACGGTAGTCGGAAGCAGAGACGCACTAAGAGCCCGCGGTGGGCGCCGCATGCATTCTCGCGGTTCACGCCGATTTTTTCTCGCCAATGACATTCGGTTCATAGAATCTCGTCGCCACGTGTCGTCACCCGACCGAGGTTCTTGTGCCCATTCGACCCACGCTGGCCGCTTTCGAGCGGCTCCTCGGAAAACGCGTTTCCGCCTCGCTGGTAACCGGCCAGCGCGTCGAATTCGAATTGATTGAAGCGCAATCCTTGCCCGCGCATGCCCGGCCCGATGGGCAGGCCAATCCCCGCGAATCATTCTCGCTGGTGTTTCGCGGCCCGCCCGGGCCCGCGTTGCCGCAGCGATTGTATGCGCTCGAGGAAGAATCCCTGGGCAAACTCGAGATCTTTCTGGTCCCAATCGGGCCCGATGCCAGCGGCCAGCGTTACGAAGCGGTTTTCAACTGACCTCGAACTGGAGGAAATGATGTCGTCACCGTTCATTGGCGAAGTCCGCATGGTCGGCTTCAACTACCCGCCCAAGGGGTGGGCGTTTTGCGACGGGCAGAGCCTGTCGATCCAGCAGAACGCGGCCTTATTCTCGATCCTCGGTACCACCTATGGGGGCAATGGGACGACGACGTTCAACCTGCCCGACTTGCGCGGCCGGGTCGCGGTTCACCCGGGCAACAACATTGCGCTGGGCCAGGTCGGTGGCGAAGCGACGCACACGCTGAACATCGGCGAAATGGCGGCACACAGCCATGCCCTCATGGGCGGTGTGGCGCCGCAGGACAATAACCGCGCGCCGGCGAACAATTACCTCGGCAGTTCGACGGCGACCTCGCTGTACGCGGCGACCACGGACGGTTCGAGCCTGAACCCGGCCACGATCGGCGTCAGCGGGCAAAGCCAGCCGCATGCCAATATGCAGCCGTATCTGGCGGTGCCGTTCTGTATCGCCCTGGTGGGCATTTTCCCATCCCGCAATTAACCCGATTCACTCACACAGGAGACAATCCGTGGACCCATATCTCGGCGAGATCAAGATGTTCGGAGGCAACTTTGCCATTATGGGCTGGGCGTTCTGCGATGGTTCGCTGTTGTCCATCAGCCAGAATGACGCTTTATTTGCCCTGTTCGGCACGACCTACGGCGGCGACGGGCAAACGACCTTTGCCTTGCCCGACCTGCGTGGCCGCGTCCCGGTGCACATCAGTTCGACATTTCCTCAGGGGCAAGTGGCTGGCACCGAGTCGGTCACCCTGACGCAGGCGCAGATCCCGGCGCACAATCACCTGGTCATGACGAATGCGGCTACGACGACCGCGAACCCGAGCAACGCGGTCCTGGGCGGGACCACAGGGGCCGCGAACGCGATGTATACGAAGGACACCAGCAGCCCCGCAACGCTGACCCCCGCCGAGGTCGGCTTGAGCGGCGGCAACCTGCCGCACGATAATCTCATGCCGTTCCAATGCGTCACCTTTTTGGTCGCCCTCCAAGGCATTTTTCCATCCCGAAACTGAATCCGGAGTCACCCATGGACCCGTTTCTTGGCGAGATTCGCATTTTTGCCGGCAACTTCGCTCCGAAAAACTGGGCTTTATGTAACGGCCAAATTCTGCCGATCTCGCAGAACACCGCGCTGTTCTCGCTCCTTGGCACGAACTACGGAGGCAACGGCACGTCGAATTTCGCGCTGCCGAACCTCCAGGGCTGTACCGCGATGGACCAGGGCAACGGCCCCGGCCTCACGCCGCGGGTTGTTGGCGAAACGGGCGGCTCACAGAACGTGACGTTGCTCGTTAGCAACCTGCCCGCACATAGCCATTCGTTTACCGGGCAGTCGTTCCTGGGCGATCTCAACCCGCCGGGCGGCAACTATGTGGCGGGGAACCGATCAGTGTTCGGATACCTGGTGCCGGGCACGCCGAACTCGAATATTCAGCCGATGAACCCGGCGGCAATCGCCCCGGCCGGGTCGGGCCTTCCGCACAACAACATGCAGCCGTATCTGGGCATCAACTACATCATCTGTATGGCGGGTGTATTCCCGTCCCGCAACTGAGGCCGATTGTGAGCAGCGCTCCGATCGACCTGCGTCCGGCCGGCGCGGACGATGCCGAGTTTCTCTACCGGGTGTACGCCAACACCCGGTACGAGGAATTGGCCCCGACCGGATGGCCACCGGAGCAAGTTGAGGCGTTTCTGCGCATGCAGTTTCACGCCCAGGACACGCACTATCGGCAGCACTACCCGGCGGCTGCGTTCGACGTGATCCTGGTCGACGGCGTGCCGGCTGGCCGGCTGTATATCCATCACTGGCCCGACCAGATTCGCATTATTGACATTTCCCTGTTGCCCGAGTTCCGCGGCGTGGGAGTTGGTACGGTTCTATTCCAGCGAATCATGTCCGAGGCGGCAGCGACGGGATTGCGCGTCAGCATTCATGTCGAGTCGTTCAATCGGGCTCGGCACTTGTATGAACGGCTCGGATTCGTAAAGGTCGATAGCACCGGCATCTATGACTTAATGGAGTGGACGCCGCCGGCTAAATAGTACAGAATACTGAGTGCTTGCTGACACCCGATAAACGTGCGAATGAATTTTCAGGTGGAGTTAGCCAAAATTTCATGAGATTCCCCAGTTTCGCATCTTGTGATTGAGTAGGTCCGTCGCGTAAGATTAGCAAGAGTTTCCCAACTGCGCCCTGGGCGAATCCGACTCGCTTGCCCTTGGGAAACTGACGCGGGATTGCACTGTTGCTGGTCACGCATTCAATCAAGTACCCTCTTTCCTCCTCGCAGAGGCACCACGATCATGTCCGCGAACAAGAACTCGTTCCGCAGCCTGCTGCTCCGCCCGTTCCGCAGCCGGACGGCCACCCCGCCGCGACGGAAGGGGAACACATTTGGCCTGCGCTTTGACGCGCTGGAAGACCGTACAGTTCCCGCCATTCTGGCGCTCGACGCCGCCGACCAGATCGTTGCCAATTCAGCGGGCACTGATGAAAGCCCGGTCGTCGCCATGAAGCCGGACGGCACGGGTTTCGTGGTGGCCTACGACGCTCCCGACGCAAATGGATTCGGCGTGTTCTTCCGCCGTTACGATGCCAATTGGCAGCCGGCCGGCGCGGCCGTGGCGGTGAACACGTTCACCACCAACGACCAGAGAACCCCCTCCATCGGCATCGATGCGGCGGGCAATTTCGTCATCGCGTATACGAGCATGAATCAGTTCTCTGGCACGAGCAATCGCGACATCTACGCCCGCCGTTTCCAGGCGAACGGCACACCGATTGATGGGGCCGAGTTTCTGGTCAACACGACGATCAACAATGGCACGCAGTTCACGCCGAGCGTTGGCGTCGATCCGAACAGCGGAAAGTTCGCCATCACCTGGGCGGAAGCGAGTAATTTCCTGCAAGACGACATTTTCCTCAAGGGATATTCAGGGATCACCGTCGGCGGCAGTGGTACTCCGACGGTCGCGTACGGCGACATGAAGGTCAACAATCCCGCCGCCTCGCCCGACGATCAGGGCAATCCCGTGGTCGCCCTTGACACCGCCGGCAATGCGGTGGTCGTGTACGACAGTTTCAACCAGGACGTTGCGGACAACGGCTTCGGCGTCTACTACCGCCGCGTGACTGCAGCCGGGGCGCTCAACGGCGGCGAGGTTCTCGTCAACACCGGCCAAACCGCGGGGATTCAACAGCGTCCGAGCATCGGCATGGACGGGGCCGGGAACTTCGTGATCACCTGGCAGTCGGTCAACGTCGATGGGTCCGCTGCCGCCGTTGTGATGCAGCGCTACAATGCCGCCGCGGCACCGCAAGGTGTCAACACGACGGTCAACACGACAACGCAGGGCAGCCAAGTGACCTCGCACGTCGCGCGTGCCGCGGGCGGCGACTACGTCGTCACTTGGACCGGCGAGGAGCAGGATCTCGACGGCAATGGCAGCGACATTTACTACAAGAAATTCGATTCGGCCGGGACCGTGCTCATCCCTGAGACGATTGCGAACGCCGGGGGCGTCACTGACGACCAGACGCAGGACCTCTCAGCCCCAGCGATCAACACCGCCGGCGATTTCGTGATCGCGTGGCAGGACCAGACCGGGGCCGGGCCGGGCGACATCAAGATGCGCCGCTTCGCCGAAGCCCCGGTCGTGCAGTTCGCCGCGGCCTCCTCATCGCCGAGCGAATCGGTCGGGAATGCCTCGTATACCGTGAACCGCGTGGCTCCGGGCTATGTGAACGCCAACCTCTCGACGGCAGTGTCGGTCACCAGAACTGGCGGCACCGCCACTCCCGGCACCGACTTTACTACGACCTTCCCGCAGACGGTCACCATCGCGGCCGGCAGTTCGTCGCAGAGCGCGAACGTCGCGATTGTCAACGATTCCGTGTACGAGGGGAACGAGACGATCAATTTGGGCTTCGCGGCCTCGGCGAACTACACCATCGGCGGCACGTCGGCGCACGCCATGACGATCGTCGATGACGAAACGCCGCCGAGCATCAGCATCGGCAACGCCAGCCTGACGGAAGGCGACAGCGGTACGACGAACATGACGTTCACCGTCACACTGTCGGGCCAGAGTGCCTTGACGACGACGGCGAATTTCAACACCGCCAACGGCACTGCCATCGCAGGCACGGACTATAACGCGGCGAGCGGCACAGTTACCTTCCCTGCGTTGAACACCTCGCAAAACGTCACCGTGCAGGTGATCGGCAACACGATCTTCCAAGCCAACCGGCAGTTCACCGTCAACCTCAGCAGCCCGGCCAACGGCACCATCGGCACGGGCACTGGGACCGGCACGATCAACGATGACGACGCCCCGGCGAGCATCGCTGTTTCGAGCGGCAACAATCAGAGCGCGGGCGTGAGCACCAACTTCGCCAGCCCGCTCGTGGCGCTGGTGAAGAACGCGGCCGGAAATCCCGTGCAGGGTGTCAGCGTCGTGTACGCCGCCCCGGGCGCCGGTGCGTCGTCGGTGTTCTCGACGACGACGAACACGATCACTGTCACGTCGAACGCCTCGGGGTTGGCCAGCACGGGCACCTTCGCCGCCAACGCCACGGCGGGCGCCAATTACACTGTCTCGGCCGCCGCGACCGGCGGTTCGAACCCGTCCACGAACTTCTCGCTGACGAACACCGCGCCACCGGTCATCAATATTGGCAATGGAAGCCTGACCGAAGGCGACAGCGGCACCGCGAACATGACGTTCACGGTCACCCTGACGACCACGAGTTCGTCCACGGTGACGGTGAACTTCGCCACCGCGAACGGCACCGCCATCGCGGGCACTGATTATACGTCGACGAGCGGCGTTGTGACCTTCGCCCCCGGTCAGAGTTCGCAGCCGGTCGTCGTGCCAATCATTGGCAACACGATCTTCCAGGCGAACCGCCAGTTTACCGTCGCCTTGAGTGGCCCGAGCGGCGCCGGCGCCACCATTGGCACCGGCACCGGCACCGGCACGATCAACGATGACGACGCCCCGGCGAGCATCGCCATTTCCAGCGGCAACAACCAGAGCACGGGCACCGGCACCAACTTCACTAGCCCGCTCATAACGCTCGTTAAGAACGCGAACAACAACGCCGTGCAAGGCGTAAGCGTGACCTACACGGCGCCGGCTGCCGGTGCGTCGTCGGTGTTCTCGACGACGACCAACACAATCACCGTCACGTCGAATGCCTCTGGCTTGGCCAGTACCGGCACTTTCGCCGCCAACAACTTCGCTGGCGCCAACTACACCGTCTCTGCGGCGGCCGCCGGCGGGAGCAATCCGTCGACGAATTTCACGCTGACCAACATATTCGCGAACGCGATCGCCACGGCGAGTTTCTCGGCCGACACTGGCATTTCCAGCACCGACTTCATCACCAAGACGGCTGCCCAAACCATTTCGGGCACAACCACGGCCAACCTGGCGTCTGGCGAGTTCGTGGAAGTGTCGCTCGATAACGGCACGACCTGGACGACGGCCACCAGTTCCGTTGGTTCCAATACCTGGACTATCAACGTGACGCTCGTGGCGAGCAACACATTGAAAGTCCGCGTGTCGAATGGCAGCAGCAGCGGGCCCGTGTTTTCGCAGGCGTATGTGCTGGACACTACAGCGCCGACCGTGACCAATGTGACCGCTACCAATGCCAATGGCAGCTACAAGGCTGGCGCGGCGATTCTGACGACGATCGCGCTCACTGAGTCGGTGACGGTCAACACGGGCGGCGGCACGCCGACGCTCGCCCTGAACTCCGGCGGCGCGGCGAACTATTCGTCGGGCACCGGCGGGAGCACGCTGACGTTCACCTACAACGTGTTGGCCGGTGAAAACAGCCCCGACCTGGATTACACGAGCACATCGGCCCTGACGACCGGCGGCGGCCTCATCACCGACACGGCCGGCAACAATGCCGTGCTCACGCTCGCCACTCCGAACACAGCCGGCTCGCTGGGCGCTAACAAGAACATCTTGATCGACACCGCCGGCCCGACGGCGTCGATTACCGGCACGCCGGCGAACCCGACGAACAGCACGAGCGCGACGTTTACGTTTACGGGCAGCGACCCGACCGTCGGCGGCGCCAGCAGCGGCGTCAATCATCTGGAGACGAAGGTCGACGGCGGTTCGTTCGCGACCGCGGCCAGCCCGCAGACCTTCTCTGGCCTGTCCGAAGGCAGCCACACCTTCCAGGTTCGGGCCGTCGATAACGCCGGCAACATCGGCGCTCCGAGCAGCTTCACCTGGGTTGTCGACACCACCGCCCCGACCGCTGCAATCACCGGCACTCCCGCCGACCCGACGAATAGCACGAGCGCGACGTTCACCTTCACCGGCAGCGACCCGACCTCGGGCGGCGTCAGCAGCGGCGTGAATCATCTGGAAACCAAACTCGATGGCGGCTCGTTCGCGACCGTGGCCAGCCCGCAGGCCTTATCGGGTCTGTCCGAGGGCAGCCATACGTTCTCGGTCCGGGCCGTGGATAACGCCGGCAACACCGGCGCTCCGACCAGCTTCACCTGGGTTGTCGACACCACCGGTCCGACGACTTCGATCATTGGTACGCCGGCGAACCCGACCAACAGCACGAGCGCGACGTTCACCTTTAGCGGGATTGATCCGGTCTCAGGCGGCGTGTCCACCGGCGTCAATCATCTGGAAACCAGCATTGACGGCGGCGCGTTCGCGACCGCGACCAGTCCGCAGACTTTCAGCAGTCTCGCCGAAGGCTTGCACACATTCCAGGTGCGGGCGGTGGACAACGCCGGCAACACCGGGTCTGCAACCAGCTTCGGCTGGACCGTCGATACCACTGGCCCGACGACCACGATCACCGGCACGCCGGCCAATCCGACCAACAGCACCAGTGCAACGTTCACCTTCACTGGCAGCGATCCCACGTCCGGCGGCGTGAGCAGCGGCGTGAATCACTTGGAGACTCAGATCGATGGCGGTGGCTTCGCCACAGTGGCCAGCCCACAGACCTTTAACGGTCTGGCCGAGGGCAGCCACACGTTCCAGGTGCGGGCGGTGGACAACGCTGGCAACGTTGGTTCGCCATCTTCGTACACCTGGACCGTCGATACCACCGGTCCGACGGCTTCAATCACCGGCACGCCGGCGAACCCGACCAACAGCACCAGTGCAACCTTCACGTTCACTGGCAGCGATCCCACGTCGGGCGGCGTCAATAGCGGCGTGAATCACCTGGAGACCAAGCTCGACGGCGGCGCGTTCACCACGGCGACGAGCCCGCAGATCTTTAACGGCCTGACCGAGGGCAACCACACCTTCCAGGTCCGGGCTGTCGACAACGCCGGCAACGTCGGCAACGCAGCCACGTTTAATTGGGTGGTCGACGTTACGAACCCGACGGCCGCGATCACCGGCATGCCGGCGAACCCGACCAACAGCACCAGCGCGACGTTCGCCTTCACCAGCACCGATCCGTTCTCGGGCGGAGTGAGCAGCGGCGTTAATCACGTGGAAACCAGCTTAGACGGTGGCGCATTTGCAACGGCGACGAGCCCGCAGACCTTTAACGGCTTGGCCGAAGGCAGCCATACGTTCCAGGTGCGGGCCGTCGATAACGCCGGCAACACGAGCGCCCCGGCCAGTTTCACCTGGGTCATCGATACCACTGGTCCGACGACCACAATCACCGGCACGCCGGCGAATCCGACGAATAGCACCAGCGCGACGTTTACCTTTACCGGCAACGATCCGACCTCGGGCGGCGTCAACAGCGGCGTGAACCGCCTGGAAACCAAGCTCGACGGCGGTGCATTTACCACGGCGACGAGCCCGCAGACCTTTAACGGCTTGGCCGAAGGCAACCACACCTTCCAGGTGCGGGCCGTGGATAACGCCGGCAACGTCGGTACGCCATCCTCGTTCACCTGGATGGTCGACGTGACCAACCCATCCGCCACGATCACCGGCATGCCGGCGAACCCGTCGAATGTCGCGACGCCGACGTTCACATTCACTGGCAGCGATCCAACGTCCGGCGGTGTCAGCAGCGGCGTCAATCATCTGGAAACGCAGATCGACGGGTCGCCCTTCGCGCCAGCGACTAGCCCGCAGACGTTGAGCCCCCTCCCCGACGGCAGCCACACCTTCCAGGTGCGGGCCGTCGACAACGCCGGCAACGTCGGCGCCGCGGCCAGCTACACCTGGGTGATCGATACCCAGGCCCCAACGATCGCCAGCGTGACCTCCACCACCGCCAACGGCGTCTATGGCGTCGGCTCGGCGATCAACGTGAAGGTCAGCTTCTCCGAGCCGGTCACACTGGCCGGGGGCAACTTGACCGTCAATCTCGATAGCGGCGGGACCGTGACGATTACGCCGTTTACGAACCAAACGAGCGTGAGCGGAACCTACACAGTGGCCGCCGGCGAGAACAGCGCCGACTTGAATTCGACGTCGCTGACGCTCGCCGGTGGCGCGACTCTGCGTGACGCCGCCACCAACAACGCCACGTTGACGATTCCGTCCGGCCAGTCGCTGGCCGACAGCAGTGCCATCATCGTCGATACTCTCGCTCCGACGATCGGTATCTCCGGGCCGTCGCGAGCGTTCGCTAACTCGGCAAATCCAGTCACTTACACGATCACGTACACGGATGTGAACCTGACGGCGGTGACGCTGACCAACAATGACGTCGTGTTGAACACCACCAACGGCGCCAATGCGAATGTGACGGTCAGCCCGACGGCGAGCCTCGATACCTGGACGGTGCAACTCAGCAACATCAGCGGCAACGGCTTGATCGGGATCTCGATCAAGAAGGACACCGCCACCGACGCGGCCGGGAACAAGGCCGGTCCCGCCGGCCCGAGCGCCACGTTCGAAGCGGACAACATCATCCCCGTGGTGACGATCGCCACTCCGTCGGTCACGACGACCAAGGCTGGCCCGGTGAGCTTTGGGGTTAGCGTGAGCGACATCAACCTGATCACGCCGGCCACGCTGACGGCTGGGCAGGTGCAAGTGGTCGGAACGCCGGCCACGGTGACCGGCGACGTGGCGGTTTCGCAAGTTGACCCGACGCATTTCACCGTGACCGTGTCCAACGTGCGCGGCGGGCAAGGCTCGTTCTTCATTCGGCTGCCGGCCGGATTCGCGGCCGACAAGGCGGGCAACGTGAATGCCGGCCCGGTCGACAGTGCGACGGTTCAGGTGACCGGGATTCGCAAGATCCGGCTCGCCATCGTGCCGCCGCCGGCCGTGCTCAAGCCGGGTCAGAATTACGCCTACGTGATCGCTTACTCGAACCGGGGTACCCAGCGGGCGGACAATGTCTCCATCGTCGTCACGTTGCCGGAAGGCGCCACGTTCAACTCGGCCCTGAGCACGGCCGGCTGGACGGCCATTGGCAACGGCCAATACAAGCTCGGCCTCGGCAACCTGGCGATCGGGGCCCATGGCCGAGTCAAGTTCGCGGTCACATTGCCGGCGACCCCGCCAGCGAGCGACACGGCCGCGTTCAGTGCGTCGATCACGGACGATCTGGCCCTCGGCAAACCGCTGGCGACGCGGACCGTGTCCTCCAGGTACAACCGGTCGCGTTACAAATAAGCATGACGAGCTAGAGGGGCCACTTGATCAGGCATCTTGCCTGTTCAAGTGGCTTTCTCATTTCTTTCGGCGACCCAATTCAAGAGCCGCGACCCCGAGCCAAGACAGTTCTTCGTTGACGGTACCCTGTCTGCGCTGATATGAATCAACATCCAACTTCGGTGACGTCATGCCCACCAACGACGTTTCGCTCGCGTTCCATCTTGCGTTAATCGCCGGCAATCCCAATCAGGATGGCCCGTGGCTCGACTATGCGAATGCCCAGCAAAAAGCAGGCGACGTCGAACAAGCGGAGACGATTCGCGCATTCTTGCCGCAACTGCGCGAGGCCGTGGCAGCAGGCCGACCACCCGCGGACGCTCTAGTTACCGTCACGACGCCGACAACTCCGAAGCGAGCCTTCACGACGGAGATCGTGACGAACAACCAGGGTGAACCCAAGAAGGATTCCAGTGCCAATGGCTGGTATGTCCTCGCAACGCTTGTCGGCGTCGGCTTTACTTTGGTGCCCACGGTAAACAGGTTTGCAGAACACGAAAATGAGCGCGACGAGGAAAAACAACAGTAAGCATGGCTCAAGCGGGACCTTCGCGACGGCCGATTTGGACCAAACCTGCAAGGGCTCGCAATTCAAAACCCAAAGTGGCCCAAGCGACCGAGCCAGTGGACGTCGGCCGAATTGAAGTTGCATACTCTGACCCGAGTCGATGCCGGATCATCCCACCTGAGTTTCGCCTTCTTTCCAGACGGAATGGCCAAAATCGTCACGGAAACACAAGAACTTAATTTGCGTTGGCACATCGATTCCGAGGACGGCCTATTCATTCAGTTGCCGACGGGTGAAAACGTCTATCGACTGGTCAAATGGCAAGTCGTCAACGACTTGTACCAAGTTGTCGATCCTGAGCGATTATGGATGATATGTGATGGAGTATGGGTTCGACGACATTCCCGTGATGGCACCGCGGCGCTACGGCGGAACGGGCTTCTAAAATCTTGCTGCCATGAACCTCTCAAAAGTCCTTCGTAGCTTCGCGATCGGTTTTCTCGGCCTGGCCCATGTCATCAGGTCCGAGCAGAACATGCGGGTCCATTGCGCGGCGGCTTTGGCGGTCATCACCGCGGGGTTCGCGTTTGCCCTCGCGGCCTGGGAATGGATCGTCGTGCTGCTCTGCATCGGCCTGGTGATTTCGGCCGAGTGCATGAACACGGCCATCGAGCGACTCGCTGATCGCGTCTCACGGGAGACGGATCCACTGATCAAGCAATCCAAGGATTGTGGTTCCGCGGCGGTGTTGGTGCTGGCGCTCGCGGCGGCCGTGGTAGGCGGCGTGATCTTTCTACCCAAGATATGGGCAGCAACGGGACGATGAGTGATGCTCGATCAGGGGAATGGCGTTGATCAGACAGGCTCGTTCCGGTGGTGGTTCTTGCCCAGTTGGTTGGGACTGGACGCCCCGTGTGTCGTGACGACCTGGACCTGGGCCACGAGTCGGGCGTGCGACATCGCTCTACCGTTCCGAACTGCCGCCGCCCTGTTTCTGGTCGTTTGGTTCATCTACCTGTCCGATCGGCTCGTCGATGTCGCTCGTTGCCAGGACTGGACGCAAGCAACGGGCCGCCTGCGGTTCGGGCGCACCTTTCGAACCCTATTCTTGGCCGGTCTCTGTCTCTGCGTGGCCGGGTTGATTGGGATCCTTTGGGCTGGCTTGCCAGAAGAAGTAGTTTTGCGTGCGCTGGTTGTCGCGCTCGGCGTACTCGTCCATTGCCTGGCGTTCGTGACACCGATCATTCTTCGGAGGAAGCTCCCAGGGAAGGAATTTGGCGTCGGGTTGTTCTTCGCCTTCGGCGCGTGGGCTTGTCTGGGCGGGATGCCGCGGACATGGCCGTTTCTGGCGTCGATCGCTCTCGTCGTGGCCTTCAATTGTTTGGTCATCGCGGCCCGCGACGCCGACAGCGATCGGGCGAACGACCCCGGCGGCGCATCTCGCTGGTGGCGAACCATCAACCGCGACTCGCTCGGGCTCGGTGTCGTATTCACGTTGACGGCCGCCTTGACCGCCATCGTGCTCCGCGAAACGCCGTTCTACATTTCCGTCGCCGTCGCTTTTGCGGGACTGACGGCGCTGCACCGAAACGCGCGCCGCTTGAGCGGCGACGCTGTGCGAGCTTTGGCTGATTTCGCGCTGTTTACTCCGATTCCAGTCATGTGCGTAGTGTCCCAGTGACTAGCCGCGAGTCAGTCCGAACTAAGCTTTGGGAGGGGAAGTTGTCGACCTCGCCTAACAATCTTGATTCCCCTCGTGTCGTGCTTCCCCTTGGATTTGATTGCAACACGTTGCATAAAAACCGGTGAAACGCTTTTGGCCGTGTGTGTCATGAAAGCAATGAGTTCGCCTACTCGCTGATCCGGCCCACGGCTCCGTTCCCGAAGACATCATGTCGCGACTCCTTAAGGTCATCTCCGTCATCGTGTTGCTCGGCGCATGCGCCGCGGGCGGGTACTTCGTTTTCAAGTGGTTGCGGAAGCCCCCGGGCGACGTGGGGCAAATCACGGCTGGGCCGGCGCGCGAGCGAAAGGCGCGCGAGGTGCCGGCGATCGCATTCACCGACGTGACCGCGGCAAGCGGCGTTCGTTTCCATCACGAGAATGGCTACTCCGGCCTCAAGCTGCTCCCCGAGACCATGGGCGGCGGTGTCGCGATCATCGACTACGACGGCGATGGCAAGCCGGACATCCTCCTCGTCAATGGCTGCACCTGGCCGGGCCACGATAGGCCAAAGGAGCCGGCGACGCTCAAGCTCTTCCACAACCTCGGCGACATGAAGTTCGAGGACGTGACCGAGAAGGTCGGGCTCAATGTCACGATGTACGGCATGGGCGTCGCGGTCGGCGACTTCGACAACGACCGCCGGCCCGACATCTTCATCTCGTGCGTGGGCAAGCATCACCTCTTCCACAATGTCGATGGCAAGCGCTTCGAGGACGTCACTGCCACGGCGGGCGTCGGCGGGGCGGGCGACCTGCCGAACGTTGCCAAGGATGCTTTCGACAACTGGAAGGAGCCGATTCCGTTCGGCGCGTCGTGCACGTTTCTCGATTACGACGGCGACGGTCGGCTCGATTTGTTCGTGTGCCATTATGTCACATGGTCGCCGAGCGTCGATCGCTCGATCGCGTCGAGCGTTGAAGGCGGGAAGCGAACCTTCGTGCAGCCGCGCGAATTTGAAGGGGCCCAGTGCCGGCTCTATCGCAACATCGACGGAAAGAAGTTTCAGGACGTGTCTAAGGAGGCCGGCATCCTGGTTGAGGACAAGGAGGGCACGGACGCGAACGGGCGCATGCGGCCCGTCGGGAAATCGCTCGGCGTCGTCGTGTGCGACGCGGACGGCGACGGTTGGCCGGACATCATCGTCGCCAACGACACCGTGCGGAACTTTTTCTTCCACAACGTCGCCGGGCCCGACGGCACGCGGCGCTTCGTGGAGACGGGCTATCCGATCGGCGCCGCGTATGCCGACGAGGGCCGGCCGCGCGGCGGCATGGGGATCGACTGGGGCGAGTTCGCACCGGGCCGGTGGGCCGCGGTCGTCGCCAATTTTGCCAATGAGCCGATCACGCTCTTGGAGAAAGATCCGACGCGGCTTGCGTTCTCCGACTCAGCGCTGAGCACCGGTCTCGCTGGCCCAAGCCGGGCGGCGCTCAAGTTCGGCACGTTCTTCTTCGACTACGACAACGACGGCCGGCTCGACCTGTTCGTGTGCAACGGCCACATCGAGCCGGAGATCGCGGCCATTCAGGCAAGCCAGGCACATGCCCAGCCCGCACAACTTTATTGGAACACCGGCGACCCCGATTGCTATTTCGAGCAGGTGCCCGCGGCCCGCGGCGGTGCAGATCTCTTCAAGCCGATGGTCGGCCGCGGCTGCGTATTCGCCGACCTTGATGGCGATGGCGATCTCGACATCGTCATGGTCGCGAACGGCGGCGACGTGCGCATCTTGCGGAACGATGCGCCAAAGACGAATCACTCTGTGCGGCTCGATCTGCGCGGCGACGGCGTGAAGTCGAACCGCTCCGCGATCGGGGCCGTGGTCACCGTCGAAGCCGGCAGACAGACATTCACACGGCAAGTGAGCGGCGCCCAGGGTTACCTGAGCCAGTCCGAACTGGTGCTGACCGTCGGCATCGGCGCCGCGACGAAGGCGGACAAGGCGACCGTCCGTTGGCCGGGCAAAGCGGCCGGCACGGAGACGTGGACCAACCTGGAGGCCGGCAAAACGCACAAGCTGAAGCAGGGCGAAGCGAAGTAGGGCCGCGCCGCGAGCCAAACCATATCCCGTCCTCATGGCATCGCAATCTCCCCCTTCCCGTTGGCGCCTATCGTTCGCCTTACTGGCGCTACTCGTCGTCGGGACGGCGATCGTCGCGTACTTTTTGTGGTTCCGACCGAAGCCCTCGCAACCGGACATGAGCGCCGTGATGGCCGCGAACACCCGCGGTGTGGGCAAGATGGAGCAGTTCGAGTTCGCGGCCGCCGTACCTGAATTCGAGGAGGTCACGCGGCTCGCACCGGACTGGATGCCGGGCCACATCAATTTAGCGATCTCGTTGCTCAACCAGGACAAGCCGGAGCAACTAGCACAGGCTCGACAAATCCTTGCCGATGTGTTGGCGAAGGACCCCGACAACAAGCACGCCCACTACTGCTTGGGCATCCTGTGTAGTGAACGCGGCCCGTTTGCCGATGCATATCCGCACTTCGCGGCCGTCAACAAGCTCGATCCGCAGGATGCGCACACCTGGCTCCGCCTCGGCCTGACACACCCGGCCGGCAAGGACTCGGCCGAGGCGCGCGACTGTTTCGAGCAGGCGCTCAAGCAGAATCCCTATCTAAATGCCGCACGATACAACCTGGCGTTAGCTCTGCGTGCCACGGACGCCGGGCGCGCCAAGACATTGCTCGCCGACAAGACGGCCCTTTCGGATGCCGAGTGGGAGACGCCGTCGCGCGTCCGCTATAGCGAGATGGGAAAGTACGCCGACGTCATCGGCCGCGACGCGACAATGACGGGCAAGCTGGTCGTCGGTCCGCTGCCGATGTTCGAGCTGGCCGGCAATTTCAAAGTGACGCTCGCCCCCAATGCGCGCTGGGCGACCGCGAACGACCTCGATGCCACTCGGCGGGCGGCGCGACAGCGTTTCGGTGGCACAATTGTGTTGTTCGACTTTAACAGCGACGGCAAGCCGGACATCTTCCTTGCGTCCGCAGTTGTCGAGAACGGCAAAGTTCGCGACCTGCTTCTGCGCAACGACGGCAACGGGGTGTTCACCGATGTCACCGCCGCGGCCGGGCTCGCGACGCCGCGGCAGAGCCTGGGCGCAGCCGCGGCCGACTACAACAACGACGGCAAGCCGGACCTCGTCATCACCGGCGCCGGCGAACGGCATCTCTTTCGCAACAACGGCGATGGCACCTTTGAAGACGTTTCCGCGGCGGCCGGTCTCGACAAAGTGAAGGGTGTGTGCCTCGGCTGCATGTGGGTCGACATCGATCAGGACGGCGATCTCGATCTCGTGCTGTGCCAGTTCACCGACAAAGATACCGCGACCTTTGATGGCCCCGCGACGGGCGGCCAGTTAATTCTGTTTGAAAACATCGGCATTGCCGGCTTGGCACCGGCCCACGCGCCGCCGCCCGGCCTGTCGACCGCGTTTCGACGCAGCGACAAACTCAATGGCGTCGTCCCCGCAAGCGCCGCGGTGAATGTTGTTGCAACCGATATCGATGGCGATCAGGATGTCGACGTGCTGCTGCTGTCGGATGCGGCCGACCCGTTGATTGTCGAGAACGAGCGGCTGATGCGATTCAAGCGTACGCTGCCCATGTGGGCTGCCGGTCAGGCGCAACAATGGAACGGCGGCCTCGTCCTCGATGCGAACCATGACGAGCGTTCCGACCTGTTCCTAGTCCGGCAGGGGGCCGCGCCGGTGTTTCTGCTTTCCAACGGCGAACGCGACTTCGCGGCCGGCCACACCAACAGCCCACCGCTCAAACAAGCGGTGACAGCCGACATCGACATGGATGGTTGGGCCGACGTGATTGGCCTCAGCATCGACCGCAAACCGGTGCTGCTTCATAATCAAGGAGACGGGCGACTCGAATTCAAGCCGGATGCATTTGGCCCAATTGCGGCGGGACATGCGCTCGCGGTGGCAGATCTCGATGGCGATGGCGCGCCGGATCTACTTATCTGGTCCGACGACGGGTTGCGGATCTATCGGAATCTCGGCAACGGTAACGCGGCAGTGTTGATCGATCCGAGTGGTCGACGCGATAAGGGAAATGAACAGCGCACGAACACGGATGGAATCGGCACGTGGGTAATCGCACAGTCGGGATCACATTGGACCGGCGCGGAACGAACGACGGCCTCCGCGGGCTTAGGGCAATCGCTGCTGCCGACCGCGCTCGGCATTGGCAAGCGCGGCCAGGCCGATGTCGTTCGCCTGCGCTGGCCGGACGCAGTGATTCAGGCCGAACTCGGCATCAATCCGGGAGCGATCACACGCATCGTCGAGAAGAATCGCAAGGGCGTATCGTGTCCGGTGCTGATGGCCTGGGATGGCGACGCATTTGTTTTCGTGACCGACTTCCTCGGCGGCGGCTCGATGGGTGAAACCAGTGCCGATGGTTCAACGCGGCCGCCGCGACCCGAAGAGTCCGTCAAGATCGAGCCAGGCCAGCTCGTGCCGAAAGACGGACAATACGTCATCAAAATCGCGGAGCCGATGGACGAGGCGACGTACCTGGATCATCTGCAACTCGTCGTCGTCGATCATCCTGTCGGCACGGACGTGTTCCCGGACGAGCGCTTTACGTTCACCGACCCGCAGCCGACGCAGAAGTTGCTCGCATTCCGCTCACGCTATTTCCCCAAGCTGGCGACCGATCACAGAGGCCGTGATGTCACGAAGATCGTTCTGCATCGCGATCGCCACGCGGTGGACACTTTCGACTTGCGTTCATGGCTCGGCTATGCCGAGGATCATTCGCTCACGCTTGACTTCGGCGACCTGCTCACGGGCGGCCAATGGTATATGGTGCTCGCGGGCTGGACCGAGTATCCGTATCCGGAGTCGATCTACGCGGCGACGCGAGCCGGCGTGGACCTTGTGCTCCCGACGCTGGAGCGTTTTGACGCGCCGAGCGGTAAGTGGCAGCCCATCTGCGATCTGGGCTTCCCGGCGGGGCTGCCGCGAGTGATGACACGCGTACTGCCAGCCAATTTCGCCGGCGGCCGCGTGCGCATCTCGACGAACATGCAGGTGTATTGGGACCAAATCTATCTGGCGCAGGCGGCGGACGCCGGCGCTATCGGCAAGGTCACGGCGCTCGACGTGAGCCGTGCCGACCTTGCCGCGCGTGGGTTCATGCAAGAGATTTATCCGAATGGTCGGCCGCCCATTGCCTACGACGACGCCAAGACCGAAACCGTGCCGGTGACCAAATGGAAGGGCCGGCTCACGCGGCTTGGCGATGTGACCGACTTGCTGCGAGCCGCGGACGACCGGTTCGTGCTGTGCGGGCCGGGCGACGAGATCACGGTGCGCTTCGACGCTTCGAAGCTGCCGGCGTTGCCAAAAGACTGGCAGCGATCCTTCGTCCTGCGGACGCGCGGCTATTGCAAGGACGCATCCACGACGACGGCGACCGGCGGGACCGTGGAACCGCTGCCGTTCCACGCGATGTTGAACTACCCGCAGTTCGGTGTGCCGCCACCGTCAACTGATGCCGACAAATGGCACACGCGACCAGCGAGCGGCCGGTGAACTGGACGGGTCGCTCGCGCCAAGGGCCGGAATTCGTTTCACGGCGCGATATCGATACGTTCGCGCCCTCCCACCCCCCTGAACGTATTTCTCATAATTCGGCCGCACGACCGCGTCGGACTCAAAGCATCTATCCATCATTACTTATGCCGATGCCTTGGTGCGGGCTCGATTGGCGTGCCGCTGGCATAAAGCGCAACTGCGAACGAAACACCGCTTCGTCTTATAACTGCCAAGACGGCCGGTATCCCGGCGAACTCTGCCCAAAACTTTAGAATGGACGAAATGTCCCAGTAAATTGTCGCCTGCGGAGAACCATGGCATGCCGCGTCCTCAGCCCGAAGAATACGCGCCGTTCTTTGCCAACTACATCAGTCTCGTCCCCGAAGACGATGTCATGCCCGTCCTCTCAGCGCAACTCGAAGAGACTTTGCGCTTGTTCAGAACCATTTCCGAGTCCGAGAGCTTGGTTCTGCATTCGCCTTATACGTGGACGATCAAGCAGGTCGTCGGTCACCTGACCGATGGCGAACGCATCTTTGGATATCGAGCCCTGCGCTTTGCTCGCGGCGATTCGACGCCGCTGCCGGGTTTCGAGGAGAATGATTATGTCCGGGCCGGCGAGTTTAATCGCGTGCCGTTCACTGACTTGATTGAGGCTTTCGAAACGGTTCGTCGATCGCAACTATTCTTCTTTCGCCAATTGCCAGCCGAGGCCTGGTCGCGTGGCGGCCTGGCGAACAACGGACCGGTTACAGTGCGCGCGTCCGCATACATCATGGCGGGACATGTTCGGCACCACACCGCCATCGTGCGTCGGCGACTTGGGGCGGCCACTGGCAGCAGTCGATAGCCGATGGCGCAACGAAAAAAGGTTACGGCATCACGCCGTAACCCTATTCGAGTGCCGAGGACAGGACTTGAACCTGCACATTCTTGCGAATACCAGCCCCTCAAGCTGGCGCGTCTGCCAATTCCGCCACCTCGGCGTCTCAACATCAAAATTATCCGGTCCGTCCGACCCGTTTCAAGTCCCCGGCGCGGGTTTGTTGCCGCCTCGGCCGATCCCGTAATAGGTGAAACCATATCCCTGCATCACGCGCGGATCGTACAAATTGCGACCATCGAAGATCACGCGTTCCTTGAGCAGGCGGCGCATGACTTCGAAGTCCGGGTTGCGGAACTCCGGCCATTCGGTCACCACGGCCAGTCCGTCCGCTCCCTCCAGGGCGCCGTAGGGTCGGTCGGCATACGCGATCCGCTCGCTGTACTCAGCACGCACGTTCGCCATCGCTTCCGGATCGTGGGCCCGGATCGCAGCGCCCGCGTCCAGAAGGCTGTCGATCAGGGCCAGGGCCGGCGATTCGCGCGTGTCGTCGGTCCGCGGCTTGAACGCCAGGCCCCAGATGGCGATCGTCTTGCCACTCAAGTCACCGCCAAAGTGCCGGCTGATCTTTTGATAGAGCACCTGCTTCTGCCGCTGGTTCACTTGATTGACGGCCGCCTGCAAATCGAGCGGCAGGCCAAGCGCTCGACCCATGCCGAGGATCGCCTGCACGTCCTTGGGAAAACAGCTCCCGCCATAGCCGGGACCGGGGTGCAGAAATTGAAATCCAATCCGCGCATCGTGGCCGATGCCGCGGCGGACGTCGTTGATGTCCGCCCCCAGACGATCGCAAAGATTGGCCATCTCATTGATGAAGCTGATCTTTGTCGCCAACATTGCATTGGCGGCATACTTGGTCATCTCCGCACTCTCGGGCGACATGACCAGGAACGGTTGTTCGGTCCGCAAAAACGGGCTAAAAAGCTCGCGCAAGACGTCGGCGACCTCCGGTCGTCGAGCACCGACGACCACACGATCCGGTTTCATGAAGTCGTCGAGCGCGGCCCCTTCCTTGAGGAACTCAGGGTTGCTCGCGACATCAAGATGCGGACAGCCCGCGGCGCGCAGGCGTTGATGGAGCTTCTCGTTGGTGCCGACGGGAACCGTGCTCTTGATGACAACCACGCGCGAGCCGGGCGGACCCGGTGGAACATCCTTGAAGTGGCGAGCAACTTCATCGCCGACGGCCCAAATGGCGGAGAGATCGGCGTCGCCGCTTGCGCTCTGCGGCGTGCCGACCGCGATGAAGATCAGGCGCGCTGATTGGACAACGGAACCAAGGTCGGTTGTGAATTGAAGCCGCCCTTCGCGGCGATTGCGCTGGACCAACTCCGACAAGCCGGGTTCGTAGATCGGCAATTTGCCGGCCAGCAACGTATCGATCTTGCGCGCGTCCTTGTCAACGCCGACGACCTCGTTGCCGCTCTCGGCCAGACAGGTGGCGGTCACGAGCCCGACGTAACCGGTCCCAACGACAACGACTTTCACGGCACGCTCCCTCGGGGCAAGCGGTCGTTATACCGCATCAGAAATGCGAATTCAGCGGGGAATCAGCGCTCGCGCTTGACCGCCCATTCCGCGACATGCTCTAGGGCCGTTCTGAACGCACTCGACGGCAAGGGGGTCAGCGCGCGCCGGGCCCGCTGTGCCAGCCGGCGTGCTTCGGCCTCCGCCGACTCAATCGAACCGGCCGTGGCGAGCGCATCGGCGACGTCGGAGACCATGCCCTTGCGAAATGCCATTCGCAGCCGATCCGCGTCGACGGCTGGCAGCTCCGCCAGTGCGCGGATCAACGGCAGCGTCAACTTTTGCTGTTCCACATCCGTGCCAAGCGTCTTGCCAGCAACGAATGCGTCGCCGCCGAGGTCAAGCACGTCGTCGGCGATCTGAAAGGCGACACCGAGATCGCGGCCGTAGTCCTCCATTCGCTCGACGACATCGTTCGTAGCGCCCGCGTAGTGGGCGCCGAGGCGCGTGCAACACTCAGTCAGCGCGCCCGTCTTGCCGGCGACGATCTCGAAGTAATCTTCTTCGCTCAAGCTCAGATCGCCCGCGCGCGACACCTGCAAGAGTTCGCCGGCACAGACGCGGTTGGTCGCATCGCCGATCCAGGCACATGCCTGGGCGTCGATCGTGCTGCACAGCCGGAATGCGGCCGAGAACAGCATGTCGCCGAGCAGGAGGCTCGTTTTCGCTCCCCAGGTCGCATTGACCGTGGGGAGGTGCCGACGAACGTTCGCTTCATCGAGCACGTCGTCGTGTACCAACGTCGCCGTGTGCACCATCTCGACGACGGCCCCAAGCACATGATGTGCTTGTGTGACCTTGCCGCAGGTGTGGCCCGCCAAGAGCACAAGTGCCGGCCGGAGGCGCTTGCCGCGATAATTCCTCAGATGCTGGACAATCGGGCCGAAACGCGTGCGGAATGGAAGGAGAGCCTCGTCGTAAATCCGGTCGACCTCACTCAGGTCACCGGCCACGAGTGATAACGGCAGGGCAGACGGTTTCGGTCGAGTGCCATTCGCGAGCGCCGCGTTCAACATGAGCTTCTCCATCGTGGTCAGCTATTTTCCGTGCGCTGGAAGTGGCCGCTCTTGCCGCCAGCCTTCTCTTCCAATTGGACCCGCTCGATCGTGATACCGCGATCGACGGCTTTGCACATGTCGTACACCGTCAAAGCGGCGACGCTCACCGCGGTCAGCGCTTCCATTTCGACGCCGGTCTTGCCAACCACTTTGACGGTCGCCTCAATTCGCAGCGTGTCGTCGCCCTGCGGAGCGAAATCGATCGTCACGCCTGTGATCGGCAGCGGGTGACACAGGGGAATCAGATCGCTCGTCTTCTTGGCGGCCATGATTCCGGCCAGTCTCGCGACTTCGAACACATCGCCCTTCGCCACCTTGCGGTTGCGAATCAATGCAAGCGTCGCCGGCAACATGCGAACCACGGCTGACGCTCGTGCCTCGCGGGCCGTATCCGACTTGGCGGTCGTATCCACCATCCGGCTGGCGCCCGAAGGATCAAAATGGGAGAGTTCGGACATGACCACCTCGGCGAATGTCGGCGAATTCCCCTCTGGATACGGAACCGCGAAAAGGAGGGAAAGATTAACCCGGCGAGTCGCAGATTCTGCCTGCCAATGGAACGCCACAGCGACATGAAACGCGGATGAGAGTCGGCCCGAACTCTGCGCAAACCCTGATTTGCCACCCGTTACTCGGTCGGCCAGGCCGAAGAGAAACCGGCCAGCCAACTTGAGGAAAAAGCCATGTTTCGCAAGATGTTTTTGTCGGCTGGCCTCGGCGTCGCGATGCTGGCCGGCTTGACCTTGACGTCCTCGACCGCCAACGCCCACCCGCCTGAAGTCGTGTATCGGCCAGCCTACATCCCGGTCCACGAGCGTCATCATCACCATCACGCCATCTTCGGCGCCCGCGTGTATTTGCCCCCGCCGCCCATTGTCGTCGCCCGGCCGGTCTGCCCCACGCCCATCGTTGTCGTGCCCGCTCCGGTTTGTCGCCCAGCCCCGCTTGTCGTGTGTCCGCGCTGAAAAAATAATCAGGCCGGGGGAAGGCCCCTGGCCTGTTCGCAATACTGGCGAGCGGAGCGGCGTAAGTAAGCCGCCCGATACTGTCACAATCGGGCGGCTTACGCCGCTCCGCTCGCCTATCACTTTCCGAATCCCGCCCACCATCGCAATGCCATTCCGCTGCACGAGCCAAAGCGCTCGCCGTCCGGACCGATGACCAGGCTGCGAAGCGGCTCGGAATGTTCGTCGGTGTATTGCGTCATCTTCTCTTTCAGCTCCCAGATGCGAATCTTCTTGTCGGCCCCGCCGCTCGCGAGGTGTTCAGTCTTCGGATGAAAGACGACGCAGGTGACAACGTCCTCATGGCCTTCCAGCTTGAACGCCAGCTTGCCCGTCGTCGCGTCCCAAACGTGGACGACGCCGCTCTTCTTCGCGACGCCGGTGCCCACCGCGAGTTGCTTACCGTCCGGACTGAAGGCGACGGCGTTCACGGGCCCCTCATGGCCTTCGAGCTTGCGAGTCACGGTCGGCTTCTCGAGCGTCGCGTCCCACAGCTTGGCAATCTTGTCGCCGCCGCCGGAAGCAAGCACCTTGCTGTCGGGTGAAAACTGAACCGTCTTGACTCCGCCGCCATGCGCGCCCGCCAGGCTGGCGAATTGTTTGTACGTGATCGCGTCCCACAACTTGATCGTGCCGTCGACAGCCCCGGTAGCGATCGTTTTGCCATCCGGGCTGACGGCGACGCAGTTCACTCCGAGACCCGAATGGGCCGGGATCGTCTCCTTGGGCTTGGGCACTTCCGGTTTGGCGTCGCCCTTCTTGTCTTCCATTTCCTTCAGATACTTCAGGGCGGCATCCGTCTCCCAAACCTTGAGATTGCCGTCCGTGCTCACGGTGACGAACAGTTTGCCGCCGGGCAGGAATGCCGCCCCTGTGATTGTCTTCTTGTGTACCGGATGGCTGAAGACGCTGACGACGCGCTGATCGGAAGGGAAGACGCAGACGCTGCCGTTGCTGAAGCCAAGCAGAACAAACTTGACGGCCGGATCAACGGCCAAGACCGTGGCCGGATCGCCCTGGAGGCTGAACCGGCCACGGTCACGCGTGGGTTGTGCGACAACGAGAGACGGAAGAAGCAGGACTGGGAGAAGGGTGCGTAAGAACATGTTGCGACTCCAAAATCCCCTCCCCTTGACCCCCCTCCCTTCAAGCGGGAGGGGGAATCAGAGGGCTCACCACAGGCCAATGTCCAGCGCCGACGCGATGCTGCGCCAAGCCCACCACGCGGCCGATCGCCACTTCAAGTGAACCTTGACCGTCGCCAGCGTTCCCGGCGCCAACGTCCCATCGGGATCGTCAATCTCAACCGCAACCAGATAGGTCTGCACGATCGGCTGATGCATATTCGGGTCGCCACCCGGTTTCGTGGCGACGGTGCCGCCGCCCTTGTGCGTGAGTTGAATCGGCAGGTTCTTCTCGTCCGTATCCGGAAGCTTGACGATACGACCCGTAAATTGCTTATCCGAGCGTCGGAAGGGGAGAATCGAAACGTCCAGATGCGGGTCGGACGGGTTCTCCGCACGTTGGCGATCCAGATTGATCCGCATCTCGCGGAATTCAACGGCCCCGACGGGAATGAGAACGCGCAGCTTGGATGTATCGCCAATCTGGCAGAATGGTTGCGGGTCGCCCTTTTCCCACGTCCGCAACAGATCGTCCGGCTTCGGGGCGCCCAAGATGGTTCCGTGTCGTGGCGCTTTCAAGACGGCGGTCGATTCGATGAGCCGGCGGCGAACTTCGAGCTGGGCCTTGCTGTTTTGCAGTTGATTGACCGCCTCGGCGAGTTGTGCTTCCGCCTTGGCCCGTGCCGACGGGTCGCCACGCACTTCGGACAGACGCTTTTGAATCGCGGCAATCAGATCCGTGGCCGCGTCGCGGTCCTTTTCAAACTGTTGACGCTCGAACTCAAATTGCGCGTTGCGAAAGCGCGCCAGGTCCATGCCCGGCTCGACCTCCTGGCCATCGTGGACCAGGATCTCGGTCAAGATGCCCGTCTCAGCCACGTGGACCGATTCGCGATAACCCTCGCTCACCTGGACCATTCCCACCTCGCGCACCCGGCTGACCGGCAGCGGCAAGAAAAAGAAGATGCCCAGGATCGTTGCGATGACCACCGACGTAATGATGACCCGATTGCGTTTCATGTCCGGCAACCTTCCTCGCTGACGGATGCTCTTCACCGTTCGGAACAGCGGCCAGAATACCATGGAGGCCAGCGCGCCGATCGCGAGAAGCATGCTCAGCGTTTCGAGCTTGTACGGCTTCAACCATTTTGCCAAGAAGAACAGAATGCTAACGGTGACGACCCACCGGTAAATGAAGCTGGAGATCGCATACGCCATGAACAGGAACTTGCGGTTCGGCGCCATGTAGGCTTCCGGCTGCACCTCGACGCCCAGGGCGTGTTCCTGAAACGTGTTCGACAGGAACCGGTTCGACCGCTCGCGGAGATTCGGCACCTCGAGCCAGTCGGCCATGATGTAGTAGCCGTCGAAGCGCATGAGCGGGTTCGCGTTGAACACGAACGTGCTCACGGAACAAAGCACCATCAAGCACATCGCCACGTTGTTCACGAACGGCCAGGCTGGGCTGTACCACCAGACGTACGTGGCAATCGATGCGATGATCAACTCGACCCAGATGCCGGCGAAGCTAATCGTGATCCGCTTCCACTTGTCGGCAACGGTCCACGAGTCGGTCACATTGCAATAGAGCGCCGGCGAGAAGCACATGAACAGGAAGCCCATCTCGTGGCTTTCGCCGCCGAACGCTTTACAACTCAGTCCGTGCCCGAATTCGTGGATGACCTTCACGATGCCGAGCGCAATCCACATGTAAAGCATCGTGCGGAACGCGAAGAACTCCTGATAGGCCGGGAGCTTCTCGTAGAAGGTCTTGTAGTGGAAGAGAACGAACAGGCCGGCCGAGGCCATCAAGATGACGGAGAGCCAAAGGAATGTGTGCGTGAAGATCCACCAGAGCGGCTTGATCATCCGCTTCAACAAGCGATCCGGATCGAAGACCGGGAGCTTGATGTAAAGGATGTTCGTGAACGTCGCCATCCGCTTCGTCCAGCGCTGCTTTTTGCGCTTGGCGAACAGTTCGCGGCCGGCGTTCGGCGATTCGTGTTGAACTAGGCCGGCCGTGACGAGCTGGCGGGCAAAACCTTCCAAGTCTTCGAGTGTGAGCCGGTCGGGCGCGAACCGCTGTTCGAACTGTTTACGAATCTCCTCGAGCGTGCTGCCGCCGGTGAGCCGCTGGAAGACGTAATACTCTTGCTGGTTGAATCGATAATACTTGAGGCTGACGGGATCCTTGACGACATGACAGAGGCGACCTTCGTACCGTTGTTCGGTAATGGACAGGTCGCCGCGAATGCGCAGTTTGACCTGTTTGCGCCGCTCGGTCGTCGGGATGAAGGTAGGATCCATACCCGGTTCAGGTTAGCGTTGAATGGCTAGCGCCGGTAGTCAAAAGCCGTTCCAGGATTGTACCGGACAGGGAAAGTGGCCGCATCATTCCCACGGAACGCGCTTTTGGTCGTAATAACGCAGGCGATCGCGGTGGACCGCGGCCCAGGGGCCTTTGGGGGCGATTAAGAGGGCCATGTGCGATTGTTCCGCGGCCTTGGCAAAATCGCCCGTTGCGGCATAACACAGGCCGAGGGAATCGAAGTGGATCGGCTCGGGGTCCTTGATCACTCGCATCCCCAATTGAGCCCAATTCAGGGCCGACTGACGTGCGTCGGGAATCGCACGCAATCGTTCCTCCAGAATCACATTGCGGGCCATGCCCAGGACCAACTCCGGCCAGGAAGCCGAAATGGCTGATGCTTTGCCAAGTTCCGTGTCAGCTTCCGCATCGCGGCCGAGCTTCAAAAGAGCTACCGCCCGTGCGTAATGATGCTCGGCCTCATTATCACTGAGTTCTGCCGCTTTCTTATAAGCCGCGTCGGCCTTTTCCCATTCGCGGATGACCAAAAGTACAGCACCGTACAAGCGCCAGTACCGTACTTCGCTCGGGTAGGCATTGGCAAGCCGGCCGTAGTATTCGGCCGCGGTTCGATAGTCGCCGAGCATCTCGTACGCGCATCCTTGATTCTGCAGCGACGTCGTATCCAGGGGCGCAAGCTCGAGCGCACGATCGAGGATTGGAATGACCTCGTCGTTTCGGTTGTCGATGATCAAACCCTGAGCGAAATTGGCACGTGCCCGCACGCTGTTCGGCATACGCTCGACCGCCGACTGCCAGACGTCGGCCCGCGAGCGGTATTCTTCATTGCGTGCGAAGGTCAAGATGCCGAGTGCGATCGCCACGGCCGTCAACAGAACGGGACGCAATCGGCCGAGTGCAACGATCCGCAAAAACCAGTCGCCCAGGAACACAACCAGAACAACCACCGAAGCCAACGACAAATACAAGCGATGTTCGAACACGGCATCCACAATGGGAAGCACGCTCGACGTGGGCAACAAGATCAAGAAGAACCAGGCGCAGACGAATCCGAGGGCCGGACGCCAAAAGAGCAGGATGGCCGTGAGCGCAAGCAGGCCGAGCGTGATCCAGATTTCTGGAGTCGCCTCGCCAATCGTCTTCACGAACGGCCAGCCCTGGTAGTCGATCACCAGTCCCCGCGGCCAAAGACACAGCCGCAGATAGTAGAGCATCACGCCGGACTCGGTCAGCGCGTACTGCCTCGGAGTCACCGCCTCAACGCCGAAGCCGATGCCGCCTTGCGATCCGCTCCCGCGAATCAGGTGCCAGACTGTGAAGCCGCCCCAGACGAGCAAGAAGGCCAGGTAGAACGCCCAGCGCCGGCGAATCATCTCGCGGATCGACCCGGCGAGGAAAATACGGTCGAAGAGAATGACCGCCCCCGGCGCCGTCGCCATGATCTCTTTCGACCCGAAGCCCAGGATCAGGCTGAGCACTGAGAGCGTGTACCAGCCGACCGCGGGCCAACGGATGTTGATGAGATGTGCGCCTCGCGAACCATCCGAATCAGCGTAGTCGATCTCTTCCTGAGTGCGTCCGACTCGAGCACGGGCGGCCTCGTCCGCCCGCTGCATCGCGTAGAGGATGAACAGGTAGAACAGCCCGGCCATCGATTCGCCACGCTGGATGATGTAGGTGACACATTGCACCTGCAACGGGTGCAGCATCCAGAGCAGGGCGACCGCGCACGCCAGGTGCGGCGCCCGGCCGGCAAAGCGTTCGCCGAACCGTTGCGACAGCAAGGCGCGACGGACGACGCCATAAAGAGTCAACGTCGCCGCGAGGTGAATCAGTACGTTCAAGACATGATGGGCGAGCGCATTGTTGCGGCCCAATCGATGGGCGACGAGGTTGGTGGCGGCCAACAACGGACGGCCATCCATCGCCAGGAAATATTCACGTGGCGAATCGAGCGACGGAGTGTCGACGATCCAGGCATCGTCATCGAACGCGAACGATTTGGAATAGCAGTTCGCGTAGGCACACAGGCCGCAGAGGATGAGCAGCGGGATCGCCTTGGGCCATCGAGAATCGGACATTACTGCTCCGCATCACGGTCTAGGTTGTGATACGGAGGTCGGCGACCCGGTGCTATTTGAACTCGACGACCAGCTTGTCGCCGGCCCGACCGGTCACCTGCTTGGTATGCGTGGTGGTCAACCCATCAACGGCCCAGGCGGCACGGATTTCGTAGG
Source organism: Gemmataceae bacterium (assembly GCA_036266155.1). Classification (GTDB taxonomy): domain Bacteria; phylum Planctomycetota; class Planctomycetia; order Gemmatales; family Gemmataceae; genus SIAJ01. The sequence goes on along the minus strand of DATANR010000456.1, from coordinate 1,180 downwards.
TGTATGGGGCGGTCGTTTCGAGCGGCGGGGTCGCGAACTTACGGCTGATGCCAGCGCCCTTGATCTCGGTCCCGTCGACGAACAACCGGGCGTCCGCGTTTGGCAATCGCACTTCAACTTCGAGCGGTGTCGGCGTCGTCAGCGCTGCCGCTGGCGCCGGCAATTCAACGGGCGCTTCGACGACCGCGGCCGGCAGCGGCGATGGTCGCGTGAGCGGAACATAGACGCTCGACACCCAGCCCGGATAAATGGGCGGCGGCCCGAAGAACTGACTGTCGCCGCCGCCAAAGACGCCGGGAATCGGCTTGTACGTCGGCACCGGAGGCCCATACATGCTCAGGCCGTTGCCGTAGAAGCCGTTGTAATAATTTGGATAGATGCCCCAGTAGGGCCCGTAACCATAGCCGTAGCCGACGCCGACGCCGACACTCCAGGCACGCGTCTGTCCCTGGGCTTCCCCGCATAACCCGGTCACGATGAGCAAGGCAGCGGGCAGCAGGGCCCTGGAAGCTAGCATCCGCATTGGACTCGCCTCACGCACTTGGAAACCGCAATGATCGCTTGAACCATACCCGCCGGACGAGCGGCTTGCTGCGAGGTTTGAAGGCGGAGGCAACGAACGGGAGCGTGGCACACGTCACGAGCGGCCCGACCAATAGGGACGGACGCCGAAAATGTACAAAGGCGGTTTTGCCTAAGTGGAGGTGTCGAGTCGAAATGCGTTGAGTGTCGGCCCGGGTTGCCCGGGCCGGTGGCTGGCACCAAGAGCCTGCTACTTTGCCTTCACTGAGCCGACGGACGCGCCGCTGGCCTTATTCGGATCCATCGCCGGCACACCGCCGCCCGACGGCGATTCACTCTTCTTGTCGCAGCCAGCAAGCGCCGCGGAGAAGGCAACAAGAACGGCCAGCATCAGAAATCGTCGCATGGAGTCTCCCAAGTTGAAATAAGGAAGGACCAACTTGAACTTGACGGGGTGAGGATATCGGGATCAGGCGTGCCAAGTCAAAACAAATTCGCGCAATTTTTACATGAGACGGTCACGGAAAAAATGAGCGGCGGACCAAAAGGTCCGCCGCCCCATGTTGTGTGCCAGGCATGTTGTGGTTGAGGAGGTGGAAGTCCTCCGCGGGCCGTGGTGAGCGGAACCGCAAGGCGAGGCAAGGGTGTCCGTCGCGAG
>DATANR010000455.1:0-11052 GCA_036266155.1 Gemmataceae bacterium | reverse complement strand
GCCAACCCTCGACGCTCGCCTGAGTCGCACCGGCCATGCCGGTCTGATGGATCGAATCGGCTTGCCGGGCCGTGCCACGCGACTCAAGGACGCCGATTTGGCGGATTGGAGCGGCGCGGTCGTTCGCGGTGGATGGGGTGTATCGATTGTGCCGGCTGGGGCGGTAAGATGTTCGCATGATTGACGACCTGAGCCCCGCCGTCGAACGCGCTCTCGAAACTGCTCGCAAGCAGGCCGGCGACGCGCCCGTGAATGCCGTTCAGTTGCTACTGGCGCTCATCGAGGACGATGAAGGCCGCGCGGCCCAATTGCTCATCGACGCCGGCGGCGACATCGTCGCGATTCGGGACGTGCTCGCTGGGCACCATGCGGTGAAGTTCGATATGCCCGCCGTCTTGACCAGCGCCCGCGAAGCGGCCGGCGAGCGCGATGAGACGACGCTGACGGGCGAATACCTGCTTGTCGGCCTCATCCGTGCGAACGTGCCCTTTCATGAGCCGTTGCGTCAATCGGGAGTCGCCGTCGACCGGCTCATTCGCCGGGTCGAGTTGCCGCCGATCGCGATGGGCTTCACGCTCGACCTCCGCGACCCGACCGACATCGTTTCCTCCGCTCGTGCGGTCGATGCCAACGCCAACCGTGCACGTGAAGCCCTCCGCGTACTTGACGACTACGTTCGCTTCGTGCTCGATGATGGAGTTCTGACCGCCGCAGTCAAGGGCCTGCGGCACGACCTCGCGGGCCTGCTCGATCAATTGCCGGCGTCACTCTTGAACGAAGCCCGCGAGACGCTATGGGACGTCGGCACCGGCATCATGCTGCCGGGAGAGATGACCCGGCACTCGCCCGCGGACGTGGCGCGGATCAATCTAAAGCGTTTGCAGGAAGCGCTGCGAAGTCTCGAAGAATACGGCAAGGTGTTGCAGCCGCAACTGGTGCCGGGGCTTGAGGCGATCCGCTATCGGAGCTACACCGTCGAGCGTATCGTCGGCATCGGGACTGACGCTCGCTCCCAACTGGAGAACGCCAAGGTCTATGTGCTTCTCAGCGGCTCGGGGTGCCTGGCCGCCGTCGACTGGACCATCCGCGAGGCGGCCGACGGCGGGGCCGACATCTTTCAGCTACGTGAAAAGTCGCTCAACGACCGCGAATTGATCGAGCGAGCCCGCAACGTCCGCCGCTGGACGCGGGAGACGCACACGCTTTTCATCATGAACGACCGGCCGGACATTGCCCGACTTGTCGAAGCTGACGGCGTCCACCTCGGCCAGGACGACATGAGCGTGAAAGACGCCCGACGAATCCTCGGGCATGGGCCGCTGATCGGGGTCAGCACACACACGCCGGAACAGGTTCGCAAGGCTGTCGTGGATGGCGCCAGCTACATCGGCGTTGGCCCGACGTTTGCGTCGACGACGAAGGATTTCAAGCAACTCGCCGGGCTGGAGTTTGTAAGGCAGGCGACGGCGATGACGACGCTGCCCGCCTTTGTCATCGGCGGCGTAGGCATTGAGAATGTGGCTGAAGCCGTCGCGGCGGGTGCGAAGCGAGTCGCCGTGGGTGCGGCCCTGTGTCAGGCGGAGGAGCCTGGGATCGCGGCAGCGAGGCTGCGAGCGGCTCTACCGTAGCCACAAGGTGCCATGGCAGCTTGGGGCTACGGATGACGCTCGCTCTTTGCGATCGGCCGCAGTCCCATCTGTTGCGCATCGAGCCCGCCGTCCACGGTCACAATTGTCCCCGTCGCATAACTGGCCGCGTCCGAGGCCAGGAAGACGTACCACATCGTCAGATCGTCGACGGTCGCGATCCTGCGGACAGGTATTTGCTCGATGATTGCTTGCCGCACGGCCGGATCCGAACGCAGGCCCATGTCGGTCAACGGCGTTTCGACCAGGCCGGGTGCCACCGCGATGGTGGTGAATCCATCCGGCGCCAATTCAATCGCCAATTGTCTGGTCAAGGCGTTGATCGCCGCCTTGCTCGCATCGTAAAGCGTGTGGGCCGGCTCGGACCGGGAGCCGTTGAGCGACGTGGTGAAAATGATCCGCCCACCAGTGCCTGCCGCTCGGCCGCGGCGAACGAATTCCTGTGTCGCCGCGAGAGCTGACCAGACGTTGAGCCCGAAGATGAAGTCGAAATCTTGGCGCGAAATGTCAACGAACGCTGGTTCGCGGAAGGTGCCCACGTTGTTCACGAGCACATCAAGCCCGCCGAACTGCTCGCATGCGGCGGCGACAAGTCGCTCAGGTTCGCCCGGCTTCGACATGTCGGCTTGCACGTACTTTGCTCGACTGTCACGAATCAGTTCGGCCACATCGGGGCAAATGCTCAGTGCCCGCTCCGACGACAGAGCGACACGGGCCCCATGCTGGATGAACGCCCGTGCCGCCGCGAGGCCGATGCCGCTGCTGCTGCCGGTAATGAGTGCCTTCTTGCCGTGAAGCATGGCGATATCTTATCTGCAGCCCCGCGGGAGTCGCCGATGTCTCTCATACACTCCACCATCGCAACGGTGCTTTACGCCCAGGACGATGCGGACGACGGCTTCCTCCCCGAAGGACCGCGTGCCGTCATCGTCGAGGGCAAGCCTGCGCTGGCGTGGGTGAACATCCAGACGACCGCCGATGCGACCGCGGGCGACATTCATGTTCGCTTCTGGGACGGCGAGCATCGCACCTACGCGCAAGCCAAACGGCCCGGCTTTCTTTTTCCGACCGATCGGCCGGACACGCTGTTCATTGGCCGCGAAAAGGAAGTGGGTCTGCTGCATCTAGCGACGAACACTTTCCATGCGCTCGCGGCCATTGACGACGCCACTCCGCGAACCATCATCAACGACGGCGAAGTCGTTCCAGGCGGCCGGGCGATTGTGTTCGGCACCAAAGATGTAAAGTTCGCTGATACCATCGCAAATCTGTATCTGTTCACGCTCGACGACAACCGGATTAGTGTTCTGGCCGACAAACAGTTGTGTTCGAATGGTAAAGTGTTCGCTCGCGATGGCGCTGATCTGTGCCTCTACGACATCGATACGCCGACGCGCAATGTCGTCCGTTTTCGGCTCGATTTGGCGACGCGGAAGATCAGTGCGCAGGAGGTCGTGCTCGACCTGTCGAATACGGATGGCTTCCCAGACGGGATGGTCGATGCCGGCGACGGCAGCGTGATCATCGCCTTCTACAATCCGCAACCCGTTGGTGAAGGCCGTGCGATTCGTTTCGGTCTGCGAACCGGAGCGGCGATTGAGGAGTGGACGACGCCCGGCTCGTCCCGAGTGACGTGCCCGTTGTTGATCGAGAACGAAGGAAAGATTCGGCTCGTGCTGACAACCGCAATCGAGGGGATGCCAGCGGAGCAGCGAGCGCTTTGTCCGAATGCGGGCAACCTGTTTTGGGCGGAGACTGCGTTGACCGCTTTACCCCCGAGCGGAATGGTTCGTTTGATGTGAACAAGGCATACTGGACAATCCTACACGCACATTGATAAGCTGTCGGGAACGCGAGATACGCCGATGCCCGCCGATCCAATTGCCGAGATTCGGTCGCTCATCACCCGGCACTGGGGTTTTCACGCGCTGCGACCGCTGCAAGAGCAGGCGATCCGGGCCGATCTCGATCGCCGCGATTCGCTCGTCGTGATGCCGACGGGCGGCGGCAAGTCACTCTGCTATCAGGCCCCGGCCGCGTATCGCACGAACGAGACGACGGTAGTAGTCTCACCCCTCATTTCGTTAATGAAGGATCAAGTCGACAGCTTGACATCTGCGGACGTCAAGGCTTTCCGGGTCGATTCGACGTTGACCGACTCTGACAAAATCGCCGTAGGACGCGAGATGAAGGCCGGCCGTGTGCGGCTGCTGTTCGCGTCGCCCGAGCGCATGGTGACCGAGCGCTTCCAGAACTTTTTGCGTGAGCATGGTGTCCGCACGTTTGCAATTGATGAGGCTCATTGCATCAGTCACTGGGGTCACGATTTTCGGCCCGAGTATCGGCAGCTCGCGTCCATCCGCGACAAGTTTCCCGAAGCGACATTCCACGCGTTTACGGCAACAGCCACGGAGCAAGTTCGCCAGGACATCATTGATCAGCTCCACCTGCGCAACCCGGCCGTCCTCGTCGGCAATTTCGATCGGCCGAACCTGATCTACCGCGTCCTGCAACGTCGCACCATCCTCGATCAGATTCTGGAGGTGCTCGAACGCCGGCGCGGACAGGCTGGCATCATCTATTGTCCCTCGCGGAAGGAAGTGGACCAACTCGCGGAGCAATTGCGCGAACTTGGCTTCAACGCGATGTGCTATCGGGCCGCTCACCCGGACGAGTCGGCCGATGACAATCAGCGAATGCGCAAGGCCACGCACGATGCCTTCCGCACGGGCGCTTGCGATCTCGTCGTGGCCACCGTGGCGTTCGGCATGGGCATCGATCGGTCGGACATTCGCTTTGTCCTGCATACCGGCATGCCCCAGTCCATTGAGCACTATCAACAGGAGGCGGGCCGAGCGGGGCGCGACGGGTTGGAAGCGGAATGCTTGATGTACCACTCGGGTCGCGATGTGATCAAGTGGAAGGACATGGCCAGGAAGTCGTTCGAGCAGGGACGGATCGATCGTGAACTACTCGCTCATTCGGGACAACAAGCCGAGCAGATTAACACGTATGCCAAGGGCGGTAAGTGTCGGCACCGCGTGCTGGTCGAGCATTTTGGCCAGAAGTTTGAGCCGGAAGCCTGCGGCGCGTGTGATGTCTGCCTCGGCGAAGTCGCTTGGGAGCCCGATTCAACAGTCGTGGCGCAAAAGATCATTTCGTGCGTCGCGCGCGTGGGCGAGCGCTTCGGTGCCGGCCACGTGACGCACGTGCTGCGCGGCTCGAACAACGAGCGCGTCGGCACGTTGGGCCACGACAAGCTGAGCACTTTCGGCTTGCTGTCCGACCAGCCCGAGCGGCAAGTGCGCGACTGGATCACTCAGCTCATCGGCACCGGGCTGCTCGAGCAGACGACCGACGAGTATCCGGTGCTGCGGCTCAACGACGATTCGTGGCAGGTGCTGCGCGGCCGGCGTGAGGTGAAGTTGACACGCGCGGGCACTGCCACCGCGTCGAAGAAATCGCGAGCAGAAGAAGTTTCTTGGGAAGGAGTTGACGCACAACTCTTCGAAGAGTTGCGCATTTGGCGGCGTGAGTTGGCGGCGAAGAAGGGAATGCCGCCGTACACGATCTTCCACGACGGAACGCTGCGCGACATCAGCCGAGTGCGACCAACAACGTTGGAGGGTCTTCATCAGATCTCGGGCGTTGGCGAGGCCCGGCTCCGCGAGCACGGTCAAGCCGTCCTCGACCTCGTCGCGAAGATCGCCGGTGACGCTGGCCTGACAACGGACAACAAACTCGTCGTCGACGCGCGTGCATCGCGCGCCAAGCCGCCGAGCAATGCCGCCGCCGAGGGCGCGTTCCCTTACTATCGGGAACGGAAATCGATCGCTGAGGTGGCGCTGCTAATGGAGCGCATGGAGTCGACCGCCCGCGATTATCTATGTTGTTACATTTATCAGGAACGGCCCGACAGCATTGACGCGTGGATCGATCGGGCCACCCAGGATCGAATCTCCGCGGCGGCCAAGGAGCATGGTTCTCAGAAGCTCAAACCAATTTTCCTAGCGCTCAATCAAGAAGTGTCATATGACGCCATCCGCGTCGTTCTAACCCATATCAATGCTCGATCCGATGGTTAAGAGCCCGATTTTGGCCCACTAATTGCCGGTTTGAAGATAGAAGTAGCTTGGAAAGATGACTAAGATGGGCAATCTGTAGAAAATACAGGTCTGTCTAGCGCCCAGGCCGTTGGGGAATTGCATCGGCATGGAAGGATTGCGCGAGTTTCTGGAAAAGGTTCGCCAGAACCATCTCGTGCGCGGCCACTTTCGGGCGTTGCTCCACGTTTGCATCGGCCGGCGTATTTCCCGGCCCGATGGCACTGTGTTGTCGCCCGGCGTCACTTGGCGGCAACTTTCTGAACTCCTTCGGATCATGCGGTGGGATAAGGAACTGGTCCGCGAGTTGGGGCTCGACCCGGACGAACTTTCGCCGCGCGATCGCCAGCGCTACTGGTATTCCACCATTATCGCCGCCCACGTCGATACGGCCGAGAGCCGCGAGATGGGTGATGCTTATGCACGCCTACTCACGCCGCTCGGCTTCGTCATCGGCCCCGGTCCAGGGGCTTGAGGTCGATCGGACTGTCGCATGCAATGAAATGCAATCGCCAGGGAGGGTGTGGCAAAACCGTGGCGATCTTGGCGACCTTACCCAAAAACCCGCGGAAAATGCACTTTTTCAAAAAGGAAGGTCGCCAACTGCCGGGGGTCAAAAACCTCGCCAGACTTCGCCATTTTGGAGTACAGCGCCGTGCGACACTTTCAAGCGGATGCTCACCGGTTGACCTGCCTATCACAACCCATAAAATCGGACTAATCCGACGGATCAGACCTCTCGCGGCACGAGCCAGGAATTACCGCACATGAAGGCGGAAGAGCGTAAAGAGATCGAAACCAACTCGATGGTGCTTGCCTACCAGAAGCTCCGGCAACGGGTGACTGGGCGGACGCTGTATTACGTCATCGGCGTTGTGCTGGTGATCGTCGCGGGAATCTTGATCTATCGGTACATGACCCATCAGTCGGCGACGGCACGCGACGCGATTCTGCTTCAACTGGATGCGGCGGATACGCCGGAGAAGCTCAAGCAGGGCATGGAAGACCATCGCGGTACCCTCTACGGCAGCCTGTTCAAGAAGCGACTGGCGGAGCACGAATTGCTTAACGAAGGTCTGCCAAAACTCGGCACTGATCGGATGGAAGATCGCAAGCGTGCGGCTGCGAGCGTCGAGGCTGCTCGCGGCCGTTACCTCGAATTGACATCCGAACTGAAACAAAAGGAAGAGCCGGCGCTGGTTCAGATCGCATGGCACGAAGCCGGCCGTGCCGAGGAGGCGCTCGTTGGCTTCCCGACGACTGACGGTGGCCCGGACTCGTCGCGCGGCAACCTCGACAAGGCAATCGAGTATTACACAAATGCGGCTTCGATCTTCCCTGATTCGGAAATAAGCAAGAGCTACAAGGCCTGGGCTGAAAAGCTCAAGGCGAACAAGGTCCAGATGATCGCCACGCAAAAGGAAATCTACAAGCAGGCCGAACGGCCCGTGTTGCCGCCATTGACGAAAGACGACCCATTCCCGGGTCTGCCGGGCCTGCCGCCGCCGCCCAAGACAGAACTTCCGGGCGCGCCGAAGCTCCCGGCAATTCCGGGTGATCCCAAGATTGAAGTCCCGGCGATTCCGAAGCCCGCGGACATCGTGCCGCCGCCGATGCCGGATCCGAAGAAGACGCCGGAGCCAGAGAAGCCGACCGAAACGCCGAAGCCGGCGGACCCGAAGAAAACTCCCGAGCCCACAAAGCCGGCTGATCCGAAAGCCGATCCCAAGGCAAAGTAATGACGGCCGACGATGAACCGGATGACGACCTGGCCCCGCCGGCCCCGGCGGGGCCTTCGCGTCGGGGGCCCATCGACATCGACGTCAAAATCAAGGCCGAGGGGATGCGGCTCGATCGTTACTTGGCTCTCAACTTCCAGGATTTTAGCCGCAGCGTCATTCAGGACGCGATCGATAGCGGACAGGTGCTCGTCAACGGCAAGCCGTCAAAGTCGAGCCACAAGGTCCGGCACGGCGACCAGCTTCGGATCGTGCTGCCGGAGCCCAAGCATGACATTCCGGTTCCGGAAGATATTCCGCTCTCGATCCTTTATGAGGATGAGTGGCTCGCGTTGGTGAACAAGCCGCCGGACATGGTCGTGCATCCGGCCAAGGGCAACTGGTCGGGCACGCTCGTCAACGCCTTGCAATTTCACTTCAGCGCCTTGAGCAATGCCAACGGCACTTACCGAGCCGGCATCGTCCATCGCCTCGATCGAGACACCAGCGGCGTAATCCTGATCGCGAAGGAAGAGAACACGCACCGCGAACTATCGGCGATGTTCGAAGGCCGCAAGGTCTTCAAGGAATATGCGGCCATCACGACGGGAGAACTGGACCGCGACAGCGACTACATTGAGGGCCGGATCAAGCATCATCCGACTGATCGGACCAAGATGTTCATCACGCACGACAAGGACGACCCAGAGGCCAAGGATGCGTGCACGTTTTACGAGGTGGAGGAGCGGTTCCGCGGATACACGTTCGTCCGCGTTCAGCCGCGCACGGGGCGGACCCATCAGATTCGCGTGCATCTGGCGAGCGTCGGCTGTCCCGTGCTAGCCGATAAGGCCTATGGCGGCCGCGATCACCTGCGACTTTCCGACGTGAATGGCAAGATGCCGGATGAGGATGATGAGGTGTTGCTCAACCGGCAGGCCCTTCACGCCTTTCGCTTGCGGTTTCAACATCCACGCATCGGCCGCTGGATGGAATTCGAGGCGCCGATGCCGGAAGACTTGATGAGCACGCTCGCGGCCTTACGTCGCTGGCGGAAGCGCCCTACGACCTGAGCACATCTGGGTTCACCAGGGACGTCATCGGCTTTCCCGTCAGGCCCGCGATCAGGTTCTCCGCGCAGATGCGAGCCATTTCATTGCGCGTATGAACGGTCGCGCTCGCGACATGGGGAGCAATCACGCAATTCGGCAGCTTGAAGAGTTCATGTTCCGGCGGCAGCGGTTCCGGATCGGTCACGTCGAGTCCGGCCGCGAAGATTGTGCTCTTTCGCAATGCGTTGGCCAATGCGACCTGATCGACGACGGGCCCACGTGACGTGTTGATGAACACGGCCGTTGGCTTCATTTTGCCAAATTGCTTCTCGCCAAAGAGCCCCTTCGTTTCTGCGTTCAAGTCCGTGTGAACCGATACGTAGTCGCTCTCACGCAGCAGCGTTTCCATGTCGACGCGTGATCCACCCAGTTCGCGGTCTGCATCTGCCTTCGGACCGCGGGCCGTGTAGAGCACGCGCATTCCCCATCCATGATGCAGCCGCTTTGCGGTCGCGAAGCCGATGCGGCCCATGCCGACGATGCCGAGCGTTCGGCCGACCAAATCCTGACCGAGCCAGCCGAGCGGGTCCCAGGTTTTCCAGCGGCCATCCTTCGCGTCGGTCGTGCTTTCGCCAAGACGACGCGCGGCCGCGAGCAGGAGCGTCACGGCAATATCGGCCGTCGCTTCGGTCAGCACACCGGGCGTATTGCCGACGCGGATGCCGCGCCGGGTCGCGGCCGCCAGATCGATGTTGTTCACGCCGACCGCAAAGTTGCTGACCACGCGGAGCTTCGGTGCGTTCGCCAGCAGATCGTCGTCAACGCGGTCCGTGAGCAAGGAGACCAGCCCCTCGCAATCGCGGACCTTCTTTTTGAGCACGGCGGCCGTAGGCGGCAACGGATCGGGCCAGACCTCCGGCTCGCAGTGTGGGGCGATCAGGTCGAGCCCGAGTGCGGGAATGCGGCGAGCGACGAAGACGCGGGGCTTGGCGGGCATGCGCACCGTTGTGGCAAGCGTGTCAAGGCGAACTGCCGTGGGATTCTACCGCGGCCCGGACGGTCCGGCGAGTTGGCGTAGACAGGCCGGCGGGGAAGGGGTATTCGTGCCCGCCGATTGGGGGAATTGCCCCCGGCCCGAGGAGCCGACTAGCCATGAGCATGAACCGCTGGAAAGTCCTGGCCTGCACCCTGACCATTGGCGTCGGCGGGCTGGCCGTATTTGCAACTGATCCGCTCCCGACGAAAGAACAACCGGCCAAGGAACCGGGCTCGTTGCCCGGTTTGACCGTTAAGCCGGCCTCGCCCGCGAACGGCGCCGATACGCCGGCCCCCGTCGTTCCGGTCAAGGCAGATGAATTCGAACTTACCGTGCCGGCGATCCCGGCCACGCCGCCGAAGCCGGATGTCGATGTCAAAAAGCCGGCCAGCGAGCCCGTCTTCGAGCCCGTCAGCCCGCCGGAAGTTCCCATCATCCTGCCGGCCAAGGGTGAGGCTGATAGCAAGGACAAGGTCAAGCAAGACGACAAAAAGATCGATCCGCCGGTGATCGTCATACCTGTTCCATCCAAGCCCGAAACCAAAGAAGCACCCAAGCTCGCGGTACCGCCGATGCCGCCACTGGGCCGAGCGGTCGAGACGCCGGTCCCACCGATCGTGACTCCCAACGTTCCGGCCGTCAAGAACCCTGAACCAGTTAATCTCCCCGAGATTCCCGCGAAGCCGATCGTGCCATCCAACAAAGTCCCGCCGCCGCCCACGCCGGTGCCCGAAGTTCTGCGGACGCCGGTCCCAACTCCGGAAGTAACCAAAACGCCCGCGGCAACCACGAAGGTCATTGAGCAAGCCAAACTCAAAATGCTCCTGCGGATGGGCGATGGCACGCCGCGTTTTGAGATCCGCAACACGGCGACGACCGAATTGCTGCTCAAGGTCTACGGTCAGAAGATCGAAATGCAGTCGCCCACCGATGCCAGGGGAACGCTGGCCGGAGTGTCGGCCAGCGGTGCCGTTCGCTTTACGGCGCCGGGTATCGAGGGGACATGCGATAATCTGCGGATCATGTCGGCGACGGGCGAACTCTTGCTCGAAGGGCAGATTCGCGTAAAGACCAAGCATGGCAAGACGTCGACCGAAATGACGGCCGACAAGATGGTCTTCCAGATCAGCACGAGCGGCGTCGGGTCTCCTAGCACGCCGCGAACCAGCGTCACGCCCGTTGGCTATATCCCGGATTGAAAGTCCTTGAGCCACAGGGACATGGGTCTCTGTGGTTCAGCCAAAGAACATCGGGTGACAGCCATCCGGACCTTAGGAATTGAGAGATGGCCAAGAGAGATTGCCAACTACATACTAGGGTTTGGCAATCTCTCAGTGTTTGACGCCGCAAGTTATTGGCTAGTGCTGCGTCACACGATGATTTTAGGATAGACAGATCGCAGCTTTCTCCGCGCGTCGCCGATGCGGAATTGCCAATCGACGCCGCGTTGGCGATCGTTGATGTGGTCCGCCCACGCTTGCGTTTCTTGGCGCAGTT
>DATANR010000454.1:0-13055 GCA_036266155.1 Gemmataceae bacterium | reverse complement strand
CCGCTCCGCTCGCCTTTCAACTTGAAAGCGAGAGCGCTCGCAAATTAGCACTGGGCCAATCGCCGATAAAGTTCGACGTTTTTCTTGAAAACGTATTCCATGGCTTCGCGAAACTGCTCTTCTCGCCAATCGAGGATTCTTTCGATGACCTGGGATAAGAAGTCTTCGGGAGTCGCACCCGTCTGTTCGGCCCAGGAGCGCAACTGCACCAGGCGCTCGTCGGACAGAGTGACACCAATCGTCGTCATGAATTCCATGCCTCACTAATCAACAACTTGTGATTCACTTCCCCTTCACAACCCCCATCAGATGCCCCCAGCCCAAGAGTTGCGCGTCCGCCGGCAGCGGGTCGACTGGCTTCGAAAAGCCCGACATGACCATCGTGCCGATATGGAAATAGCACGCGTCCATGTCCGATCGGCTGCCGGGCATGTGGCCGAAGCCGCCATCCTTGTTGCGACAGGTCAGCGACCAGAAAGCCGCGAGGTCCATCGCCGACTGGCTCGCTTCGGTGCCGCCGAGCTGCTTGAGGATGAACACCGCGTCAAACGTGGCGTGCCGATCGCGGGCCAGCGGGTTGCGCACCCAACTGCCGTCCGCCATCTGATCGGCGAGCGTGCGCTTGACCATCGCATCGGCCTTCGGCGTATCGCGGCCGGTCAACCGATAATAATGGGCCGCGTGGAACGTCGCGGCGACGTGCTCGTGGAGATAGCCGTTCGCGTCCTGCTCCATCAAAGCGCGGATCTTCTTGTCCGCCTCGGCCGGAATCTCGCGGCCGCTCGCCCGATAAGCGAGCGGGAAAAAGCTCGTCATGTAGGCCGGCAACGTTTTGTAGTCCGCAGTCAGCACGCTATCGAAGACGGGCAGCGGATCGTACTTCGGCTTCTCGCCCAGAGCCTTCAGAGCCACGATCGCCATCGTCGTGTTGTACGCGCGCCCCGCCGCCGAATTCGGATCGACGGTGCCGGCGACGTTCACGAACGAGCCATCCTCACGCTGTCGTGAGTGCAGAAAGAGGATCGTGTTCTCCTCGTACGGCAGCTTCCAACCAAAGGTCTTGGAGATGATGACGGCGTACGCGGTCGGCGCGATGTCGCTGAATGCGCTGTCGGACATGCCTTCGTAATCGCGATCGACGCCGGGTTGAAACGAGCCATCCGCCTTGGCAGCGAGCTTGATGAACTTGCGGACGCCTTCGAGCACCTGATCCGGCGTCGGCGGTGTCGGCTTGACGGGCGGCTTGTCCTCGGCGAACAGCGGACCAGCGAAGACGGCGATGACAAGTGAAATACGTAGCGCGTTCATGGGGAGAGCGTAACGCAGGCGGGCCCGTTGGACAAGCGCGGCTTGACCCGCTCGCACAATCCACGGATAATCGCCCGATGGCAACTGTCATTACCCCGGCCCGAATGGCGCCTCGAATTTTCGCGTTGGTCGCCGCGTTCGCGCTCACGATCCCCACCGCGGGCGAGGAGCCGCAGACGATTAAGGCCCACGATGGCTGGGTCGGCGGCGTTGCGCTGTCGGCCGACGGATCGCTGATGCTCAGCGGCGGGTCCGACAACCATGCGAAGGTATGGGACGTCTTCACCGGTAAGCCGATCCACACGCTACGCGGCCATACGAATGCGGTGGTCGGCGTCGCGATCAGTCCGGACGGCCGCTGGTACGCGACCGCGAGCCATGACAAGACGGCCCGCGTTTGGGATCCGGAGAGCGGCGAGAGCCGACAGGTGCTGAAGTCGCACCACGGCGCGGTGCTCGTGGTCGCGTTTAGCCACGACAGCAAGATGCTCGCGACCGGCAGCGTTGACGGCGACATCCGCTTGTGGGACCCGGCGTTCGGACGCGAGATCGCCACGCTCACGGGCCACAAGTCGTGGGTGAACGCGCTCGCGTTTTCGGCCGACGGCGAGACGCTCGCGTCGGCCAGTTCGGACGGCACCGTGCGGCTTTGGGATATTGGCATCCGCAAGGAACGGGCGGTCTTGAAGCCAAATGCCGGCGAGGTGCGCTCGGTCGCGTTCTCTCCCGACGGTGCGCTCGTCGCGGCGGGCACTCGCTATGGCACGGTGAAGGTCTGGGACACGGTCGGCCGGCTGGAGAAGGCGACGCTGAAGGGCCATGCCGGCGACGTCTGGTCGGTGGCGTTTGCGCCGGACGGCACCGCGCTGGCCACCGTCGACGGCGATTGGAACCGCCCCGCCGATATTCGCCTCTACGACGCCGAAACCTGGAAGGAACGCAAGACGCTCAAGCACACCGGCGAGGTGCTGTCGCTTTCATTCGCCGCGAAGGCCCCGATCATGGCCGCGGGGAGTTGGGATAAGACGGTCAAGATCTGGGGCAAGCCCGAGAAGCCGCACGAGCCCGCCGTGCTGCCGACGCCCAAGCTCATCGAAGGCGAACGCGGCCCGATGCCGCGGGTGGCAAAAGACAAGGAATAAGCCGTTCGGCATTGCCCTACCCGCCAGCCAAGCACGTCCTATAGGATCAATGCTTCAGATCATGCAGGAGTACGGATGACGAGCGGCAGTTACAACTTGACCCATCTGAAAGTCCTCGAGGCGGAGAGCATCCACATCATTCGCGAGGTTGCCGCCGAGTTCGAACGGCCGGTGATGCTCTACTCGATCGGCAAGGACTCCGCGGTCATGTTGCGCCTCGCCCAAAAGGCGTTTCACCCCGGCCGGCTGCCGTTCCCATTGCTGCACGTCGACACGACGTGGAAATTCCGGGCGATGATCGAGTTCCGCGACCAATTTTGCCGCGAACAGGGACTCGACCTGAAGGTATGGATCAATCCGGAGGGAAAGACGCAGAACATCAACCCGTTCGACCACGGGTCGAAGAAACACACCGACATCATGAAGACGGCAGCGTTGAAGCAGGCACTGAACCACTACCAGTTCGACGCGGCATTCGGCGGCGCTCGCCGCGACGAGGAGAAGAGTCGGGCCAAAGAGCGTGTCTACAGCTTCCGCGACCGCCAGCACCAGTGGGACCCGAAGAACCAGCGGCCCGAACTCTGGAATCTCTTCAATAACAAGATCAATAAGGGCGAGAGCATCCGTGTTTTCCCGCTCTCCAATTGGACCGAACTGGACGTCTGGCAGTACATCCACCTCGAGAACATCCCGATCGTGCCGCTCTACTTCGCCGCCGACCGCCCGGTCGTCGAGCGCGACGGCACGCTCATCATGGTCGACGACGATCGGATGCGCCTTCGGCCGGGCGAGCAGCCGATGCTGAAGCGCGTCCGCTTCCGCACGCTTGGCTGCTATCCGCTTACCGGCGCAATTGAGAGCACCGCGACGACGCTACCGGAAATTATCGAGGAAATGCTGCTGGCGCGGAACTCCGAGCGACAGGGCCGCGTGATCGACCACGACGAGGCGGGGTCGATGGAACAGAAGAAGCGGGAAGGCTATTTCTGATAGTTGGTAGTTGGCAGTTGGTAGTTAGTAGTCAGGAGATAGCACATGGCAGTTCAGAACTACAAAGATCTCATTGCCTGGCGGAAAGCGATGGACTTGGTTGTCGAGGTCTATCAAACCACGACGGCTTTCCCGAATGATGAACGGTTCGGGTTGACGAACCAGGTCCGGCGTGCGGCCGTGTCGATCCCCAGTAACATCGCCGAGGGACAGGGCCGCGGGCCGTCCCAGGATTTCGTTCGCTTCCTGTGCATTGCCCGAGGCTCCCTCCAGGAAATCGATACTCAAGTCATCTTGGCAACACGTCTCGACTACATTCCTCAGGAACGCTACGATCGCCTATCCGACCAAATCATTGAGCTGGCAAAGGTCCTCAATGGCCTCATCCGCTCTATCCCGACCTGATTCGATCTACCAACTACCAACTACTAACTACCAACTATGCAAGTTGATCTGAGTCAAGAAGACATTCACACTTATCTGGCTCGTCATCAAAGGAAAGAACTCCTTCGCTTCTTGACCTGCGGCAGCGTCGACGACGGCAAGAGCACGCTCATCGGCCGGCTGCTGCACGACACGAAGATGATTTACGAAGACCAACTCGCCGCCGTGAAGCGCGACAGCGAGAAGGTCGGCACCACCGGGGCCGGCGAGATTGACCTCGCTCTTTTGACCGACGGATTAAAGGCCGAGCGCGAGCAGGGCATCACGATTGACGTGGCGTATCGCTACTTCTCGACCGATCGCCGCAAGTTCATCATCGCCGACACGCCCGGCCACGAGCAGTACACGCGCAACATGGCCACCGGCGCTTCGACCTGCCAGCTCGCCATCATCCTCATTGATGCTCGCCACGGCGTGCAGACCCAGACGCGCCGGCACTCGTTCATCGTGTCGCTGTTGGGCATCCGCCACGTCGTCGTCGCCATCAACAAGATGGACCTCGTCGGCTTTTCGCAAGACGTCTTCGAGAAGATCAAGGACGACTACTCCGGCTTCGTCGCCAAGCTTGGCTTGCCGGACATCACGTTCATCCCGATGTCGGCACTCAAGGGCGACAACGTTGCGTCGAAGAGCGATGCCATGCCGTGGTATCACGGTCCCGCACTCCTTGATCACCTAGAGACGGTCCACATCGCCAGCGACCGCAACCTGACCGATCTGCGCTTCCCCGTCCAGTACGTGATCCGCCCCAATCTCGACTTCCGCGGCTTCGCCGGCACCGTGGCGTCCGGCATCATCCGCAAGGGCGACGAGGTGATGGCGCTGCCGTCGGGCAAGCGCAGCCGAGTCAAGTCCATCACGACCTACGACGGCGAACTCGATGAAGCGTTCGCACCACAAGCGGTGACGGTGACGCTAACCGATGAAGTCGACGTCAGCCGCGGCGACATGTTGGTCCGCCCCGATAACCAGCCGCACGTGTCCAGCCAGATCGAGGCGATGGTCGTGTGGATGGCCGAGCAGCCGCTGGTGCCCGGCCGCACATACACGCTCAAGCAGACGACGCGCCAGGTGACGGCCGAGGTCGCGGCGTTCCGCTATGGCGTCGACGTCAACACGCTGGAACACCGCACCGTCGCCCGGCTCGGGTTGAACGAGGTCGGGCACGTGCAACTCAGCCTGACACAGGCGCTGGCGTGCGACCCATATCGCGCCAACCCGGCAACCGGCGCGTTCATCCTGATCGATCGGCTGACGAACAACACGGTCGGCGCCGGCATGATCCTGGAGGCCGGCTCGGGCCGTGACGGCTGGACGGCGGAACCGGCGATGCGTCTCAAGCTGCGCGAGAGCCTAATCGCGCCGGCCGAGCGCGAAGAGCGCTTCGGTCAGGTACCGGCGACGGTGCTGCTCGTCGGCTTGACGGGCAGCGGCAAGAGCCGGATCGCCTACGGGCTCGAGCGCCGCCTGTGGAACGCGGGCCGGGCGGTGACGGTGCTCTATGGCCAGAACATGCGGCAGGGGCTGAACCGCGACCTCGGCTTCACGGCCGACGACCGCTCGGAGAACCTGCGGCGCTCGGCCGAAGTCGCGAAGCTGATGAACGACGCCGGCATCATCACCATCGCGGCGTTCGTGGCCCCGCACGAGGCCGTGCGCGCGAAAGTGAAGCAGGTGATCGGCCGCGAGCGCGTGCTGGAAGTGTTCTGCACCGCTCCGATGGACGTCCTGCGTGCCCGCGACCAGAGCGGCGCATACCGGCTGGCCGACGAAGGCAAAATCGCGCAAATGCCCGGCGTGTCGGCGGCCTTCGAGGAGCCGACCGCCCCCGACCTCGTGCTGCACACCAACGAGGTCAGCGTCGACGAGAGCGTCAGCAGCATCGTGGCGTTGATGAAAGCCCGCGGCTATCTGCGGTAGACATGGCCAAAATTCAGAGATGGCCAACACACATACTGGGGTTGGCCATCTCTGCTGAAAAAAACTGACGCATCTAATTACTTCGTAGTGCTTTGCAGCGAGAATCTGCGTTTTCACTTCTAGTGCCAGGAACCCCGAATTTGGCCTGCCGATGGCCTTCTGGCGCATATGCGTTGACGATTCTTGCAATGAAATGCAAGCCATCTCGTCAATGGACCTGAAGCTGCTGGTAGGTCAGGTTTCCTAACCTGACCTGCAATTCCGGGTCCGGTCGAGTGGGGCAAACGGGGACGCGGCCTGCGTCGTCTTCGCCCCGCCTACACGCGCACTACCCACAGATCGGCGTCCAGATCCTGCGTTCCCCCGAGCGTCCGATTGTACGAGTGCACCGGGTTCTTTACCGTCAAGCCGCAGAACGTGCCGTTGGCGGACCCTTGGAACACGAACCCGAACTTGGTCCCACTGTTCGCTGTCACGGCGCTGGCCAGGGTCACGTTCTTGATGCTCGTGGCGATCACGTTCGAATTGACGAACCCATTCGCGGACGCCTTCACAGTAATCGGCCCGATCGAGAATGCGCCGCTGAACGTGCCTGTCCCGTCCGTCGGCGCGCTGTAGCCGGCGAACAGGTTCGTCGCGTTGAACGCTCCGACCGTCACCGAGCCGACGTTCCCGCCGACCGAGATCAACGGACTTGTTACCGTCCCGGCCACCTTTAGGGGATGTGACCGGAAAGCGAGTCGGCCGGAAAGAATTCTACCAGTGATCAGGCAGTGTCGCCAGAGGGAGAGAGAGGACGCTAGGGAGGACAAGTGGGATGAAACTCGTTACCAGAGACAAGCTGCAGGAGTTGCAGCTGAATTCGTGAGAATCCAGTTTTCGGCCCGCAGCACGCGCAAGAACTGAATTCTCACGAATTCAGCTACCCGAACTTTGTTGGCTCTCCAAGAGAATCTGGTTCAACCCGTCTTCCGCTTGCACCCCGCTTCCGGGACTGATAAAATACGTGTCCGCAATCCTTGACCGCACCCCCTCGCTTGACTCAGTGGTTTCCGACGGTCTTTCCTTGGAGACGATCCGATGTTTCGTTCGTTCTGGAAGCGCTGCGCGATCAAGGCGGTCAATACGCGGCGCTGGGCGCTGGAACCGCTCGAAGCACGCGATGTTCCGGCCCTGACGCCCAATATCCACGTTGTAAGCTTGTCGGCCGACGGCCATAACAATTTGGCGCTCCTCTACAAAATCAGCAATACGCTCACGACTGAAAAGCCGTTTGACGTCAACATCTATCGGTCGAAAGATTCGTCGATCACCACGGCCGATACCTTCCTCGCCAAGGTCAAGGTCACGGACATCGCCGATCTGACGCCGGGCGACCACCTCAAGTACTGGCTGATCGGTGTGGACCTGTCCTTGCCCGGCGCCGGGCTGCCGGACGTGAACGACGACTATTACCTCGGCGCCATCGCCAACCCGAACCATACGGCCCCCGACGCCATCCTCACTGACGACACGGCGATCTTCGCGGGCGTCTACAACGTGAACGGTGGCCCGGTCATGATCCACGGCAACGCGACCGGGGACATCGTGACGGTGACCGAATCGTTTGGCGGCGTCACGGTCGACTTCAACAACACCCTGCCGAACTTCAATTACGCGGATACCTCGGACGTCCGGGTTCGACTCCATCTGGGCAGTGATAAGCTCGATGCGAGCACCTGTCTCCACCCGGTCTCGGTCTGGGGCGGAGGTGACAACGACAACCTGACCACGGGGGCCGCGGACGATCTGCTGTCGGGCGGCCTCGGCGACGACGTGCTCAACGGCGGACCGACCGGAACCGACCTCGTGATCGAGGCAGGCGACGTCAACTTCACGCTGACCGGCACGCCCGCAAGCGGCACGCTGGTCGGACTCGGTACGAACACGCTGATCGGCATCGACGAGGCGAATCTGCTCGGCGGCGCCGGCGACAATCTGATGGACGCCAGCAACTTTAGCGGCCTGGTGACGTTAAACGGCGGGGCCGGCAACGACACGGTCGACGGCGGATCGGCCGACGACATACTGACCGGCGGCCTCGGCAACGATTTGATCAGCGGTGGCCCCGGGGTCGACACGCTCGTCGAGACGGGAGCAAGCAGTTACCGGTTGACCGATGCTCTGATGGTCGGCCAGGGCACGGACACGCTGTCGGGCATCGAGCATGCCCAACTGACGGGAAATGCCAGCAACAATACGATCGATGCCACGAAGTTCACCAAGGGGTCCGTGACGCTCAATGGCGCTGCCGGCGATGACATCCTGATCGGCGGCACGGGCGACGATTCGCTGATCGGCGATGTGGGCAACGATACCTTCAAGCTCGTTGCCGGCACCGACAAGTTCGACGGCGGCGTGGGGACGAACACGGTTTCCTCCCCCACTTCCACGGGCTTGATCACGTTGACTGACACGACGCTCACCGTGAACGGCGTGATCGCCAATCTCGTGTCGATTCAGAATGCCCGGATCACCGCGGGTATCGCGAACGACACGATCGATCTGACCTTATGGTCCGGCTCCGCGACCATCGACGCGGGCAAGGGGACCGACGCGCTCAAACTCGGCGGGACCGGGGTGAAGCTAACGAATGCGTTGGCCGTCGGCCCGACCGGCAAGTTCATCCACTTCAAGAGATTCGAGACCTACGAGTTGATCGCGGCCGCAACGGCGAGCAAGCTCGACGCGACCAAATTCACGCTGGCCCCCGTGACGCTCACGGGCGGCGACGGCGACGATACGCTCATCGGCGGAGCGAAGAACGACAGTATCAATGGCGGCAAGGGCAACGACCTGCTGACCGGTGGCCTCGGCGACGACGCGATCGACGGCGGCATCGGGACCGACGATCAAATAGTTGAGACCGGCGTGACCGGGTTCACGCTGACCAACACCAAGCTCACGGGCAAGGGGACCGACCTGTTGAGCGGCATCGAGCTGGCGAACCTGACGGACGGTAGAAAGTCGAACAAGATCGACGCGTCCGCTTTCACCGGTAACGTGACTCTGACTGGCGGTTCCGGCAACGACACGTTGATCGGCGGAACGGGGAACGACTCGCTGGTCGGTGGCGCTGGGAACGACAGCCTCGACGGCGGCGCCGGCAGCGACACCCTGGATGGGGGTACCGGCGTCGACGTGGGCGTGAATGGCGAGTTCGTGAGCAATATTCCGTGACGGGTCAGGTTGGAAACCTGACCTACGTAGGTCAGGTTTCCAACCTGACCTGAGCCGGGAGGACCTATGAATAGGGTGCCCCTCGGAGGCCCGTCATGTTGCTGCAAGAAGGTTACAACTTCAAACACGAAGTGTTGGAAGACGCCGGCATCGTGCTCGTCGATTTCTGGGCCCCCTGGTGCGGCCCGTGTAAGACCATGACGCCGGCGCTTCACCGACTGGCCACCGAATACAAGGTGGCCCAGGTCAACATCGACAACAATCAGGGCCTCGCGGGCCGGTATCAAATCAACGCGGTGCCGACGTTGATCGTGTTCAAGGGCGGGCAGGTCGTGAAGCGCATCGAAGGGGCCGTGCCGGAGACGCGTCTGCGGAGCGAATTGCTGGCAGCGGGGCGGGGTTAGGATTCGATAACCTTTTCTGCACGCGGCAAGAACACCTTTCCCGGCAGGCCAAACACGCTTGCGATGGCGTGCATTTGCTCCACGGTGAAGGACCGTTTGCCGCTCACCAGATCGCTGACGGTCGCCTTGGCGATCCCAGTCTTGCGAACCAGATCGGCTTGCGACATCCGCCGGTCCTCCAACAGATGCGACAAGAGTTCTTGCGGATTCAACGGCGGAATTGCGTGATGATCGCGCTCGTACAAGAGCACCAAATCAGAGAGGGTGTCGAGGTAGGCCTGGCCGCCGGAGTCGAGTTCTTGGCGCAGCAATTCATCCATGATTGCCTGAGCACCATCGAGTTCCGCATCTGATTGAATGCTCCGCAGAGGATGGCGCTTGACCAACTCGAAGTAAGAGTCGGGAAGGCGAGTCTTCCGCGGTTTCGTGCTGGTGCGGCTCATGCTGTTCTCCGGGGCCGTTTCGAATTGCGTTTTCGTCGGGGCTTCATTCGCACGGGACGAGTTCCAGCGGGTGGACCGCTGTGGCACCCGCATTCGGCAGGCCAGGCTTCACGATCGTAAGCGGCATGGGTCATCACTCGCAACACATACACTTTGTGATTTCGGTAGAACACGCGCGCAATCAATCGGAAATTGTTGCCGCCAATGTTGAACACCGTACAGTTGCCGACAAGGTCCGCGGATGAAAATGTCGTTCGTAGTTCGTTAAGCGTCTGCCATTCGGCAGCGGATGTTTGTGTGAACCAACCACGCAACGGCACTTCTGCATTCCCGTGAACGGTCCAGAACTCGCGGAGACGCCGTAGAGATATCACCCACATCTCGGTCGCCCCAAGGAGTTCATAGTCATCTTGTTCGATTTTTGCGAACAAGGCAAGAGGAACTCGTTTTGGAGTTCTCAGGCCGCCGCCCGTGGCATCGCGGAATGCTTCAGGTACTCTGTCATCGCAATCCCTTAATCCGGTACGACCATGCGCCTCTCCCTTCTGGCCGCCCTTTTCTTGGCAATGCCCTGTTCGTCTGCCCAGCCGCAACTCAAGGTCAGCGACAACAAGCGCTTCCTCGTGACCGCCGAGGGGAAGCCGTTCTTCTATCTGGGCGACACGGCGTGGGAGTTGTTCCATCGGCTCACACGTGAGGATGCGGACGTCTATTTGAAAGATCGGGCGGCGCGCAAGTTTACCGTGATTCAAGCCGTCGCGATCGCGGAGTTCGATGGGCTGACCGCTCCGAACGCGTACGGCCATCTGCCTCTGGCCGACAACGATCCGACGAAGCCGAACGAGGATTATTTCAAACACGTCGACTGGGTCGTGAATCGGGCGAATGAACTCGGTCTGTATGTCGCGTTCTTGCCGACGTGGGGCGACAAGGTGGGACCGAAGGCCTGGGGCAAAGGGCCCGAGATTTTCACCGTCAACAACGCCCGCGTCTATGGTGAATGGCTCGGCCAGCGTTACAAGGATCGCGGCATCATCTGGATGCTCGGCGGCGATCGCAATCCGGATAGCACGGGACGAGCGACGATCTGGCGGGAACTCGCCGCGGGGTTGCGCAAAGGCGACGGCGGCACGCACTTGATGACGTTCCATCCGAGCGGCGGGCGCTGTTCGTCCGAGTGGTTCCACGACGACGCGTGGCTCGACTTCAACTGCTGGCAAACCGGCCACAACACCGACGTTCCTGTGGCCGATCGTATTGCCAAGGATTACGCGCGCATGCCGATCAAGCCGGTGTTCGATGGCGAGCCGCTCTACGAGGACCATCCGCTCGGCTTCAAGGCGAAGGAGTTCGGCTACTCGAACGCGGCCGACATTCGCCGGGCGGCCTACTGGGGCGTGTTCGCCGGCGGGCACGGCTTTACGTACGGCAATCATTCGATGTGGCAGTTCTTCGACAAGGGCCGCGTGCCGGTGAACGGGCCGATCAAGGACTGGCATGAAGCGCTGCGGGCGCCGGGTGGCGACCAGGTGCGGCACCTGCGCGCGTTAATCGAGTCGCGGCCGTTCTTGACGCGCATCCCCGATCAATCGCTCCTGATCTCCGACCCGAGCGCCGGCACCAAGCGCGTGCAGGCGACGCGCGACTCGGCGGGGACTTATGCGTTCGTCTACTGTCCCGCCGGTCGACCGGTCGAGATCCGCATGACAAAGCTCATGGGTGACGCCTTCAAGGCCTGGTGGTTTGACCCGCGCACCGGCGCGGCCAAGGAGATCGACAAGGACATCAGTGCCAAACCAGAGATGTTCCAGCCGCCGACGCCGGGCGAGAATCTGGATTGGGTGCTGGTGCTCGACAGGAAGGCGGCGAACTATGGGCCGCCGGGGAAGTGAGAGCAGTCCTACATAAAATTTGGCGTATGCAAGCGCGACATCTCATCGGCCTGCGCCGCGGTAAAGCCGGCTTGGACGAGGCGCTTCAGACGGTGTTCGTGCATGTCGGCCATCAATTCGCGCACCTTGCGGACGCCGTCGCCGAGGCGGGCCGGGTCCATGCCGCCGGCGGCGAGGACGGCCAGGGCGTCTTGCACGCGTGGGCTGACTTCGGTAACGCTCGCCATCACGGCGGCACGTGCCTTTACAGCCAGTCGCAACTCGTCGAAATGGGCCGGGTCTTCGCCCAGGTAATAGCGCACGTGGGCCATGCCGAACTTGACGTGTCGCGTCTCGTCGACGCGAGCCCGGCGACACACCTCGGCGGTCACCGGATCGGGCGCGTGATCTTCGATGAAGCGCAGCAGATCCAGAAACGTCCCCTCGCCTAATACGGACAGTAAGAACGACGCGACCGTGAAGTCGTGTTGGTCGAATAGAGTTTTCAAACTCAACTGCGTCGATGCGGCCGCGTATTGCAGGCCGCCGCCGTTCGCGAGCGCTCGCTTCGTGAACGCTTCGATGTGCCGGGCCTCGTCGGCCATCTGCGTGCAGAGGAAGAAGACGACCTCGGCGAACTGCGGGTTGATCCGCGGTACGAACTTGGCCGGCACGTACAGCGCCGAGTATTCGTTCTCGGCGAGGAACGTCATGAGCTGACAGACGGCACGCTCGACCGGCGCCGGCAGCGGCTTCAATTCACTCCAGGGAATATCGCGCGACGCGTCCCACTGATTGGCTGTCGCTTGTTCGTAGAGATCGGCGACTTCGCCGGCCCAGACCTGGGCACGATCGTTGAACGTGAAATCGAACGACGGCGAACCCGGCTCGACGACGGCGCCACGCGGAGCAAAACCGGTTGCGCCCGTCGCATGTTCCGGCACATCACCGACACGGCCAACGAGCCAATCGCGCGTATGGAATTCGCCATCGGCCCGGAGCGGGATGTGCACGCCCCAGTCCGGCTTCGCCGTCGTCGGTGGATTGACGTCGCCTTTGCGAAAGTAAAAGGTCGAGCCGTCGGAACCCAGGAAGCTATGCGCCATGATCCGGCACCAGGCCGGCAGGTCGTGCTCAACCGTCGGATGCGCTGTGCGAACCGCAACGACGCTCCCAGGCGGCAGAGGCTCAAGGGCTTCACGGATGAGCATGAGCAGGCCGTCGCTGACGCCGAGCGCGCCACCGTCGATGATAATGTCAGGATCTGGAAATGCGGTGGTCATGTTTCGTCCGGCGAGCGGAGCGGCGTAAGCC
>DATANR010000453.1:0-1899 GCA_036266155.1 Gemmataceae bacterium | reverse complement strand
GCATTCCGCACTCCGCATTCATTTCTTGGTCGGCTTGCAGTGTCCGAGCGCCATCAACGCATACCCGCTATCCAGGTTCGCATCGCCTTCCATCCAGCGGTCGTTGGCATTGACCCAACTGCCGTCAGACTTTTGCCGCTTGGCCAGGGCGCCTATGATGTCGGCCTTCCATTCGTGTTTCTTGCCGGCGGCGTCGGTGAACACGGGCTCACCCATCAGGTCGAGCGTCTTGGCCATCGTGTGGTAGTAATAGTAGAGGCCGCGCTCCGCCAGTTCCTTTGGCATGCCGGGGTTGGCGTCGACGGTGTAGTTCTTCGACAACCACTCGATCGCCTTCAGGTAGCGCTCGTCGCCTTTGCCGACGCCGCAATAAATCATGCTCTTGATGCCGGCGTAGGTCATGCTGCCGTAGCCCGTGAGTGGCGCATTTGGATCATCGCTGGTCTTGGTTTGACCACCCGCGGCTGCGGAGTAGATGAAGCTACCGTCGTTGATCTTGCCAGCCCACGGCCGGTCGTTGAACTCGCTCTTGAGGTTCTGGCAACGGCTCACGAACATGAGCGCCTTCTTCATGGCCGGGTCGTCGCTCGACACACCGGCCGCCTTGAGAGCTTCGATAAAGAAGTGCGTGTTCGACAGGTCTGGGCGCGACTTGCTGTCATAACCGGCCCCGCCGTAGAAGTCGTCCTCCGCCTTCTTGCCCTCCTCTTCATCCCATTGAAGCTTCTTCAGAAACTTGACCGCGTCGCCGACGACGGCCTTGTATTTCTCGGGTTTATTGGCGGCCTGCAGGGCCATTACATTGATCGCGGTGACGTAGTTTTGCAGGCCCATTGCCGCGTCTTTCCCTGCAATATGGCCGGCCTTGGTGTCGATCAGCGATTCGATGAACTTGAGGGCCTTGGCGACCATCGGGTCGTCCGGCGTGACTTTGCCGGTCTGCAACATGCCGGTGACGATGACGCCAGTCACACCGCGGTTGCGCGGCGGCGCCCCCCACGAACCGTCGGCATTTTGGGACGTCTTCAGAAACGCGATCGCCTTGTCGACGACAGTGTCCCAGTCATCGGCGGCACGCGACGAACCGACGACGATGACTAGGGCGAGCAAAGTGAGGCAGAAGCGGCGCATGCGAATGCTCGACTACGAGGACCTCGGGTGACACGGAAATTGTACGCAGGCAAACGAGATGCCAGGGCGAGCGGAGCGGCGTAAGCCGCACGATTATGTCATTATCGGGCGGCTTACGCCGCTCCGCTCACCAGTAGAATACTTGCATGGAACCGTCGAAAGTTGAAATCCGCATCGTCGCCGGCAGCCTGCGTGGTCGAAAGGTGAAGACCGTCGTTCACGATGAGCTGCGGCCGACGCCGCAGCGCGTCCGCGAGTCGCTGTTCAGCATCCTCGGCAACGCCATCCCCGGCCGGCCTTTCTTCGACCTCTTCGCCGGCACCGGCGTACACGGATTAGAAGCGATTAGTCGCGGCGGCTCCGAAGCGATCTTCGTCGAGCTGGATGCCAAGCTCGCAAACGCAATCGATGCCAAGATGCGCGAATGGGGCATCGCCAACCAGGGCCACGTGCTACGGGCTGATGTCTACCGCTGGGCCGAACGCTGGATCCCGCCGCAAGTGCCGGTGAACTTGTTCCTGAGCCCACCCTTCATCGATCTGACCGAGCGCTACCAAGCGTTCTTGAAGCTGATCCAACTCCTCGCCGACAAGGCCCCGATGGAATCATGCCTGTGCATCCAGGCGGAGGATGGTTTCCCGACGGAGCAACTTCCGGGGGTGAACTGGGACGTGCGCAAGTATGGGCGGAATGTGCTGGCGATTTGGGTGAAGGAAGAGCCAGCGGCGGTAGAGGCGACTCCGGAACCCGTTTAGCGTTCGTCCCGTC
>DATANR010000452.1:0-14298 GCA_036266155.1 Gemmataceae bacterium | reverse complement strand
CAGGCAGAGATGGTCAACCCCAGTGTGTGTGTTGGCCATCTCTCAATTCTGGATGAAATGAATTCGCGGCGCGCCGGACAGTTTCATTGCAAAGCATCGTGTACCATAGATCGCAACTGTCATCCGCCGTCTTGCCCCGCGGCGGAACCTACCGCCCCTCGACCGCCTGCCGAGCCTGGGCCTTGAGTCCATTGAACCGCGGTTGCCAGTCGCCGCCAGCAAGTTGGCGCTTCAGATTACGACTCTCGGCTTCTTGGCCCTGTTGCTGCAAGTGTTGGGCTCGATCCCACAGAAGCTGTGCGTTGGTCGGCTCCGCCAAGAACGCCAACTCGTAGCAGCGATCCGCGAGCTTCCAATTGCCCTCTTGCCGCAACGACCACGCGAGCGACGTCCACGGGCTCGACTCATTTGGCTTCAGCGCCAGCGGCGTCGTCGCATAGTCCCAGGCCAGGTCAGTCGCTGCCTCACCGCCGACCTTTCGGAGGATCGTGGCGACCCGATTCGGCACGTCCGCAGCTTCCGGATCAAGATGACGCCAACGGTCCGCCGCCTTCACAACTCGCGCGACGAGGTCCTTTGGCGGAGCGACCTGCAGCGATGTCGATGCGTCGGACAACCATTCGTAGTGGCCGAGCAGTCGGCCATAATCGTTGCGAATGGGCTGCACGTCGAAGACCTCCGGCAAATGGGCGTATTCGATATCAATCGCCTTCTCCAGGCATTCGATCGCCCGCACCGAGTCCTTGCGGTTGTCGGAAATCTGCGATGCGAGCCGCCAGAGTCCGGGCTCCGTGGCCAACTTCGGATCGCTCAACAATCCGCGGACGAGCTGGTCGGCCCGGTCATAGCGAGCGGTCGCATTGAGGAAATGGATCGCCGCCAGGCTGGTGATTCGCTTTTGCTCTGCAGGCACCGGTGGGGCCAGCGCTTGATCGAGCAGGGTGTCGGCCATCGCGATGTCGCCGAGCTGGTAACACTGCCATGCCAGAGTCACGATCACGGGCCGGGCCTTTGTCTTGGCGGCCGTGTCGCGCATCAGCTTTGCCCAAGTATCGTCCTTGCCGCCCTCTAAGACCGACCGGAACGACGAATCGAGAGGCGGCAACACGCCCTCCTTGAGGGCAGCCCGGAACAGCGTTTGATACTTCTCTTGAGCGGCTTCCGCCTGACCGGCGTAGCCGAGCGAGCGTGCTCGCTCATAGAGCGCCGGGTAGCGCAGCGACGACTTCTCGGCGAGGACGGCCCAGGCGTCGGCGACGGCCTTCCACGCCGCCTGATTCGGGCAACGATCGTTTACCAGCGCCAATGAGCACCAGCCGAGTGGATTGTCGGCATTTTGCACGGCAAATTCGATGGCACGCCGTCGTTCGCCGTCGCGCTGGCCCCATAAATCGTGGTTGATGTAGCCGCCGTTCCAGCGCGTCACGATGCGCCGGAAGCTGGTGAGCTTGCCGAGGAACGACTCGGCGTCCGACGAGCCCGGACCGAATCCCAGTCGGGCCTGCCAGTCGTGGATATTGCTATCGTGCAATTCCCACAAATAGCGCACCAGCGGGTCGGACGGATTCGCTTCGAACTTCTTGTCGAGTCCGATATAGCTGCGTGGGTCCTGGCCCGCGCTCGCCATGAGCGTGAAGAACCCGGTCCGCATATCGCTGTCGTTGGCGAAGCGCGTCAACCAGATGTACCCGACATTGTGGCCGTTGTTCGCCGCGAACTCGGCGGTCAGGAGCTGCATGATCGCGTCGTCCTCCATGTACTGGAAGCACGCATTGCGATCCTGATTCAACTGGGCGCCCGGCTCAAGGCCGAGGTCGCCGTAGACCTTTTCTCGACTACGCAAGGGCAACGGCAGAACGACGAGCCCTTTCACATCCGGCCTCAGGCTCGGCGCCGCGACCGGCTTGGTTGCGCGTGTGAGCTTCTCCAACTCCTTGTCCTTCTGCTCCTTGTCCCGTGCGACCAGACGCGTGGTGCCGGGCTCGTAGACTTCGCGGGCTAAAACTTCCTTGTTCGGCTGCAAGACCCAACGTCGTTCGACAAGCCGCGGCCCATCGAAGGCCAGATGAACTTCCAGCCAATCCTTCGGCTCGTCCTCTTTCTCGGACCGCAGCGGAATAAGTGCGACCGTCTTGGCGTCGATGGCCTTGACGTCGGCCCCAAAGCACAGGTCGTCGGCCGGCGGCACGAAGTCGGGGATCAAGTCGATCAGCGGCGCCCGATGGAACCGGCTCACGGTTCGCTTGGCGCCGATGCCAAGTTCCGGGTACAGGTGCCAGAGATGCATGCCATCGCAGACGACGCGTTCCAACAGCCCGAGGGCGACGCGGCGTTCGAAGGCGTAGCGCCCAGTGCCGTCATGGACGAACGGGATGCCATTCGGCCCGCCGATGCGCAGCTCTTTCCATTCGGTCGTTCGCGCGGCGTCAATGAGCTTGCGTGCATTGGGATCGATGCTGCCACGCCGGCTGCCGAACCGCGGTGCCGCCTCGGCCTCAGTTACGGCCCGCATGTCCGCAAGCGAGGAACTCATGCCCGGTGCGTAGGCGACGAGGTCGTTGAACACTCGGAAGCTGCCGCTGAACGATGGTCTGCCGTAATAGGTCGGCGGCGCCGACAGTGCATCCAATGCCTCAATGGTCATTCGATCGCCGTCGCCGTCGCCCAGCGGGTCGCTCGGCATGGCCGGCGTCCGATCGTCCGCGGCATGGCGTAGCTTCTCGATGAGTACGCGCTGCCTTGGCGCGACAACGGCTGCCAGCTCGACGGGCGCGTTCAAGTCAAGGTTGCCTAATTGGCCATTGACTGCGCGCGTGCCATCCGGACTGAACGCGAGCATTTGCCGCTTAAAGCGAGTCACCGGCTCACCGCCAGCATCGGCAAAGCTAAGACCGTACTCGCTGAAGAATTCCGTTTGCTGGCCGACACCGAGCAGTTCAAGGTTCGATTTTCCCTTGCCTGACCTGCGGCTTAGGGCCTTGACAGGGATGTCGATGCCCGTGGCGAATGAATCTTCAAACAGTCTCCCGATTGAGCCCGAGCCAGATTGCACGCTTCCAAAGCCGCGTGACTGTTGCCGCAGTTTCAGCTTCCTTTCACTCCAAGCTTCTCCGGTAAAGCCGCGTCCTTCGGTGCCCCTTAGGCTCGCGCGAAGTTCCGCGACTTCGCTTTCCGAGCGAAAACGTGTCCCGCCGCGGGGCAACGAACGTACGAGGCGATCGATGTCCTTTCGATCCGTTTCCATCAACCGCTTCTCCGCCTTCTCAGCTAACGCTTCAATCTCGATGCCGTCGAGATCTCCAAGCACAGTTACATCGTCCGGCACCGCGAAGGCCGCGCCAAAGTTCTGACCAGCCGTGGCGACGGCAACGTCATTGACACCGTGCCCCGGCCAAGTTAGAAATTGCGGCGGATTGCGAACCATGATCGTCTGCGCGACTTGGTTCGCGTGCGGCTTCTGTCCCTTGAGGTCCGGATTGCTGCCGGCGGGCAGATTCGGATCGGGAATAAAGACGACCGGAATCTTGGCCGGACACGCGTACATCGCCCAGTGATCCTTGCGGCCGCGATCAACCTTGAAGTCCTTGTACATCTGCTCGTTTTCGAGCACGAGCAGCGACGTGAATGGCGTCATCACGTACATCGCCTTCGACAACTCGGTGACCGCCTTGCGATTTTCGTCGCTGCCGACGGCCAGCAGCCGATCGATCTCGAGCTTGGCCCACGACCGCGGCAGATAGCCGGCGCCCGCCGCGACGTTCGACACGGGCACCGCATGGTGAACTCGTTGGCCGTCGAGCGTGCCCTCGATGACCACCGACGTTGGCATGGCATGCGTGACGTTCGCGATGGCGGCAAGTTCCTCGCCGTCGGCGAGGGCATTGCTGAACGTCAGGAACCGCACGCCATTGACGCCCGGCGTGGTCACGTTGATGTCGAGCAGCCGCGGGGCGTTCAACGTCGATGCGATTTCGAAGCCGCGCCAGGAGATCGGCTCGTCGGGATTCACTTGTGTAAATAGCCCGCCCGTCCGCTCAGCCGCGACCTTCATGAGGGCCGGCGACACGCGCTTACCGACGCCGATGCCGACGTAGCGTGTGCCAACCGGGATGCGCTTCACCAATTCGTCGGCCCGTTGCTCGCCAATGGACGCGACACCGCCGCCGACGTGCACGAGGTGCGGGTTCGATCCCGCCTGGAGCAAGGCGGCCGCGTCGCTCAACGCCTGATCGAGATTCAGCGCGCCGATCAGGTGTCGGCTCTCCAGCCACTTGACCGCGTCCGCCACGTTCTCCGGCGTCGCCAATTGTGGCCCGTCGTTCCATTTGCGGATGCGTGTGCCGACGGACAGGATGGCGAACGTGTCCTCGTGTTCCGCGTGCGCCAAGAGCGAACGAATCACCTCGACCTGGGCTCGCGCCACGAGCGGATCGCGGGCGCCCGAGGATTCGAACAAGAACACCCAATCGCGCCGTTCACGGCGCTGCACCACGGGCAGCGCGGGCTTGTATCGCACCATCAGATACTTCTGACCGTCGAGTTCGCCTTGCGACCAGCGTGCCGCCTCGGCGTTCTGCGCCGCTTGATGATCCACCAGTTCCAACACAACGTCACGATCGACCTTTACACCCTTGGCTTCGTCCGTTGCGATCAAGTCCTTGCCCTGCGGCATCAGCTTCATTCGCGGGTGCGAAGGCGACATCGCCGACAACCGGGCACCGTCTTTGACGTTCGCCTGGAAGGACCACTGATCGACCACGGCCAACGTGTGCCCGGCCGGGAAGCGATAGGTCGATCGGCCATAGAGGACCGGCAACCGTTGCGTATAGGAAAGGACGATCCGCTTCTCTTGTCGGGCTTCGAGCGGGAAGACGCGCATCTTGAACACGCTGCCGTCGACCCATTCGAGCAGGGCGGGATCGCGATTCTGATAGCGAATGCGCTCGTAAACATCGCGTGCCAGATCGCGGTCCGCCATGCCGCCTTCCATCAAGTCGCCGTCGACGTACATCGCCAGGCGCGACAGCGATGCATCCGGTGGCAGCGGAAAATAGAACGTCCCCTCCATCCGCGAGTTTTCGCTGTTGAAGTAAGTCTGGTCGATCGTGGTCCGGGCGAAGCCCTCTTCGATGTACACGTCGACGTGGAATTTGACCAATGACAGTTTCGCCTCTTGTCCATACGGATCAACGGCGACGAGCGAACCGCCGCTGTATTTGCCAGCAGGCACGAGCGGCGACTCGGCGGCGGCCATCAGCTCCTTGGTCCAGTCGAGCGCCGCTGAGGCCCGTGGAGCGGCAACGATCTTGTCGAAACCCGGCTGCAGTTCCCAACCGGTCGCGACCTTTCCGGCAAGCCCAGAGACTTCGACCTTGCCCTGTGCGACCAGCACGCCCGTGCCCTTCTCGGTCGCCCGCACCGCGAACTTGGTCCCCAATGCCGTCACTGAGCGATTCGGCGTCTCCACGATGAAGCGTTCGCTTTCCGTCTTGGCCGTCACGGCTTCGACAAACACTTCACCCGTTTCGACCTTAACGTGCCTGTCGGTCGTCAGCTCGACTTTGGTTTCCTGGTTCAAGTAAAGAAACGAGCCGTCCGGCAAGACGTATCGGCGTTTTTCGCCCACGAGCGTTCGGCCGATGTCGCCAACCGTCAGCGCAATGGTCTTGGGCAAATCGGGCCGATCTCGCGGCTTGAGTCCGACGCCGGCATATGGCTCGGAGTTGTTGGCCGCGACAGTGGGGTGGTCGGGCCCCGGTGTGTTCTTACCGCGAAACACGATCAACCCGATCGCAATCAGCAGCGCTGCCGCACAGGCCGCGGGGATTGGCCCGAACAGGAGGCGTCGCCAACGACCAACCGCCGGCTCTGCCGCGGGCATCGGCGGTATTGGCAGTTGCCGCGCGACGGCCGACGCCGTGCGGCTTGCCGCGTCGCGGCGCGGTTCGAACGCCGTGCGCAACTCACCATGTTGTGTCTGAAACGCCTCGGCAAGAATCGTGTGGTCCGGCGATTCAGCCAGCCACGTGTCGAGTTGGTGTTGCTGATCGGTCGAAAGCGGGCTGTCGATTCGGGCGGACAGCAATTGTAGGGCTTCGTCGTGTGTCATGGTAAACACTCCAGTTCGGAGCGAATGATCGTGGATCAAACAGTTCGGCAAGCGCCGAGGCGTTGCCGCAAGAGCGAACGTGCCTTGGTCAAGCGGGCGTTGATCGTCGCGGCCGAGACGCCGAGCAATTCGCCCAGCTCGCGGTACGTCATGTCGTCGTAGTAGTAAAGCATTACGGCCTGCCGAAGCTGCTCGGGCAGCGCCTCGACTTCGGCCATCAGTTGTCGCCGTTCGTCCGCGTCTCCCGCCGGGTCGCCGTCGTCGCGGCTCACCAGCGACTCAATTGAGCGATCCGGACCAAGTCCGCTGAAAGTCAGCGTTGATCGTTCGCTAGCTTTCAACCAATCGAGTGACGCCCGCATCGCGATGCCCATGAGCCAAGTGCCGACCTTGGACGGATCGGACAGACTCCCGAGGGCCCGATATCCGCGAAGCAGCGTCTCCTGGGCGAGATCATCCGCCACATCCGCGCGGCGAACGCGGCTATGGCAAATGGCCGTGACGCGC
Organism: Gemmataceae bacterium; assembly: GCA_036266155.1. Lineage (GTDB taxonomy): Bacteria > Planctomycetota > Planctomycetia > Gemmatales > Gemmataceae > SIAJ01. Next base: position 7,682 of record DATANR010000452.1, on the reverse strand, counting down.
GCGGCCCAGCGCCGCGCGATCTCCGCGTAGGCGTCGCGTGACCCGGCGAGGGTGGCCCGCACCAGCTCGGCGTCGGTCATCCGTGGCCCTCCAGCCGCCCCCAAGGGAGGCTTCTCTCCTTAGTAGACCGATCGGGGGAAGTTAATAGGGGTCGCGGAAGAGTTGTTGCATTGGCTTCGGCCGACTACCATTCCGCCATGCCGTGAGACCGTTCACCACAGAGACACAGAGAAGATCATGAATTCAATTTTCAATTCGTGTCTTCTCTGTGCCTCCGTGTCTCTGTGGTACACCGCTTCTCTTTCTGCCGACCCGCTGAGCCCGAAGGACGAGCTGGCCACCTTCAAGTCGCTCCCTGGCTTCAAGGTCGAACTGGTCGCAAGTGAGCCCAATGTCATTGATCCCGTGGCCATGTGCTTCGACGAGCGCGGCCGGCTGTTCGTCTGCGAAATGATCGGCTATCCGAACGGCGGCGTTGCGACGGGTCAGGAGAAGCGCGGCCGCATTCGCTGCCTCATCGATGAAAAGGGCGACGGCACTTTCAGCAAGAGCATCGTCTATGCCGATGGTCTGCGTTTTCCGACGGGCGTCATGCCGTGGAAGGGCGGCATCATCGTTTGCAATGCCCCCGACCTGATTTATCTCGAAGACACCGACGGCGACGGCAAGGCGGACAAGACCACCGTTCTCTACACGGGCTTCGGGCTCGACAACATTCAGCAAATACTGAATTCGCCGCGCTGGGGGATTGATAATTGGGTTTATTGCACGGTCGGCAGCGTCGGCGGGACGATCACTTGCCCGCAGAAGCCGGACATGAAGCCGCTCGTCTTGCGCGGCCGCGGCATTCGCTTTCATCCCGACAAGCCCGACGACATCGAGCCGACGTCCGGCGGCGGGCAGTACGGCCTCACCTGCGACGAAGCCGGCCACTGGTTCGTCAACACCAACAGCCAACACCTGCGGCAGATCGTACTGCCCGACGAATACCTGCGGCGGAACCCATATTTCGCAGCGCCGGCCACGACCGTCGACATCTCCGAGCACGGGGCCACGTGCAAGGTTTATCGCATCAGCCCGTTTGAAGATTGGCGCGTCGAACGCACGACACGCCGCAAGGACAGCCCGGACGCGAAGCGCTTTCCCTCCACGGAACTCGTCCCCGGCGGCTACATCACGTCGGCCTGTTCGCCGTGCTATTACGGCCTGCACGAACCGCTGTTTCCCGAGAAGGATCGCGGCTGCGTCTACGTCTGCGACCCGGCGAACAACCTGATCACACGCGACAAGCTGCTGCCGAACGGCTCGATTTATAAAGGCGTCCGCATCGACGACGGCGTCGAGTTCCTCGCCTCGACCGACACCTGGTTCCGCCCCGTGCACCTGACGATCGGCCCGGAGGGCGCCCTCTACATCCTCGACTTCTACCGCGAAGTGATCGAAACGCCGCTGTCGCTGCCGGATGACATCAAGAAGAAGTTGAATTTGGAAAGCCGACAGCGGGGACGCATTTGGCGGGTGGTGCCCGCACGGCATATTGCCAAAGCACTTCGTCGGCTGGACCGGCAGCCCGCAGATCTGGCTGCGTGCGAACTTGGCGATCGGTCTTCGTGGTTACGCGAGACAGTTCAGCGGGGGCTGTATGAGGCAGCATCCATTTCCGGCAATTCCCTCAACATGGATCTGTTGGACTTCATGTACAAGGTCCGACCGGCCCAGGGGCCCAGGGCCCTCAGTCCGGGCCACTTCCTGTTGTGGGCCCGCGAGTCGCATGGCCTGCTGGCAGCAACGGATGTCGGAAGAGTCCTGGACGCCGAGACGGACAGCGAGCAGATTCACGCGCTTCGCCTGGCCGAGCGGTTTGCTAATGACCCGGTGATCGAAAACAAGCTGGTGAGTCTTGCGGATCGTTGCTCTCCTGCAGTCCGGTTTCAACTCGCTTTGTCACTTGGATCATTCAATCCGCGGTTTGCCACGCCCATTCTTCTCCGACTACTCCGTCGCCCCGATGCCGACCGTTGGCTCGTCGCCGCCTGCCTATGCTCAGCCATGGACGCCGCTCCTGGCCTGCTGGCTGAACTCGCCGTCGATGAGAAGTTCGCGGCCGTTCAGCCGACGACGCTCGGCCAGCTTGCACGCATGGTCGGTGCGAAAGGGAAAGACGACGAGACCCTCGCCACGCTGACGCTGCTGACGAAGGTCAAATCATCGGCGACGCAGCAAGCGATCCTCGAAGGCCTCGGCGAGGGAATGCGCAGCCGGGATGCCTCGCTCGGACAATGGTTGACCAAAGCGGGCGCTCAACATGTGGAGCGGCTGAGCCCGTTCTTTCGCCAGGCCATCGACACCGCTCGGAATGAGAAGGCGACGTTGCCGACCCGCATCGCGGCCGTGCGCCTGGCTGGCTTCGCACCATTCGAAGTGACGGGTGCTTCGCTTGCCGAGTTGTTGAATCCACGCACGCCGGCCGAACTCCAGTCGGCGGCGTTGTTGGCGCTGGCGGGCTTCGCCGATCCCAAGGTCGGGCCGATGTTGCTTGCGGGCTGGGAAGGTTATGCCCCAAACCTGCGCCGCGAAGCCACCGAGGCATTGTTCGCCCGACCGGATCGCGTGAAGGCCTTGCTCGATGCGATCGAGGCCAAGAAGGTGCCGGCTTCGCACATCGAAGCGGCACGGGCCGATGCTCTCCGCAAGCATTCGGACGAGACCATTCGAACCCGGGCGACGAAATTGCTCGTGAGTCAGGTGGCCGCCGATCGCAAGAAGGTGATCGACGACTACCGATCCGCTCTCGACCTGAAGGCGGATGCCGCACGTGGACGCGAACTATTCCGCAAGAATTGCACCGCCTGCCATCGCCTGGAAAACACCGGTTACGAAGTCGGCGCCAACCTCATGTCCGCCCTGCGAAACAAATCGAAAGAAGCCCTGCTCATCGACATCCTCGACCCGAGCCGCGAGGTCGATCCGCGGTACCTGAATTACCAGGCGACGACGACGTCGGGCCGATCGATCAGCGGGCTCCTCGCGGTCGAGACGCCGACGAGCATCACGCTTCGCCGTGGCGAGAATGCGGAGGATACGATCCTGCGCTCGCAAATCGACGAGTTGCGGGCGACGACCAAGTCGCTGATGCCGGAGGAGTTCGAGAAGCAGTTGGATAAGGAGCAGTTGGCCGACTTGATTGAGTATTTGATGGGTGTTGTGAAATGACGCGGCTCCGCTCGCCGTCGCGAGGTATTTGAGGGTCAAATGATGTCCACGCCGAACCGTCGCGAAGCACTGGCCGCTCTGGCCGGGGCCGCTGCATTACCGCTCTTAGCCGCTCCCGAGAATTCACCGATCGCCACCGAAAACCACAGGCCCGGCACCCTCGACTGGCAGCTCACCTACACGCGCGTCGATTCGAAGGCCAAGTTCCGTTCGCCGATGATCGAGGGGTACGTCTCACGGCAAAGTGTGAAGGCCGGCGACTCGCTCGATTTCTTCGTCAGTACCGATCCGCCGTCGCCGTTCCACATCGATCTGTTTCGCCTGGGCTATTACGGCGGCAAGGGCGGCCGGCACATGGCGCGACTTGGGCCGTTTCAAGGAAAAGCTCAACCGACGCCGCCCGTCGGCAATGAACGGCTGCGCGAGTGCAAGTGGGACAAGTGTGCGTCGCTCGAGATTCCGAAGGACTGGGTCAGCGGCGTCTACGTTGGCAAGCTGTCGGCGACGCAACATCGCTACGAGAGCTACGTCATCTTCATCGTTCGCGACGACCGCAAGGCCGACTTCCTTTTCCAGTGTTCGGACAACACCTGGCAAGCGTACAACCAGTGGCCGGACGGCTATTCGCTTTACACCAACGACCGCAAGGATGGTCGGCCACTCGTGTCCGGCGTTCGCGCCAGCTTTGACCGCCCATACGGCAAGTACGTGCAAATCTTCGACAACCCGCTCTCGCAAGGCAGCGGCGAGTTCCTGCTCTGGGAGTTTCCGCTCACTTATTGGATGGAGCAGCACGGCTACGACGTGACCTATTGCTCGAACGTCGACGTGGCGACCGACCCGAAGATGCTCCTGCGGGCCAAGGGTTTCTTATCGATCGGGCACGACGAATACTGGAGCCGGCCGCAATACGACAATGTGATGGCGGCGATCCAGGCCGGCGTCAATGCGTGCTTCCTGTGCGGCAATTCGTGCTGTTTCGTGACGCCGTTCTCCGACTCGTCGGACGGGCAACCGAATCGGATCATCACGCGTGCCGGGCGTTATGGCGGCATCCGTAAGGGCGAAGAGAAATGGATGGCTGACCTGTCGGTGGAAGCGCCGAATGAAGCGACCTTGATTGGCGCTCAGACGGTGACGCCGTTCAATGGCTCGGGCGACTGGACCGTCATCAAGCCCGAGCACTGGATGTTCGAAGGCACCGGCATGAAGAAGGGCGACTCGATCCCCGGCCTCGTCGGGTGGGAATTCCACGGCAGTCCGGGCAAGATTCCCGGCCTCGAAGTCGTCGCAGCCGGCAAGACGTTCACCGGCGACGACAAGGAGTCGCACTACACGGCGACGATCTATCCGGGGCCGAAAGGCAACCTCGTCTTCAATGCTGCGACGATCTTTTGGGCTCAAGGCCTTTCGGCCCCACCTGGCCACATGCCGCCGATCTCGCACCACGGCCGGCCGCATGGGCCGGATGAGCGCGTGCAGCGGATTACGAAGAATGTGTTCGATCGGATACGGGGGGCTTGATCTTGGCAATGCTGGGTGCCACTTTCGATTTTCCGGCAACGGTTGCCTCGTCATAATGGGCGATCATGAAGCGCAGAAACAGATCCGCCATTCTCGGGCAGTTGCTTGAACCGGTCGCGCGCTGCCTCAACATCGAGGCAGCGCGCGAGTTGGTCCATTTGAAGGCCAGTGCCAAAGTACAAGCTCGCGTCGATGAGTTGGCCAGAAAGTGCAATGAAGGCGAAATGACGCCGGCGGCTCGCTTGGAATACGAACGCTACGTGACCGCCGGCACCTTGATAGCGATTCTTCAAGCCGAAGCACGATGGCTGTTTGCCAAGAATCCATCACTCGGAGATTCCAGCCACTGAATTCTTACGAATCCAGCTACAAGGCCCATTGCCGTAACTGGATTCGTAAGAATTCAGTGCTTGGGCATTCTGGTCGTCGCATTCCTCATTGGGGACGAATTTGTGCGAGTTGTTCGGCGACTCGATAGTCGTGCTCTGCCTTGCGAACCCATGCGGCCGTTTCCTTTTTCATAGAGCACCTTGCCTTGGTCCATGACTTCACGAAGGAATGAGTCGCCTTCGGCCATGCGCCACGCGAGGTTTTCGGGGGTTCGTACGAGGATATCCACCGGAAACTGACGGGCAATCAGTTGACGAATCTTCACCGCCTGGCTGAGCTCATTCTCGGCCGGCATGACCACCAGAATATCCACGTCGCTGTCGGCGTGCGGTTCCCCATACGCATAGGAGCCGAAGAGGATGATCTTGTCCGGTTGAAAGCGGTCGGCGACGTCGCGGGCAAATTGGCGAATCAGTCGACGTGGGATGTCGGCGCCCCGATACCATCGAGGCAAGCGCGCCGGCTTCGGGGCAGGTTTGGCGGACGGCATGCACCGATTATACATGTCGGCGAATTGAAAGGGCAGGCGACTCGATCGGCTGCGCGGGTCGTTTACACCATGCGGAACCGCACCCAATAAAATGCCGGACGTGGAGCAAACCCAATCGGCACACTTCCATGAATCTCCCCCGCCTGACTCTTCTTGTCATGACGTCAATCACGTTCGTTTCCAATGCGGATGGCGCCGAGCGCAATCCGCCGACGCCATTCAAGACCGGCCGCTCCGAAACGTTGGCGACGAATGGCATCGTCGCCACGAGCCATCCGCTCGCCGCGCAAATTGGGCTCGATGTCCTCAAACATGGCGGCAACGCGGTTGACGCCGCGATTGCAACGAGTGCCGCGATGGGGTTGATGGAGCCGATGTCGTGCGGCATCGGCGGCGACCTTTTCGCCATCGTGTGGGATGCGAAGACACAAACACTGCATGGCCTTCACGCGAACGGCCGGGCGCCGCTTGCGGCTTCGCGCGACTATTTCAAGAAAGCCGGTTTGAAGGAGATTCCCACGACGGGGCCATTGAGTTGGTCAATCCCCGGTTGCGTCGATGGATGGGACCAACTTCGCCAGAAGTTCGGAACAAAGACTTTCGAGGAATTGCTCGCCCCCAGCATCGGTTATGCGGAAAGCGGCGTGCCGGTGCCGGAGATCATCGCCGACTATTGGAAAGGCAGCGAGCGCAAGCTGGCGACGCACACGGAAAGCGCGAAGGTCTATTTGATCGATGGCAAGCATGCGCCGCGCGTCGGCGAGGTCTTCAAGAATCCGGCGCTCGCCGCCACGTATCGCGAAATCGCGAAGAACGGTCGCGATGCGTTCTACAAGGGGCCGATCGCCGACAAGCTCGCGGCATTTTCGAAGCGGTGCGGCGGATTGCTGGCGAAAGAAGACCTGGAGAAGCACACATCGAGTTGGATCAAGCCGATGCAGACGAGTTACCGCGGGTACGACGTGTGCGAACTTCAACCGCCGGGGCAGGGGATCGCGGTGCTGCAAATGCTCAACATTCTCGAGGGCTACGACCTCAAGAAGATGGGGCCGACATCGCCAGATTACTGGCATTTGCTCGTCGAAGCGAAAAAGCTCGCGTACGCCGATCGCGCGAAGTTCTATACCGATCCCGAGTTCGCCAAGGTGCCGGTCGCGGAGTTGATTGCGAAGCCATACGCGGAGGCTCGGCGCAAGAAGATCGATCTGGCCAAGGCGATGACCAATGTCGATCCGGGCGATCCGAAAATCGGTCAGGCGGACACAATTTACCTGACGGTCGTCGACAAGGACCGCAATTGCGTGTCGCTGATTCAGAGCAACTACATGGGATTTGGCTCGGGCCTCGCGGCGGCCGATCTCGGGTTTGCGATTCAGAATCGCGGCACGTTGTTTTCGCTTGATGAGCATCACGCGAATCGGCTGGAGCCCGGCAAGCATCCGTTTCACACAATCATTCCGGCGATGCTGATGAAGGAAGGCAAGCCGGTGTTCAGCTTCGGCGTGATGGGTGGCGACATGCAGCCGCAAGGTCATGTCGAGGTGTTGGTGAACATCATCGACTTCGGCATGGACGTGCAACAGGCGGGCGAGGCCCCGCGCGTGGAGCACGTTGGCTCGGCGACGCCGACGGGGAAACCGGCCGATGCACGCGGCGGCACCATTCAGGCGGAGATTGGGTTATCGGAAGCGATTGTCGCGGAATTGAAGAAGCGCGGGCATCACGTCGAATGGGTGAAACGCAACGGCGGGGGTTACCAGGGAATCTGGATCGACCCAAAGACGGGTGTTTTGCATGGCGGTACCGAGGCGCGCAAGGATGGAGCCGCCGTGGGGTATTGAGATGATTGCGTTCGCGATGTAGGGCTGATTACGTTCACGCGGACGCATTGAGATGAGTTGGCAAGTGGTACCTGGATGGCGACTCGCTGTTCCAAAGCCGCCGGATGAGGATTGCAAGCACTTCCGGAATAGGAATTTACGCCCGCGCATCTCTGAAAGCTTAGACATTGCAACGATCTGGCCCGCATTCAACTGAAATTATGAGAAATACGTTCAGGGGGGTG
>DATANR010000451.1:0-6174 GCA_036266155.1 Gemmataceae bacterium | reverse complement strand
GGCCAAGAACTGAATTCTCACGAATCCAGCTACACAACGCGTCTTGCACCCGGTTCGTCCCTCATCGCACGTCACTTTGATCTGAGCCATCGGCATGGGCAACTTGGAGCACCAGCGACTTGAGCTTGCTGCTAGACTAATGGATGCCCAGCAGCTTGAGATCGACTCCATGCCCCACCGCCGCAACGGTTCTCCACGTGCATCCGATATGCCGCAAGAAGAACAACCCACCTCGATACAACGAATTCTGGTGGCCGAGGACCTCGAAGACGCGCGCACGACCTTGCAACAACTTCTGCATATCTCACTCGGCCTCGAAGTAGACACGGCGGCCGACGGCCAACAAGCACTGCAAATGTTGGAGCAGCAGCCTTACAGCGTGCTGGTGACCGACCTGCGCATGCCTAAGCTGAGCGGCCTGAAGTTGATGGAGGCGATCGTCGCGAAGAAGATTCCGGTGACGGTTATCGTCACGACCGGCCACGGCGGCGTCGACGACGCGGTGCAGGCGATGCGCATGGGCGCTTACGACTTCTTGACCAAGCCGCCGGACCCGCAGCATCTGGTGCTCATGGTGAAACGGGCGCTCGAGGAGCGTGCCCTGCGCGATGAAGTAACGGCGCTGCGCCAGCAAGTCCACGGCAAGCAGTCGTTTCAGAATGTGTTGAGCAAGAGTTCGAAAATGCTCGACATATTCGATCTCGTCTCACAGGTGGCGGATTCCCCGTCGACCGTGCTCATTCTCGGCGAAACCGGGACCGGCAAGGAACAAATTGCGCGAGCCATTCATCAGGGATCGTCGCGGCGGGAGGCGTCGTTCGTTGCCGTCAACTGCGGCGCGTTGAACGAGAACCTCCTGGAGAGCGAACTCTTTGGCCACGAGAAGGGCTCGTATACCGGCGCCGGAGCACAGCGCAAGGGCCGGTTCGAGGTGGCCAACGGCGGCACCTTGTTCCTCGACGAGATTGGCGACGTCCCCGTGTCCATGCAGGTGCGTCTACTCCGCGTGCTGCAAGAGCGCAAGTTCGAGCGGGTCGGCGGCAATGATCCCGTTGAGGTCGACGTCCGAGTCATTGCGGCCACCCATCAGAATCTCGAACAGCTCATCAAGGAAGGCAAGTTCCGCGAGGATTTGTACTACCGGCTCAACGTCATCCGCATTGAATTGCCGCCCTTGCGTGATCGCCAAGAAGACATCACGCTCCTGGCCGCCCATTTTGCGCAGAAGTTTGCTCGACCCGGTCATCCTCCGGCCGAGCTGACTCCGGAAGCCATGGAGGTCCTGTTGCGCTGCCCGTGGCCGGGCAACGTTCGCCAACTGGAAAATGCCATGGAGCGGGCATGCGTCACCGCCCGCGACGGCGTCATTCGCCCGGAGAATCTGCCCGGCGACGTCAGTCGACGGTCCGACGTCAAGCATCCGTTCCAGGTGGATTTGGCCCGCTCGCTGCCCGACCAAATGGCTGAACTGACCGCGGCGTTCGAGGAACGGTACATTCGCAAAGCGCTGCGCAAGACGCGGGGGCACGTGGGCAAATGTGCCAAGCTGACGGGTCTTTCACGCCGCAGCATCACGGACAAGATCGCCCATTATCAGATTGACAAAACCACGTTTAAGAAGGAAGAGGAGTGAGCGTGTGGAATGATTCCCGCCGTCCGGCTCATGCCGGCGGCGGAGAATACCGTCACACTCAGCGGGCGAACGTGGCGGCGCCATTTCCGTTGTGCGGCGTATTGTGTCGATGGCCCACTTCAGGAATCGCCGAGTCAATCAACTTCGGGATCCCCGTTTCAACCGACTGCTTCAAACTGGTGGTTGCCGTGCTCAGGGCCTGCTCGGCTAGCTTCTTCACTTCGCGCATGCCCATGTCGAGCAAGTCGTTCAACCAGCCCGGCCGCGTCGACTGCGCGACGGGTACATAGGTTGGCACTGGCGCCGCTGTGAACGGAATCGACGGACCAACCGCCGCACGGGGACGGAACAGCAAGAGGCCCGTCACGAATCCGAGCGCGGCGGCTCCGCCCACCATTGTCAGCGGTTGCGCACGGACGTGCTTCCGCACGTCCATCGTCTCCTTCATGCAGTCAGCCATCGATTGGACCGATTCCTTCACGGTATCGGAGACTGATTGAACCGTGTCCTGAACGGCGCCCTTGACGGACTGCACCGTTTCCTGCACGGATTCCACGGTCCCCTGGACCGTGTCCGTGGCGGAATTCAATTGGCCAATGACTTTGTCTTCCAGGAGAGACACCTTCTCGGTCAGCGACTCCCGGGTCTGCTCCATTTGACGTTCGATCAGTTCCGGCGATTCGCGATCCATGATAGGTTCTCCTCCAAGGCGTTGAGGGTTTTGTCCGGTAGTGGGTTGTTCTTCTCGAAGATGCGCTTGCCGGCGAACAGGCCGATGACGCCGATCACCAGCATTACGCCGCCGACGATCGCCCAGCCGACCCACGGAGCAAAGTTGAAGGCCCAGTTGATCAACAGCGGCACCGCGACGGCCAGAAAGACAACTCCGATGGCCAGCGCCATGCCGCCGACGCTGAGATACGCTAACGCCGATTTCGTTCGGCGAAAGTCCTCGCGCACCTCGGCACGGAACATTTGGTATTGCTGCTGAATAAGCCGCTGCGCATCGTCGGCGATGCCAGCAACCAATTCGCTCATCGTGGGATTGCCGTCGTTGGGAAGCACCGTTTGCCGCGTCCCGTCGGCAATGGGAGTATCGATCATCGTGGTGGCCCTCGCAGTTAGCCGTGGTCGGTTGAGATGACGCAATCGCCATGCCAAGAGTGTGACTTTCAGCGCGCCAATTCGAGTTGTCGCTTGGATTGATCGGTATCGGCAGTGGCGCATGATGATCCGGTCTCACGACAGGAACCGTGGCGATGAGCAAACACCTGCGTGAATTCGGCGCCGAAGAGTAGGATTTGCGTTGAGTAATAAACCCAGATCAACAGCACCACGAACGATCCCGCGGCGCCGTATGCCGAGCCGGGCGCGGCGTAGCCGAAATAAAGGCCGATCAGATATTTACCGATGGTAAAGAGCACGGCCGTGACAATGGCCCCGTGCCAGACGTCGGACCACGATACGCGCTGGTGCGGCAACACCTTGAAGATGAAAGCAAACAGGCCCGTCGTGAGCGCCAGGGACAGCGCTTGATTGGCGATGCGCAGGCCCCAACCTCCCAACGGCAAGCGCGCTTCCATCCACCCATTGAGGGCCGAAAGGGCCGTACTAAACACCAGCGAAACCAGCAGCAAGAACGCGAGGCCGCACACGACTGAAAATGAGATGAAGCGATCTTTGACGATTGCCCACCATCCGCTGGGCAGATCCTTGTCCGGGACCTCCCAGATCGTGTCGAGCGCATCCTGGAGCTGACCAAAGACGCCGGAAGCGCCGAGGGCCATGGTGACCAGGCCGACGATCGTCATCAGGATGCCGCGTGACTCATCCTTGTGGGCGGCGAGGATCGCCTGAACCGCCTGCGCACCTTCTTCGCCGACAGCGTCACGGATTTGCTGAGCGACTTCGCCGCGGGCCGCCTGCTCGCCGAACACGGGCCCCGCGATCGCGATCACGAACAACATGAGCGGCGACAACGACAGCGCGGTGTAAAAGGCGAGCGCCGCCCCGAGCCGCGGGCCCTTGTCTTTCCAGAACTCGGTGCCCGTCTGCTTGATGACGGACCAGGCCTCTACTAATTTCATCGTCGTCCTCAAAGCGAGAAGAGCCCGACGCGCCAACAACGTTGTGCTGGTACGACTGGCTCTTCGTTGTGGAAGTCGCCAGACTTCCGTTCAAGCGTGAAGCCGGAAGTCTGGCGACTTCCGCTACAGATATTTGAAGCCCGCTCTACACAACATTGCGGCTCGACCGCGTGCCCATCAACAAGCTGACGACAAAGAGCACCAGGAACACGAAGAACAGAATCTTGGCGATGAAATACGACGTCCCCGCGACGTCGAAGAACCCGAAAAGCCCGGCGATCAGCGCGACGACAAGGAAGACCAACGCCCAGCGAAGCATGACAATTCTCCTGTAGATGGGCGCGCTTGCGGCGCGCCGGACGTTCGACAATTCAAGGACTGCGCGTGGTAATAAGCAGACGTTGTGCCAAACTCATCTGAATTGTGGAAGGCCGGCAAGCTAAATGAAAAGACCGGCGGTAGAACCGCCGGTCTTCGTTTGCAAGAGTTCTTCAGCGTGTCACACGGGCGCTCGGCCGCGGAGCGCATCCGCGACGAAGGCAACCACCGCAAGGACGAGGAACAGGAAGAACAAGATCTTCGCCGCATCAAACGCCATGTTGGCGACGAGGCCGAAACTGAAAAACGCCGCGACCAAGGCGACGACCAGAAACACCAAAGCCAGGCGGAGCATGGCAATCCTCCGAGTGAGGCAAGGGCGATTTACTCCCCGGAAGATTGCAAGATTGGTGCCATTCAGAGCGCGGACTCGCCGACGTTGCAGCGAGCTGGCCCGGATCACCAACTATACGCCCAACCACCCCAGCCGCGGCCGGAACCCCATCCGCCGTAGCCCTGACCGAACTGAATCTGGAAGTACGGGCTTGTGAAGCCGCCATAGCTTGCGGACGGCAAGTAGTAGTAGGAATTGGGTCGTTGAGCGGCGGCCGCGTTAAAGTTCATGCCGGGGCCGTAGTCGTACGGCGTGTAGCGGTAGTACGACGGGGGAATGTACGCGTCGCCGGAATAGGCCGCACCGCCGATTGGCACCGGGGCGGGGCTGTACGTTGAGTAACCGACCTGCCGGAAGGCTGGGTACGGCTGGGCCATTCCTGGGGGCACCAGTCCGGCGGCCGTCGGCGGATAGGCATAGGCAACCGTCCCGAACGGCGGATCGACAAAGCGCGTCGGCACCACAATCGGGCTCGTATACGTCGAGTACATGACCGGCGTGCTGTACGTGCGCACGAGCGGATTGTGCGGCGAGTTGTAGTAGACGGGGGAGTTGTAATAGATGACCTGGGCCGACGCCCGGTCGCCAACGGCGAACAGGCCAGCGATGGCCGCCGCCAGAACGAGATGTTGACGCATGTTGCTGATTCCAGGAGGTTAAGGTGCGAAGTTGCCTTATGGCTGCGAACGACCCGCGACAATCGGACTAAACGCGGGACGCGATCCTCACTATCAGCAAAATTGCTGCCCACAGGCGGAAAATGCTCTACCTATTTTCCCGAAACTGCCCATACTCGCGCAGAATTGCGCTGTCAGTCGGCCGCTGATGGGCCCGAATTCAGCCAGCTGAAGTGAACGCAACCACTTTTGCGGTCACGGAGCTGTCATTGGCAAATTGATCGTGTTGGGACCGCCGGCTTTCACTTCAACTTCTAACGGTGTCTGGCTGGCGACCGTGAAGCGAATCGGAATATCAAATGGCGGTCTTTTTTGTGCTCCCTTGTCTTCTGAGCGCTCGCGTGCCGGCCAATTGACGACCGCCCGGCTCTTGCCCACGGCCGCGCCGGATTGCTTTGAATTCACGGTGAGCCGGTAATGCCCCGAATCGTCGGTACGGCCGGTCGCGTACGGAATCGCCTCCGTTCCCTCCACGATCGGGTAGAACGTCACCTCGGCGCCCGGCACGACCTTGCCATTGAGGGTGACGGAGCCTTCGACGTCGGCGTAGTTGACTTTGGCCTTCGAATCACAGCCCAAAGGCACAACAGCCAGCAATCCACCCAGAAGGATTGCGGGCAAGCGCAAATTCCACACGCGAAATGCTCCGGGTAGTTAAGGATGGATTGGAACACCCCCCTCGGTATGAGGGGGATGTCGTGACAACCGGTTACTAGTACCCGTTGGAAACCACTTCACCACCGGCCCGCGTGGCGAGCGGCTGGAAGACATTGACCAGGTCGATGTTCTTCGAAATCGTCTTAACCGACCCGTCGGCCATGCAGAATACGGAGACGTTGCCGCCCGAGTGCTGACTGCCAAACTGGTTCAGGTCGTGGGTATTGATGCCCTCCATCGGCTTGGAGGCATTCATGGTGTTGTCTTCTTGAGCGAAGTAGTTGCCCCAGGCCCAACCGCCGAGCGATTGCGATGTGCTCGTCGCCGGCAGGTTCTTTCGCGACCGCTCGCCGAACATGAGCGTGTTGGTCGTCCCGTCCGTGATGCCGGCAATTCTAGTGGAGCTGT